>NZ_JBRJHG010000011.1:0-170094 GCF_053628895.1 Marinobacter sp. MBR-105 | reverse complement strand
AAACACACAAATAAAGGGAAAATAGTGTCTGAATCTTCGATTTTTTGCCGTTTAAACCCAAGATGGGCAAATATCAGCAGTTATTCAGACCTTCCCTAGAATCCTAAATCAGACTTTTGTCGGACCCTGAGCTGCATGTTTCACCGCCTGAAAAACGATTTTCGGTTATCCATCATTACCTTGCTGGGCATCAGCGGGCTGGTGGGCATCACGCCGTTTGCGGTGCTGCGGTTTATGCAGGGAAACCTGTTGGCGGGTGTGGTGGATAGCGCGATCCTTGGCGGTATTGCGATGAGCATGGCCTATGCCTGGTTCACGGGAGATACCCGCAGGACGGGCCTGGTTATGGCGATTATTTCGTCCTACGGGGCTGTTGCAGTCGGTACGATTGTTGGTGACCCGGGGTTATTCTGGTTGTATCCCTGCCTGTTCACCACTTTCTTCCTGGTCGTTCCGAGGGTTGCCGTCGGTATCAACCTGTCCGCCATCCTGGCCATGATGGTGATCGGCCTGGCATTCAGTAGCCAGGAGCAGATGTGGTCGTTTTCTTCCACCGCCGTTGTGGTCAGTGCCTGCGCCTATGTCTTTGCCCATCGTAACCACAGCCAGCGCCGGCGCCTGGAGCAACTGGCCACCATCGACCCGCTGACCGGCGTAAAGAACCGCCGTTCCATGGATCAGGAGCTGGATGTGGCCGCTGCCAATGCCGAGCGTTCCGGCCTGCCCTACGCTCTGGTGTTGCTGGACCTTGATCACTTCAAGAAGATCAATGACGAATATGGCCACGGCGTGGGCGACGATGTGCTGACCGAGCTGGTGGCCCTGCTGGAGAGCAATACCCGCCGTTCCGATCAGTTGTTCCGATATGGCGGTGAGGAGTTTGTATTGCTGCTGCCAGGAGTTGATGGCGTGAATCTGCGTGCGGTGATGAACAATCTTCAGCAGGTGCTCCGAAAATACATGAAGCACCCTGGCGGGCCGGTAACCGCGTCATTCGGCGTGGCCCTGCTGGGCCATGGCGAAAGTGTGGAAAGCTGGCTGGCCCGGGCCGACAACGCGCTGTACACCGCCAAGGAAACCGGGCGTGACCGGATTGTTTATGCCGAGGATATTGGTCAGCCCATGCCAGAGCCGGTTCCCACGGCTGCAGGCTGAGTGTCTTCATCAACGGGTGTGGAAGGCTGGTAATGAAACAGGCGCCAGCCGAGTAACAGGCTGGCGGAGGTCAGCCCGGCCGTCAGTCCTACCCAGAAACCCGCAGCGCCCAGCGCCGGCCACACCCAGTCGGTAAATGTCAGCACATATCCCAGCGGCAGGCCCACTCCCCAGAATGAAAACAGCATGATGAACATGGGAATGCGCGTGTCCTTGTAGCCGCGCAGGGCGCTGATACAGGTTACCTGGATAACATCGGCAATCTGGAACATGGCGGCGAAGGTGAGCAGCCGAATGGTGACCGCCTGAACCTCGGCATCGCCGGAATACAGGCTGGCAATCGCGCCGGAGAACACGAACAGCAGGGTGGCAAACAGCAGGGCGATGGCCGAGGCCAGAATCAGCGAGCTGCGGGAGATGAGCCGGGCGGAATCCGGGGCCCGCGCACCTACCAGAAAGCTCACCCGCAGGGTCAGCGCCATGCCGACGCTCAGCGGCAGCATGAACAGCAGCGATACCACATTCAGGGCAATCTGATGCCCGGCAACCACCACTGGCCCCAGCGGTGCCAGGAACAGTGCAATTACTGCAAACATGCTGGCTTCCACGAAGATGGTGAAGCCGATGGGCACGCCAATGCGCAGGATGTAGCGAATGCCGGCCCAGTCGGGCTTCACCCAATCGGCAATCAGATGAAACTGGCGGAAGGTCTCGCTGCGGTTCAGGTAGATCAGCATGGCGATGGCGGCGATACCGTTGGAGATGGATGTGGCCCAGCCACAGCCGACGCCGCCCATGGCGGGAAGCCCGAGTTTGCCGTAAATGAAGATGTAATTCAGGGGCAAATTAATCAGGGTGCTGAGCACGGAAAACGCCATGATGACCCGGGTATGACCCAGGCCATCGGTCAGGCCCCGAAGGGCGTTGATCAGCAGCAGCGCGGGAATGCCCCAGGCGAATGCGTCGAGATAACCCTGGGTGATGCCGGCGGTGTGCGGGTCGAGTCTCAGCAGGGCCAGGACGGGATGGACATTGGTCAGCAACAGCGCCATCACTACGGTGCCGCCCGCCGCAATGTAGATGCCCTGCCAGGTTGCGGGCATGATCTTATGGGTTGTCCGAGCGCCGTTGTAGCCGGAAATGATCGGTTGCAAGGCGCCGAGCATGCCCATGAAAAACAGGAAAAGCGGCATCCACAGGCTGCTGCCGATACCCACGGCCGCGAGGTCTTCGGCACTGGCGTGGCCAGCCATCACGGTATCGATCACACCATTGGCCATCTGTGCCACCTGGGCAATCAGAATCGGGCCGCCCAGAATGGCCAGTGTTTTCCACTCGGCGAGCGTGCGCTGAATCAGCGGCTGGCGGGCTTCGGGTAGTGGCTGATGGGTTTCGTCCATGGCGCTCTGGTCTTTCCGGAATTGTAGCGTGGCACTGGTAGAGGACCGGCCATGGTACCTCAGCCTGCAGGCTCATGCTTATAGGGGTTTCCCCGTCTGCCGCCGCTGCAAAACCCACCGTAAAGCAGTAAAGTAGGCGCCCGGCATACAACAGGGGTGGTGCAATCGATGGTCTTACTGGTTCTGGTAACCGTACTCTGGGCCTTTTCGTTCAGTCTGATCGGCGAGTTCCTGGCTGGCCGTGTAGACAGCGACTTCGCGGTATTGAGCCGGGTCTTGCTGGCAGCCCTGGTGTTCCTGCCGTTTACCCGCTGGCGCGGTGTTCCCTCCGGTATGAAGCTGGGCATCCTGGTGACTGGTATGCTGCAGTTCGGCATCACCTATCTGTGCCTGTATCGCTCGTTCAGTTACCTGACGGTACCGGAAGTCCTGCTGTTCACCATTTTTACGCCTCTGTACGTGACTCTGGTGGATGATGCCCTGGCCCGCCGGTTTTCACCGGTGGCGTTGCTGGCTGCGGCCATTGCCACACTTGGTGCCGGCATCATCCGGTACGATGGCCTCAGTGAGGATTTCATTACCGGGTTCCTGCTGCTGCAGGTGGCCAACTTTACCTTCGCTGCCGGCCAGGTCGGCTACAAGCACGTGATGCAACGTTACCCTCTGGCGCTGCCTGGGTATCGCACTTTCGGTTACTTCTTCATGGGCGCACTGGTTATCGCGCTACCCTCGTTCCTGATTTTTGGTAACCCGGGCAAGTTGCCCTCAACACCGTTGCAGTGGGGCATTCTTGGCTGGCTGGGCCTGGCGGCGTCCGGTCTGGGGCTGTACCTGTGGAATCGCGGTGCCTGCAAGGTCGATGCAGGCACCCTGGCGGTGATGAACAATGCCCTCGTACCGGCTGGCTTGCTGGTCAATCTGCTGATCTGGAATCGTGATGCAGATCTGCTGCGCCTGGCCGTTGGTGGTGTGGTGATCGGATTCTCTTTGTGGGTGAATGCTCGCTATCACCCCAGGGCAAAACTGGCTGCATCCTCCTGAGTTCCCTGAATTTTTTCTAAAGCGCCGTGGCCTGTTGTCGTTACACGAATAGGACACGGCGTAACCCATTCGCTATTTCATTGATATATATCTATAACTAAGCTGTCGCCGTTAAATTTTATCGGGCCAACGGACGAACAGTTCCCCATGCGCAAGAACCTGCCTGTCACTCAGCGCGAGATCCACATCCCTGAAGGAATGCGGTTGATCAGTACGACCACTCTCAAGGGGGTGATTACTTACTGTGATGATGACTTCGTCACCATCAGCGGTTACAGCCGGGACGAACTGATCGGTCAGGCCCATAACCTTATCCGGCACCCGGATATGCCCCCGGCGGTTTTTGCTGACATGTGGGAATACCTGAAAGCCGGCAAGGCCTGGATGGGGGTTGTGAAGAACCGGGCCAAGTCTGGTGACCATTACTGGGTGAGCGCTTACGCCACGCCAATCTGGGAGAATGGCCAGATGGTGGGCTATGAATCCGTGCGGGTCGCCGCTACCCGGGAGCAGATTGCCCGTGCTGAACGGCTGTATAAGGAGATCTCCGAGGGTGGGTTGAGTTCCGGTTGGCGCAACCGGATTCTGACCATGGTCCGTTCAGGCTGGCCCTTTATGGTGTCCCTGGGCTTGAGTCTGGGCGCCCTCGCGTTCGAGTCTCCGGCTTTGGCCGTGCTTCTGGTAGTGGTTGGTCACGTTCTGGGTTTTGGTCTGGTGTTTACCTCGCTTTCCAACCGGCTCAAGAGCTTGCTGGAACTGCGTCCGGATGCCTTCCAGGACCCTATCGTTGCCCGAACCTACAGCGATGAGCGCGGACTGATGTCCCGGCTGGCACTGATGCTGGTGAGTGAGGAGGCGAGAATCCGAACCGCATTGGCCCGCATAGATGATCAGGCCGAACAATTGCTTGAGCAGGTTCACGCTTCCCATGGTTACATTACCGAGGGCGCAGCAGCCATTGCGCGGCAGCGCGCTGAAACGGACCAGACCGCTTCGGCCATCAACCAAATGACCGTCTCCATCCAGGAGGTGGTCGAATCTGTTAATCACAATGCCCGGGAAGCGGAACAGGCCAATCGCCAGGCCCATGAGGGTAGCGAGCGCAGTGGTGAGGCATTGGGCGCCATCCAGCAACTGGTGAATCAGGTTCAGGGCATTGGCGACTCGGTGGGCCGGCTGGGCGAATCCACCCGTAGCATTGGCGAGGCGGCAGATCTGATCAGTGAAATCGCTGATCAGACGAATCTTCTGGCCCTCAACGCCGCCATTGAGGCAGCTCGGGCTGGAGAGCAGGGCCGGGGCTTTGCGGTGGTCGCTGATGAAGTTCGCTCACTGGCGCAGCGGACCCGGCAGTCGACGGTACGCATCCACGAGGTGGTTGAAGGTTTCCGTGCCCAGGTGGATCAAACTGTAAACGCGGTGCGCGCAGGGGAACAGATTGCCGGTGATGGCCTCAACCGGGTGCAGGGCGCTGCCGATGCACTTAATGCCATCGTCAGTTCCGTGGATCGCATTTCCGAAAGTTTTATCACCATGTCGGCGGCGTTCGAAGAGCAGAGTCAGGTCTCTGATGAGATCAATCGCCAGGTGGTGAATATTGCCAGCCTGGCTGACCAGAGCGATGAACAGGCGGATGCGGCAAAACAGAGCAGCGATACTTTGAGCCAGATGGCCGGTGGTCTGAAAGACCTGATTGCCCGATTTGTCAGTAAAACCCGATGATTAGCATTCCCGGGCGGCGTCGGGGACGATGAATTGTCCCGGCGCTCGCCCCTCGGCACTGGCATCATGCCGCCAGTGCTGGCAGAATCCCGCCCCAATAGCCCGCACGCCGTGTGCCGGGCGATCTGACAATTCGTATTTTCCTCAGCCAAAAGCACAGGAAGCAAACACATGACTCAGTCCAACTCCGCAGCAGACAGCGGGAACGGGGCTCGCGGACTCTGGTCTTCCAAGTTCGCGTTTATTCTGGCAGCCACCGGTTCCGCGGTTGGTCTCGGTAATATCTGGAAGTTCCCCTATGTCACCGGCGAGAACGGCGGTGGTGCCTTCGTTCTGGTGTACCTGCTCTGTATTGCCATCATCGGTATTCCTATCATGATGGCGGAAGTGTTTATCGGCCGGAATGGTCGTCATAACCCCATTACCAGTTTTCGGCTGGTGGCGGAGCGCAACCTGGCGTCGCCGGCCTGGCGAGTCTCGGCCATTGTCGGCATGCTGGCTGCATTTATCATTCTGTCGTTCTACTCGGTCATCGGTGGCTGGGCGGCCTCCTACATTGGCCACGCGGCCATGGGCGATTTCACCGGTGGTACTGCAGAATCTGTGGGCGAGCTGTTCGGTGGCCTGCTGGGCAGCCCGATTCAGCTGCTGGCCTGGCACACGGTGTTCATGGCGCTGGTGGTGCTGGTGGTTTCCCGGGGCTTGAAAGGCGGCCTGGAGCGCGCAGTCACCATCCTGATGCCGGCGCTGTTCCTGTTGCTGTTGCTGGTGGTTGGTTATGCGACGACGACCGGCCATTTCGGCGAGGCAGTCAGTTTCCTGTTCACCCCGAATTTTGAGGCATTGACGGTCAAAGGCGTACTGGTTGCCCTGGGGCACGCCTTCTTCACACTGAGCCTGGGTATGGCCATCATGATGGCTTACGGTTCCTACCTGGGCCGTGATGTCTCCATCGGCCGAACTGCCGTCAGTGTGGCGATCATGGATACTGTGGTGGCACTGCTGGCGGGCCTGGCCATTTTCCCGGTGGTGTTTGCCAACGGCCTGGAAGCCGGTGCCGGCCCCGGTCTGATCTTCCAGACCCTGCCGCTGGCGTTCGGTAACATGCCCATGGGCGGCCTGTTCGGCACCCTGTTCTTCGTTCTGTTGCTGTTTGCTGCCTGGACCTCTGGCATTTCCCTGCTGGAGCCGGTGGTTGAGTGGGTTGAAGAGAAAACCAGCCTGGCCCGCACCGGCAGCGCTATTCTGGTGGGCGTGCTGTGCTGGGCGCTGGGCATTGTTTCCATTCTGTCCCTGAACGTCTGGTCTGATGTGACGCCGCTGGGCATGTTCGCCGCCTTTGAAGGCAAGACGGTGTTCGACCTGCTGGACTACTTCACCGCCAACATCATGCTGCCACTGTCTGGCCTGCTGACCGCCATTTTTGTGGGCTGGTTTGTGGCCAAGGAATCGCTGAAGAGCGACCTGGCCCTGCAGGGTGGCGCGTTCAGCCTGTGGTACAACCTGATCCGGTTTGTGACGCCGATTGCCGTGGCGATCGTGTTTGTTTACAACCTGACGGCCTGATCGCCTCGCTGCTCAGGCAGCAAAAAGAAACCCCGGTGCTGGCGACAGTACCGGGGTTTTGTTTTTGGGGAGCGTGTTATTCGTAGTCGCTCTCGTCCTGCTCCATCACAGCCTTGAGGCGTTCTACGTGGGGCCGGACAGCACGTTTGTCGGCATCGCTCACTTGCTTCGCCGCACTGGATGCGCTTTTGACGGTCACCATCATCTGTTCCATCATTTCGCGCATCTGGGCTTTGGCGGCTTCGGGCATGTCGGGATTGTTTTCCATCTCGGCAATGGCGCGCTCCATCTCCGCGATATCCGGAGCCATGTCGGGCTGGGCTTCCATTTCAATGGCAAACCAGGCGCTGACGATGCGGTCGCCTTTGCGGGCCCAGGCTTCCGGGCTGGAGAATCCGAAGTCATCGACCAGGTCGTCCAGGTCATCGTACATTTCGTGCCCTTTCACTTCGTCCACCATCGAAGACATCATCCGGGCGAAATCCACTTCCCGCTCATCGTCGGCTGGATCTTCGATGGATTCGATGAAGTCCTGATGCTTGTCGATCAGGGGCTGCATGGCTTCCATGCTGGCGATGAAGGAAGTGACATCGTCTTCGGTGAGGTTTTCGCTGTGGGCTAACGGTGCCAGGGCCAGGCTGAGTAGCAGCAGGCCGGCTTGCAGCACGTTGAGGCGCGGTTGGGTGTTACGGTGGTTCATGGTGCACTCCTTGCTGATGATTTCCTGTGGATGTCAGCAAAGAGTAATCCCAGGCTGGCCAGGTTTCCAGAGGTATCAGGAGCTCAGACCTTTCCGCCCAGCAATATGCGCACGGCAGTGCAGGCATCCTCAAGCTCTTCATCGCGGGGTTCGCGGCCGCCAATGATGTCGCTGTACAGGCAGGATTCGGCGATTCGTACCATGAAGTAGGACAAGCTCTGGATGTTCATGGGTGGGCTCAGATGGCCTGCGCGCACTTCGTCTTTGAGCAGGCGGGTGTTCACTTCCACGGTGCGGGCGTGCAGCGTGGAGTGGGAGGAGGTGAGCATTTTCAGGGCGTATTCCGGGTCCTGATGCAGGAACTTTCGCAGCGGCGCGAAGTGCAGGATGGTCATGTTGATGTGGCGGAACACGCCCACCACGTAGTCGACGCCATGGCCGGGGGTAACGGCGCGGGCTTCTTTGTACAGGGGCTCGTACAGGGACCACAGGATTTCACCAATCAGCAGGTCGCGGTTACCAACCCAGCGGAACAGGGTGGCGCGGCCGATGTGGAGGTCGTCGGCGAGGGCGGCCAGGCTGATTTTTTCCCCTTTTAGCCACATTCTTCTGGCGCGGCGGAAGGCGTCCAGGGGGGTGGTTTTGGCGGTTGGTGTGGTCACTTCGGTCCCTTTGGCTGGTTTGGGGACATTCTATCGGTTGCTGGGGCTTGGGGCTATGGCCATTGGCTTGGGTTGTGGTTTGTAGCCTGCTGATTCTGGAGTTTGTGAGCGTGTGGGAGTGCTTTCCAAAAACCGCTACGAGCTCATCCCTGAGCGCTTCTCTTCGGCCATCCATGGCCTTCGAAATTTTTGGAAACCACTCCCACACGCTCACTATCAGCCTTCGGTGGCATAGTCCCATTGATTGTTCGGGGATATCACACCCACAAGTCTCCAATAGGAGTATCCGGGCTGAAGTGGTGCACTATCTGGGCCTGCAGCAGTTCCGCGGTGGCGATGGCGTCGATCAGGGCGTTATGGGAGGCATAGTGGGGCAGGCCGTAGCGGAGCCGGCTGTCGGCGAGGCGGATGGAGATCGGCTTTTTGCCCATCAGTTGCTGCCAGCGGCTGGGGTTGCGGTTTGGGTGCAGGTGCGCTTCGATGGCCATGGTGTCGATGACCGGGAAGCGGAGTTGTTCGTTCAGGCGCCATTGCAGGGCGGTGTTCAGGAACGGGCGTTCGATGTTGCGGTAGTGCACCACGGGGATTCGGCCGTTGAGGTGTTCGAACAGCGGGTCGAGTACGTCTTCCAGGTCCGGGGCGTTTTCGATTTCGCTGTGGGTAATGCCGTGGATGGTCACAGAGGTTTTGTGCAGGGGCAGTCTGGGGCGAACCACCTGGTGCCAGCATTGGCCGAGCTGGATGCCTGTCAGGGTAAAGGGCACCAGGCCGATGCTGACGATGGAATGCTGGTCGGCTTCCAGGCCAGTGGTTTCGAAGTCCAGGGCCACTAAGGGGACGTCCCGGACAGGCGTGTCCGGACTGGGGCAGCCGGCTTCGTAGAAGGCGCGGATTCTGGCGTCTTTTGCCTGTTCGGCGCCTTTGCGGTAGTTCTCTGGCCAATTCTGCTTGCTGTTGCCGCTTTTGATCACGCTAGACATTCCGGGTGGCTCCCCCGGCGTTGTAGCGGAAGCGCAGGAATTTCTGGGCGTTACTGACGATCTGGAAGGCGTCTTTCAGGTGGCTGCGTTCAAACGGCGACAGGTCCTCCGGGCGCACGTTGTTGTCCGGGTCGCGGCCCTCTTCGATGGCCAGGGCCTGATGGCGGATGCGGACGATGGAGATGAATTCCAGGGCATCCCGCAGGTTGCCGGCGTCGTCGTCCAGCATGAGTTTGGTTTTGGCGATGTCGCGCAGGCGTTCGAAGGAGTTCTGGGAGCGGGAACCGCAGGCCAGGGCGTGCACCCGGATGAGGTCAGAAACCGGTGCGGTGCCGCGGCGTTTGAGGTTGAAGGTTTTCTGGTGTTTGCCGTCTTCTTCCAGGACGAAGGTGCGGAAGAAGCCCAGGGGCGGCGTGCGGTTCAGGGCATTGCGGGCCAGGAAGGTAAGGAAGCGCTGGCTGTTGCTGGCCTTGTTCACGATCAGGGTTTTCAGCTGTTCAGCATAGTCGGTTTCGCCGTAGATGCCGTCCAGGTCGAAGAAGATGTTGCTGTTGAGCAGGGCTTCGGCTTTGGGGTTGTCGATCCAGTCGGTGAAGTAATCCTTCCACACGCTCAGCGGTTGTCGCCATTTCGGATTGGTGGCCATGATGTCACCGGTGCAGTAGGTGTAGCCGCATTCAGCCAGGCCGTCGGAGACAAATTTGGCCAGGGCCAGGAAGTATTCGTCGTGCTCTTCCGGAATGAAGCTGTCGTCCAGCACCATGGCGTTGTCCTGGTCGGTAACCACCAGCTGTTCATCCCGGGCCATGGAGCCGAGAGCCATAAAGCAATACGGGATGGGTGGCGGGCCGAGTTTTTCCTCGCCCAGCTCCAACAGGCGCTGACTGAAGCTTCGGCCGATGCCAGCCATGGCGCTGCCGATCATGTGGGAATTGGCGTCTTCATTCACCATGCGCACGAAGCTGTCGCGCACTTCGCGGCTGATTTTCTTCAGGCCTTTGACGTCGTTCTGGTGGTAGATGTTGCTCACCAGGTACAAGCTGCTCTGGCTCTCGTATTTGACGATGTCGGACAGCGCGATTACGCCACGCACTTCATGGTCTTCCATCACTGGCAGATGGTGCACGTTATTGTGCAGCATGGTAAGCATGGCTTCGAAGATGTAGCTGCGGGCGCTGATGGTAATCAGCCCTTCGGACATGATCTCGCTGATGGGGGTTTCTGATGGCAGTGCGTTGGTGACCGCCCGGGTGCGCAGATCCCGGTCGGTGATGATGCCCTTGAGCCGGGGCGAATCCCCACTTTCGTCCATCAGCAGCAGTGCCGACACGCCGTTGTCGGTCATGATCCGGGCGGCTTCCTGAAGGCGCACGGTGGTCGGGGCAGAGACTGGCTCGCGGGCAATTAGCCGGGTGACCTTGGCGGACATCAGTTCGTTGGATTTGTGCCGGCGCGAGACCGCCGAACGCAGACGGCTGTGGTCTTCAATCTCGACAAAATCCGCGAAGTTCTCGTCGTTTTCCCACAGATGCTGGAAGGTCTCGTAGGGGATTTTGTAGATCAGGCAGTCTTCGATGGCTTTGGCCGGAAAGCGCACTTTCTGATTGCGCAGCAGGCCAAACTGGCCAAAGATTTCGCCCTCACCGATGCGGTTGTAAAGCTCGCCCGAACGCCGGAAGATTTCCACCGCACCGCTGCGGATGTAGTGCAACCAGTAGTTCTGCTGGCCCAGCTCAAGGATCTGGGTGCCGGCCCGGTAATAGGCCACTTCGATGCCAGTGACGATGCGGTCGAGCAGTTCTTCGGGCATTTCGTCGAAGGGAGCGTGTTGGGCGATGTGGTTGCGGATGTCGAGCAGCTCGGCCTGCATAAAACTCCCTGATCTGGCGACGAAAAACATTTGTTAAAAGATGAATATAGCAGTGTGGGGGTTGTGGGGCCACGCACGGTTTTGACGGATGTCGTTGACCGTCCCCGTTCCGGTTGCTAGCCTTGCCGCACTTTTTTCAGGTGCCTGTCGCAAAGCGCGATGGGTGAAACGGGAAATCGGTGCGCCATTGTATGGCTAATCCGATGCTGCCCCCGCAACGGTAAGCAGGTTAACGGCAATCTGATGCGCCACTGTGCTTCGGCATGGGAAGGTGATTGCCCCGGAGTTCGCTCTGCCTGCAAGCCCGGAGACCGGCCTGGAAAAACACCCGGAGTTGCGGTGGGCTGCTTGGGTGGGCGAATCCCGGCCCGTTTCACAACACCGCACCCGCCTGCCCTCTGCCCGTTCCGCAACCTTAAGCCTGAACCTTGAGTATCAACCCGTGCGGGTGCGCGCGGTTGGCGGAGTAAAGCGATGCATACCCTGAAGTTTCCTGCCGCAATTGCCGGCGTTTCCATGTTGACCCTGCCCCTGGCTGTGGCTGCCCAGTCTTCCGAACCTGCTGAAAACCTTGATCCGATTGTCGTGACTGCGACCCTTGGGCCGAAGACGGTGGGGGAGAGTTTGTCTTCGGTGACGGTGATTGAGCGCGCAGATATCGAGCGCCGGCAACCGGCCGAGTTCCGGGATCTTTTGCGTGCTCAACCGGGTGTTCATGTGGTGTCTGATGGTAGTTACGGTAAAACCACCAGCCTGTTTCTGCGTGGCGCCGGTAGTTCCGGCACGGTTCTTCTACTGGATGGAATTCGTTTGCGCTCGGGCACAGCTGGTATCCCGCCCTGGCAGTTTCTGCCACCGGAGCTGATGGAGCGTGTGGAGCTGGTGCGTGGTGCCAAGAGTTCATTGTATGGTGCTGATGCTGTCGGCGGTGTGGTTCAGGCCTTCACGCTGGAGCCACAGGCGAACCAACAGGGGTGGGCTGAAGTATCGGGTGGTTCTCACAAGACCCGTGAGACCTCAGTTGGCTTTGCTGGTAAAGCGGGACAAACTTCTGTGCTGGCAAGCGGTGTTTACTCCGATACTGATGGAACCAACCTGCGTGCCGGTGGCGATGACAAAGGCTTTCGCAATGCAGGCGGCCTCGCCAAGATCAGCCACCGGTTCGAGCAAGGTGGCGGAGCTGGTGTAACCGTTTTTCAGTCTGAAGGTAACACTGAGTTCGAGAACGGCGATACCGATTACATGATCCGGGCGGCCGGGCTGTATGTTGAGGCGGTGGCCAGCGATTACTGGCGTACCCGGATCCAGTTCTCGGAAGCACGGGATGAGCAGGAAACGTTCGGTGCCTACCCGAGCATCTACGATTCATTGTCCCGTTCTGCCCGTTGGGAGAACACGCTGACCGCCGGTGTTCATGAACTGGTGCTGGGCTCCGAAGTGATGGTGGATGAAGTCGAGGGCAGCGACGAGTTTACCGAAACCAGCCGTACCAACGCTGCGGTGTTTGGCCAGGGGCGCCTGAACTTCGGGGCAACGGATGTCATGCTGAGCCTGCGCCTGGATGATAACGAAGCCTTTGGCAAAGAAGAGACCGGTGGCATTGCCGTTGGCCACCAATTTGATCGTGCTCATCGGGTTCGTCTGAGCTATGCGACCTCATTCAGGGCGCCGACTTTCAATGATCTCTACCTGACCACACCTTACTACACCGGTAACCCGAACCTGGAGGCGGAACAGGGCGAGATGGTTGAACTGGGCATGTCGGGTCGCTACGACCGTTGGTTCTGGGATCTGGCGCTTTACCAGAATGATGTGGAAGACCTGATTACCTATGTATCTGATCCGGTTACCTGGAATGGCACCATGGAGAACGTGGAGACTGCAAGGATTCGCGGTGCTGAACTCTCATCCGGTTTCGACACTGGCGGCTGGAATATCGCGGCGGCCCTAAGCTACTCGGATACAGAAAACAGGGACACGGGTGCCCGTTTGCCTCGTCGTGCGGAAAAGACCGCGCGACTTGATGTTGATCGGCTGTTCTCGCGGTGGTCGGTAGGCGCCAGCCTTGTTGCTGAAGGCAATCGCTATAACGATGCCGCTAACACCAGCCTCTTGCCAGGCCACGGCACCGTCGATCTGCGAGCCGCCTGGAATTTCCTGCCCGGATGGTCGGCCAGCTTCAAGGTGGATAATGTGCTGGATCGTCGTTACACCACCAGCCTTGGCAGTGACAACGTCACCTTCGAGCCGTTCGACTATCTCGCCGCAGGCCGGACGTACATGGCAAGCGTACGCTATGATTTCAGCCGGTAAAGTACTTATCCAGAAAGGTATTGTTTCCTGATGATGGCTCGCGGGCTCACCCTCCTGACCGCTCTCCTACTAGCACCCCTCCCGGTGCTGGCAGAAACCCTGTGTGCCCGCGATGCCCTGCAACGTGATGTCTGCCTGCCGGATGCCGCCACCCGAATTGTCTCCCTGTCGCCCGGCGCCACGGAGCTTCTTTTTTCCGCCGGTGCCGGCGACAAGGTGGTGGGCGCCGGGGCCTGGAGTGATTATCCGCCAGCGGCGGAGCAGTTGCCCCGTGTGGGGGACAGCAACCGGTTGGACCTGGAGGTGATTCTTTCGTTGCAGCCAGACCTGGTGGTGGCCTGGGTGGATGGTAATTCCCGACAGCAGGTGGAGCGGCTGGAGCAGCTGGGTTTGCCGGCGTTCTGGCTGTCGCCCAGGGAGTTTGAGGATATTCCCCGGGCTATTGAACAGCTTGGTACGCTGGCGGGTACTTTGGATGTGGCGCAATCCGAAGCGCTGTCGTTCCGGCAGGGCATCCGGGAACTGGAGGAACGCTACCACTCAGCCGACCCCATTCGGGTGTTCTACCAGATCTGGGATCAGCCCCTGATGACCATCAACCGGGATGAGTTGATCGGTAAAGCCATCGAGCTGTGTGGCGGTATCAATGTCTTTGGTCACCTGCCCCGGCTGGTGCCTCGCATCAGTACCGAGGCGGTTCTGGAAGCCGCACCGGAGGTGATTGTAACCTCTGGCCGTGAGGGCAATGACCGGGCGTGGCTGGCAAGCTGGGAAGCCTACCCAGGCTTGCCGGCGGTCGCTGCCGGCAACCTCTTCCTGGAGCCGCCGGATCTTCTTGCCCGCCCGACTGTTCGTATGCTCGAAGGCGTAAGCCATCTGTGCCAGACACTGGAGACCGCCCGTGGCCGGCTTTAATGCCCTGCGTCCGCTGGCTGTGCTGGTGCTGATCAGCATCGCCGCAGTCACCTTCGCCATCGCCGTGGGCAGTGCCCAGATTGGCGTTGGCAAGGTGGTGTGGGTGTTGGCCGGGGGCGGCTCGGACCTGGATCGTACCCTGATCCTGGATCTACGCCTGCCCCGGGTGCTCAGCGCCTTTGCTGTGGGTGGCTTGCTGGCGGTGGCCGGTGCCTTGATGCAGGTATTGCTGCGCAACCCCCTGGCGGACCCCTATGTACTTGGCCTGTCTGGCGGTGCAGCGGTGGGCGCCCTGCTGGCTATGCTGGCGGGTATGGCCGGATTGATTGTGTCCGGTTCCGCCTTTGCCGGTGCCATGCTGGCCACCCTGCTGGTGTTTGGCCTGGCCCACGGCAGCGGCAGCTGGACACCTTCGCGCCTGCTGCTGACCGGTGTTGTAGTAGCTGCTGGCTGGGGTGCATTGATTACCCTGATCCTGGCCATGACACCGGCAGCCCGGTTGCCGGGCATGCTGTACTGGCTGATGGGCGACCTGTCTCATTCCGGCCAGCCCTGGCCCGGTTTGCTGGTGTTGGTGCTGGTGATCCTGCTGGTGCTGCCGCTGGGCCGGAGCCTGAATGTACTTGCCCGGGGTTCCATGCAGGCGGCGGCGCTGGGCGTGTCGGTTCGGCCGCTGGAATGGCTGGTGTACCTGCTGGCCAGTTTGCTGACTGCAACCGCCGTGACCATGGCCGGTGCAGTCGGGTTTGTCGGGCTGGTGGTGCCGCATATGCTTAGGCTGGTGCTGGGCAATGACCAGCGCCTGATTCTGCCTGCCTGTGCCCTGGCCGGTGGCATTCTGCTGGTGCTGGCGGATACCCTGGGGCGGGTGGTGATTGCCCCGGAGCAACTGCCGGTGGGTGTGATTACCGCTTTGCTGGGGGTGCCCACCTTCCTGTACCTGCTGTACCGGAGCCGATGATGACGACGTTGGCGACTCACGAGCTTGTGATCGACATTCCCGGGCGGGCGTCCGGATCGCCACTGGGACTGCAGGTTGCACCGGGGCAGATCTGGGGTGTGCTCGGCCCCAACGGTACCGGCAAAACCACCCTGCTCCACACCCTGGCTGGCCTTCGGCCACCCCGAGGCGGGCAGGTGTTGCTGGATCAGAAACCCCAAACCTCTCTGCGTCGCAAACAGGTGTCCCGTAATGTTGGTTTAGTCTTTCAGGACCGGCAAGACGGCTTCCCCGCCACGGTCCTGGAAACCGCCCTGATTGGCCGTCATCCCTGGCTCTCGGCCTGGCAAATGGAATCCGCGAACGATATCGCCCTGGCCGAACAGGCCCTGCAGGCCCTGGATGTAGCGCACCTGCGGGATCGTCTGGTCAGCACCCTGTCTGGCGGCGAACGCCAGCGGGTAGCTATTGTCACCCTGATGACCCAGAACCCGGACATCTGGTTGCTGGACGAACCCACCAACCACCTGGACCTGCACCATCAGGTGGCCGTGATGAACCTGCTCACCGCCCGTGCCAACAGCGGCAAGGCGGTGTTTATGTGCCTGCACGACCTGAACCTGGCTGCCCGCTGGTGTGACCATCTTCTACTGCTCTATCCGGATGGCCAGGCCTGCTGGGGGCCGGCGGATACGATGCTGGTGCCCGCGGCCCTTGAACAGTTGTATAACCAGAAGCTGGAAACGGTGGAGGTGGATGGCGCACCGTTCTTTGTGCCCAGCCGCGGGAGCTGATCAGCCGTTTGTCAGGATTTGATCGGCGGTAGTACTTCGACGAGCCCTTTTAATTCCCGGGTGATTTCAAATAACTCCCTGAGCAACTGGGGGTTCACGTCCATATGGCCTTCGTATTCGGCTAGGTTGCGGGCTGCATGGCACTTATCGAGCACACGCCATTTTGCGTTGGATAAGCCAACGGTATGCTGAAGACACTGGAACACAATGTAGCGGCTTTCTGACCGATACCCGTGCCAGCGCAGCGCGGCCAGCGATAAGGCGTGAGCGGCGCCGTAAGCGAGTGAAAACTGGCTGTCGGCCGATTATCCAGTGCTTCCATGCGCTAAGTCCTTTTCATTGGTGAAAACCAGCTCCAGCCGGGGCTGCTCCAGAACCCGTGTAACAAAGCTCTGTTGCTCTTTGATCCGTTGCTCAAATTCGGCTGGTGAGTATACCGTTGGATTGATGGTGCGTTGCAATTGCTGCTCGGCGGGAGCCAGTAACTCCATGATTCCGCTGTAACTCAGATCGTTGCCCACGAGCATCAAATCAACATCGCTTGCCGAATGGGCTTCACCCTTGGCAACGGAACCGTAAATAAAGGCCTGCTCCAGTTGATCGGCCAGCGGTGCCAGCGCGGTTTGCAGTATCTCGCGGATACCAAAGGTTTTCTGCACGAGGCTGCACAATTCCTGAAAGATGGGGGTGTCCTGATTGGCCTGATAATGGTGCTGGTTTCCATGGGGTATCATGATCACCAAGCCAGATTCGGTTAGCTTGGCCAACTCCCGGACGACCGAACCCCGGCCGATCTGGGCAAGCCGTACCAGTTCGTTCAGGTAGAAACTCTGGTCCGGGTGGCCATAAAGTACGGAAAGTAGCCGCTGCTGGGTTTTGGTAAAGAGTGCATCACCGATGCTTCTGCCTGGCATAATCTGGGCTCTGCTGACTAGGTCCTGTTATGGGTACTATAGTACCCAATATGGGAATTGAAAGTCTCAAAAAAGGTACTAAAGGTCTCATTTTGGGTACTATGAGTCCCTTTGTGAGACTTCTTTTTGTGTTTTGACAGCTCTGCCTTTTGGAGAGTGCTATGAACTTTACTGAATTCTACAACGTCGCCCTCGCCCGCAAAGGTGGTGAGCAGGCCCTGCAAGCCCTGCTGCCGCCGGTGGTGGAGAAAAGCCGGCTGGCGGAGGTGAGTGACGACCGCTATCTGTCGGAGATGACTCGCTGCATTTTCAAGGCGGGGTTTGTCTGGCGGGTCATCGAGAACAAGTGGCCGGATTCTGAGGCGGCGTTTGACGGTTTTGTTCCGGCCTACTGGCAGCAAGTGCCACCGGAGGTGCTGGAACGGTTGGCGGCGGATGAGCGTATCGTCCGCAACATGCAGAAAATCCGCACCGTGCCGGAAAACGCCCGGATGATCATGGATGTGGCGAAAGATCACGGCAGCTTCGGGCAGTTTCTCGCTAACTGGCCGGGTGATGACCAGGTGGGCTTGTTGCTTTACCTAAAGCGTAACGGTGAGCGGCTGGGCGGTAACTCGGCCCAGTACTTTCTTCGCCGAGTGGGCTGGGATGGTTTTATCCTGTCCCACGATGTGGTTACCGCTCTTACCCGAGCCGGCATTCTGGATGCCTCTCCTGCCAGCAAGAAAGGCCTGACCCAGGCCCAGCAGGCGTTCAACCAGTGGCACCAGGAAACCGGGTTGCCGGTGAGCCATTTGTCGCGGATTGTGTCGTTTACGGTGGATAATTAGCCAGACGGGACACGAGGGCTCGCCGGGTTTTCAGCCGGCGACGACACCAAAAAGCGCACCAATGCCCGCAGTAAGCGCCATGGCGAGCGCCCCCCAAAACATAACCCGGATGGTGCCCCGCATGACACCCGCACCGCCGGCCCGGGCGGACAGGGCACCAAGGCCTGCGAGGAAAATCAGTGAACTCACCGATACCGCGCCGAGAACCAGACTGACCGGAACCAGCAGAAGTACAGTCAGGGGCAGGGCTGCACCAACGGCAAAGGTGGCTGCCGAGGCCAGGGCTGCCTGCACGGGTCTGGCGGTAAGGGCATCCGTAATACCCAGTTCGTCCCGGGCGTGGGCACCCAGGGCATCGTGCCTGGTTAACTCGGTCGCCACTTGCTGCGCCAGCTCCCGGCTCAGACCGCGAGCGCGGTATATACCCGCCAACTCTGCCAGCTCTGACTCAGGGTCCGATTCAAGTTCCTGGTGCTCGCGCTTGAGATCGGCCTGTTCGGTATCAGCCTGCGAACTGACCGACACATACTCGCCGGCGGCCATCGACATGGCACCCGCCACCAGCCCCGCTACCCCGGCAACAAGAATGGCCTCTTTGCTGGCTCCGCTGGCCGCGACCCCAAGCACCAGGCTGGCGGTAGACACAATGCCATCGTTGGCGCCCAGAACGGCGGCCCTCAGCCAGCCAGTTCGGTGAACTCTGTGATTTTCCATCTATCATGGTCCGTGTGTAGGGAGTGCATGAGGCAACATAGCACACAGGAATCCTGGCGGGTTTATTTCAGCCAGGTTCCCGGTTGTCGGGTGGTGAAGCGCAACACGGACGCCGGAGGCTCGCACTCCGGTTTCAGGTGGTTGTCGCTCAGCAGCAGGAAGTTGTCCCGGTGAGCCGTGCCAATGGTTTTTGCGCCGTCAGTGGTGAAGCAAGACAGGGCATGCCGATCGGCCACAATCAGATAGCTATCCGGCGTCTCCCTCATCCAAAGCCAGGCATTCCGATCTTCCTGTTCCAGTGAACTGAAGAAGCTGAAATGCGTGAAATCGCGCTTTGAGAAAAGGATAAACTGTTCCCGAAAATCAATCATGCCGATCTGGCCCCCGGCTGGCGCGATCTGCTCTGCCGCCGCCAACACATTCCTGGGGGTGCGCAATGGCTCGAGAATCCGATAACCCCAGGTGGTGAATACCAGCCAGCTCAGCATCAGGGCAACGAACCAGCGCCCAAGAGCCTGGGAGCGCCAGAGCGCTACGAGGCTCACCAGCCAGATAAGCCCGAGGGTGAATAGCAGGCTGCCGGCTTCGTGCAGTCGGGCAGGATCCTGGGTGTAGTCGGCGACTTTTTCCACCAGGCGGGGGAGATCGTTCCAGGCCATCACGCCAATGCTGACCAGGGCGGCACCCAGCAACAGGTGCAGGCCGGTCATGGCCGGCCCGAACCAGCGTGCCGGGCGTTGTCCGCTCAATGCCGGAGCCAGGCTCAGGGCCAGTGCTGGCAGAGCCGGGAGCACATACACCCCGCGTTTGCCCGGGCTCAGGCTGAAAAACGCCACCACCAACACCACCCACGCCAACAGGACCAGGACTTCCGGACTGTGCCTGAGGGCGTTCCGAACGGGCTGCAACAGCGCCAGGAGCAGGAGTGGCAGCGGAAACCAGAGTGAGGGAATCACGCTGGCGAGGTAGTAATACCAGGGCTGAATGTGCCCCCAGGAATCGGCATAGCGCTCACCGGTCTGTTTGAACAGAATGTTGTCGCGATAAGCCAGGGCTTCATCGGTGCCAAGGTGATTGACTGCCAGAACCATCGGCACCAGCCAGGCTGCCACAACGGCCAGCATGACCAGGGGCCCGAGGGCGCAGCGCCAGCGGAGTGTGCCCTGAAATTGAGAAGTGTCCCGCAGTTTCAGAGCCAGTATCGGAATGAACAGCAAGGCGGGAAGAAAGCCAACCCCTTTGGTAATAATGCCAAGCCCCATAAAGGCCCAGGCCACGAAATACCAGCGCCAGGACGGCTGAACAAAAAAGTGCCGGATCAGGCCGTAACAGGCCACCATAACCCAGCAAGCCACCATGGCATCGATCTGGGCACGCTGGGCTTGAATCAGGAACTGGGGCGCCAGCATCAGCAACAGGGCGGCGGTTGCGCCGGTGCGTTGATTCCACAGGCGCGTGCCCAGATCGAAGACCAGCCCCAGGGTCAGCAGGCTGCAGAGGGCATTGGGTAAGAGAAAGGCGATCTTGAGATTGCCGGTCAGCCAGTAGAAGAACGCAATCGCCCACATGAACACCGGCGGCTTATCCGGGTACAGCTCACCGCCCCGCATGGGTAGCAGCCACTGCCCTGATTCCACCATCTCACGGGCGATCTCCGCAAAGCGGGGTTCGTCAGCAGGCCATGGCGAGCGCAAGCCCATGCCCGAGAAAATGACAACGGCGGCAAAGGCCAGGAGCAGCCAGAGTAATCGGCTGCGTGGCAGGTCGAACAGGCGTTCAGGTAACTGACGTAAAAACGGAGTTGCAAGCATAAACGGGAACTCAGGATGGCTCAGACACGGACCGGGCCAGAGACTGGTTGCGTTGACTGTGGTAGAGGAATGCCCCAATCGCTGATGCCACGGCAAAAAGAACGGCACTGACCAGCAGCTGGGTTGCGTCGGTTTGACCGATACCGGCACCGGCCAGGGCGAAGATCACCATTTGCGGAACATAGCCAATGACACTGCCGGTTATAAACGGCAGAAAACGAATGCCGGAACAGCCGGCAATCAGATTGGTGGCCAGGTTGCTGCCGACGGGCAACAGGCGGATCATCAAAATTTTCAGCAGGGTCTGTTCACGGAAGAGTGCGTCAAAGCGGTTGAGCCTGCGCTGGAAGCGATTGAGCAAGGGGGCTCTCAGCAGCAAGCGGGCGGTGAAAAAGCAACCGGTGGTGCCGAGGGCCGTCGCCAGGGTGGAGAGAATCGTGCCCTGCAGGCCGCCCACGGCGAATCCCATGGCCAGTGCCAGCAGTTGTCGGGGCGCGCCAAGCCCGGTGTAGAAGGCGCCTCCGAGCGTGACGGCCAGTAATCCCTGCAGACCGTGTTGTTCAAGGTACCCGGCGATTCTGGCCTGATCTGTGATTAATCCAAACCAGCCGTAGTGCACGGCCCCATAACCTGTCAGAACCAGGCCTGCAAATGCCAGCCAACGAACACCCTTGATCATCTCAGGCCTGCTCGGATGTCGGGAACTCAGCGTGGCTGTCGGCCGGCGCTGCAATGCGGGGCACGCGGGTTCGGCGAATCAGCCACATCACCCCGATCATGTCGATCACACCGGCCCAGGCCCGATTCCAGGCGGTGTATTTGGAGATGCCCGCCGTGCGGGGGCGATGATTGACTTCCACCACGGCAATCTCACCATTCAGACCCTTTACCAGCGCCGGAATAAATCGGTGGGCGTGGTCAAACCATGGCAGTTTCAGGAACGTCGCTCTGGGAAACAGCTTGAGCCCGCAGCCGGTGTCGGGCACCCCATCGTGCAGAAAGACATTGCGCACCTTGTTGGCGAAGCGGGATTGGAAGCGTTTCCACGAGGTATCTTTGCGGTTCTTCCGATAACCGGCAATGCAGAAATCGGTAGCACGGATGCCGTTGGCTTGTTGCAGAAGCGCCGGTATGTCCGCGGGGTCGTTCTGGCCGTCGCCGTCCATGGTCACGATCAGTTGACCCCGTGCGCGGTGGACGCCCGTTGACAGTGCGCCACTCTGGCCGATGCTCTGTTCATGTCGAACCGTGACCAGTTGCCCGCCAAGCCCCTCGGCGGTGCGACGGGCAATGGCCAGTGTCTGGTCATTGCTGCCATCATCCACGACCACTACCTCAAAGCCCGGGTAATCCCGCATCACCGTGAAAGCCTCGGTCAACAGGTGTGCGATATTATCCTGTTCGTCTTTGGCCGGAATCACCAGCGAGAGGGTACGAGGTTGCACCATTGCGTCTGTCTCCCTGAAAGAACCGATGGATCATCGCTGTCGATGATCCAGTCCGGGAGGTATTATTGGCCTGGAACCTTAAATGAACCTTAAGGGCGGGGCTGGCTTGCTGCGTACCGGGCGGGTAGCCAAACGTTGACGCAGAGCCCGCTTTCGCCATCCGCACGGTCGGTCAAAACCAGGTGGCCATGATGCAGCTCGGCAATCCGTCGGGCGATTGCCAGGCCCAGCCCGGCGCCGCCTCCTTTGCGCTGGTCCAGCCGGACAAACCGGCTGAGCGCCCGTTCACGTTCTTCGGGGGGAATGCCCGGGCCTTGGTCGCATACCGAGATGGCATAGCCGTCGCCGTCTGGCGCCAGGCGGGTAGTGATCAGGGTGTGCGCCGGGCTGTACTGAATCGCGTTGGCCAGCAGCGAGCGCATCAGGGTATTGATCAGCGCGCTGTGGCAGCTGATCAGCGATTGCCCAGCCTCATCCTCGAGTACCGGCTCGATGTGCTTTTTCAGGGCCAGTGGTGCCACGTCGGCAATGCTCTGTTCGATAATAGCCGAGAGGTTATGGTACTCCGGCGTGAAATCCGTGCCGGCGTCGACCCGGTTCAGTAACAACATTTGCTCCACCAGGTAGACCATTCGGTCGACAGACTGAATCAGGTCGCCGTAATGCTCCGGGTTGTCGCCGTAGACTTTCTCCAGGTTCAGGCGCAGCGCGGTCAGAGGAGTTCGCAGCTCGTGGGCGGCATCGGCGGAGAACCGGCGTTCCCGTTCCAGGGCCTGGTTCAGGCGTTTCAGCAGGCCATTTACGGCGTGCACCAGCCCGGCGACTTCTTTCGGCGCCTGGCGGTCGTCCAGAGGGTGAATTTTCTCCGGTGCCATATTGCGAACGGACTTCTCCAGCTTTCTCAGGGGCTGGAAACTGACCTGAATGGCGGTCAGCACGGATAACCCCAGCAGGGGCAGTGCCAGCAGGAATGGCAGCACGTTGCCCAGGGCAATCTCCTGGCTCAGCTCATCCCGAACGTCTTCCCTCTGAGCCGTACGAATCCAGAAGCCGGTGGCGGGATCCTGCAGGGTGAAGGTTCGCCACTGGTAGCCCGCAGCCTCTTGCCAGGCAAATCCCGGCTCCAGGCCCTGGGTGTCGTTGGCCCGAAGTGTGTCCAGAACCGGCTGCTGATCTGGTGACCAGACCTCAAAGGCTATTTTCCGTTCGTACTTGTGGCCAGCGCCGTCCGGCAGGATTTCGTCTTCCTCTTCATCGCCCTGAAAGACGGCGTCGGGTAACTCCAGGGTTCTGGACAGGGTAATGGCCAGCTGATCAATGGACTGAGTGCCAGACAGGTGCTCCACCAGCCCCTGCACGATGCGGGTGCTCTGGGCCAGTTCGGCATCAAATAGTTCTTCCAGCTGATGGTCGCTGACGTAAAAGCCCCAGCCGGCGGCAATCAGGGTAATCAGGAAAACGGTGCTGGTAATCAGCAGGATCAGCTTGCGGGTCAGGCTCATGCGCTTTCATCCTCGCCCGCTGCAGCCTTGCTGTCGAGCAGGTAGCCTACGCCACGCACGGTGCGGATGGTCTGTTTGCCCACCCGCCGGCGCAGGTGGTGAATGTGTACTTCCAGAGCGTTGCTTTCGGCGCCCTGATCCCAGCCATACAGCTGTTCTTCCAGGCGCCTGCGGGTGGCTACCTGGTCGGGGTGGCGCATCAGGTGGTGCAGAATCTGCAGTTCGCTGCGCGGCAGCACGGAGGCTTCGGTGCCGACCTGTAGCTTTCCTGACTCCGGATCCAGTATCAGTCGGCCGACTCTCAGTCCGTCGGCCCGGGTGCCGGAGCCCCGGCGCGTAACGGCCCGGATGCGGGCCTTGAGTTCGGCCATGGCGAAGGGTTTGGTCAGATAATCATCGGCCCCGGCGTCCAGGCCTTGAAGCTTCTCAGTCAGGTCGCTGCGGGCGGTCAGAATAATGATCGGCAGGTCGATTCCCTGTTCCCGCACCCTCCGGACGATATGCAGGCCGTCGACTCGGGGTAATGTCAGGTCCAGAATGGCCAGGTCAAAACTCTCGTTGAGTAAGGCATTGAGGGCCTGCTGACCATCATCCAGCCAGTCCACGGTATTCTGGCCGTCCCGCAGCATGCTCAGCATGGTGTTGGCCAGTGGGTGATCGTCTTCGGTTAGAAGTATGCGCATTTGGCTACGCCATCCGGTTGGTTTTTAGCTCAAAGGTTGCTGGTGTTTTTCAGTGTAATGGAATGCGGGCAATTTGCGGTCCGAATTACTGTTCCCAGCCGTATTGTTGGTCATCGGTTCCAGCAGGAACAGCTTGTAACGCCGGTTTTCGTCGACCGGATCGGTAATCTGCTGCAACTGGCCAAGTAAGTCATGCTGGTTTTTTCCCACGGCCACCGCCAAAGGTCGCCGCAGAGTTCCATTCGCGAGCTGAAGACGAAGACTTTCGACGTCAATGCTATCGGCTCTGCCTGCGCTGTAAAACCTGGCCGAAAATGGCGGTTCGCCGGTGTACACAAGCCTGGCCGATGAACGCCCGGCCAGCTGGCTGGCGGTCATCACCAGCTCCCGTTCCGTTTTCAGTTGCTCCGGATGCAGGTAGACCCAGCCGCTGGCAATTGAGCCGAGTAAGGGGATGAACAGGGGGGCGGCTATAGCGGAGCGCTTTAAGCGTCGGCCGGTGTCTGCTGCCAGTAACCCGGAGGCGAGCGCAGCCATAAATGGCAGTCCCGGCAGCACATAGGTCCACAGTATGTTACCGGCCAGGGTAAAGAACACGGCCGGTGCCACCGCGGCCAGGATTACCAGCGCGCTGACATGTTGTTCGCCAGTATGCCATTGCTGCAGCTTGGGAGCGTCGCGCCAGTGGTTGCGAAGCACGCCAGCCACCGCGACAAGCCCCCAGGGCATGCTGGCAAGCACCAGATAGACCCAGATAGTGCCCCGGGGGAAATCGTGGGCGCTGCCGTACAGATCACCCTGCCAGCCGCTGACCACAAAACGCTTGATGTGCTCGCCGACAATGAAGTAATCGAGGAAGCCAGGTGTCTTCAGCTCCGCCAGAACATACCAGGGGGCTGAAATCAGCAGGGTCAGGGCCAGCCCGCGCACCCAGGGCAAACTGTGCCAGAGGGTCTGCCAACGGTTGAAGGTGAGCGCCCAGAGGAGCACCGGCAGGCCAGCAAGCACCAGAACCAGTGGTCCCTTGGCCAGCAGGCCAGTAGCCAGGCCGATGAAGAACAGCCAGCCCCAGAGCGGCGGCCCCCCCTGCAGGCGAATGATCAGGCTCACCAGTGTCAGGCTGGTGCCAAGGGCCAGGAATGAATCCGTCATTACCGTGCCGGCAGACAGAAAGCCCAATGCCGTAGTGGCGTAGATTAACGCAGCCCAGAGCCCTTGAGTTTTGGCTCCGTGGCCGAGCGGGTCGGGGTGCAGGTAGCGACGCAGGTTGTAGACCAGCCAGACGATGCCGACATTGGCCAGCCAGGAGGGCAGTCGGCCGGCGAATTCGCTGACGCCGAACAGCTTGAACGACAGTGCCTGAGTCCAGAACGACAGGGGCGGCTTGCCCCAGAAAGGCACACCAATATCGAACCAGGGGGTTATCCAGTCGCCGGTTTCCGCCATAATCCGCGCCATCTCCGCGTAGCGGGGCTCGGTGGTGTCCGCGAACGGCAACAAGGCAGACAGGCCGAGCCTGGCAGCAAGCACCGAGACCAGCAGCCACAGCAAGGTGTTACTGATTCTGGTCATGGCCGGCCACTCGCAGCATGGGTTGTATGTAAGTCATGGTCTCCTGACTATCTTCCGCCACGATAAAAACCGGGCGTTGCTTGGTTTCCATATAGATGCGCCCGATGTATTCCCCCAACAAGCCGACACACAGAAGCTGGACGCCGGACAGGAAGGTGATCATGGCAATCAGGGAGGCATAGCCCGGTGTTGAAATGCCGAAGGCCAGCGCCCGGATTACCTCCCAGAGGCCAACGGTGCCGCCTGCCCCCGCGGCCAGTAAGCCCAGCACAAGGGCCAGTCGCAGTGGTCGGGTCGAGAATGAGGTGATGCCCTCCATGGCCAGGTGTACGAGTTTCAGGTAGTTCCACTTGGTGCTGCCTGCGATTCGGGGGTCGCGATCGAATTCCAGGGTCACCGTGGGCATACCCACCCAGGCAAACATGCCCTTGAGGTAGCGGTTGCGTTCCGGGAGCTGTTTCAAGGCCTCGACTGTGCGCCGGCTCATCAGCCGGAAGTCGCCGGTATCCACCGGGATCGGAGAATCGCTGATCCGATTGATCAGACGATAGAAAAGGCTGGCCGTGATGCGTTTAATCCAGCTTTCGCCGGCCCGGGATCGGCGTTTCATCAGCACGACATCGGCCCCTTTGCGCCATTGGGCAAGCATGTCGGGAATCAGTTCGGGGGGATCCTGAAGGTCTGCATCCATAAGCACCACGGCCTCGCCGCGGGCGTGCTCCAGGCCGGCCGAGACTGCCGCCTCCTTGCCGAAGTTTCGGGACAACTGCAAGACACGGATTTCTGGCTGCCGTTGCCTGGCGGCCATCAGAATTGCGACGGAATCATCCCGACTGCCGTCGTCGACAAACAGCAGCTCAAAGCTGCCGTCGAGATTTTGCCCGGTTGTCCAGAGTCGAGCCAGCAGGGCCGGGAGCACTTCAGCCTCGTTGTGGACCGGAATAACTATGCTCAGCATAGGTTCAGGGGAGCTTGAGCGTTGTTTTTTCATGGAAAACAAACCTCTTGGCAAAGAAGTAATTGGCAACCGTGACGAGTGCCGTGGCCAGGAACTGTGCTGACAGGACTTTGAGGCCAGCCAGGCTGAGAACGGAGAAGCTGAAAAGGTTCAGGGTCCAGCCCAGACTGGCTGCCGCCAGGTATCGCGGCATCGCGACTCGGTGCGGCAGGTTCGAGGCAAACGCGTACTGATGCTGGGCCACGTAGTTGAAAACCAGTCCGGCCGTGGCTCCGGTTGCTGTTGCTAGCCTGGGGTCAAGCCCGGCCTGAACCAGCAGGCCCATCATCAGCCAATGCAACAGCGTGGCCAGTCCGCCGGCTGCAAGGAAACGGGCAAGTCGGCGTTGAAAAAAATGGCGAGCTTTGGGCATAGGTGTTTGCGTCTGTGTCGATTGTTTTCGGGATAGCCCCGAGGTTGGCCGCAATCTACCCCTCCTTTCTTAAGTGAGCCTTAACCGTGCAGGCACAGAAACCTTAAGGCGCTCTTAAGGTTGCTGTGGTGCCGTCTTAAGACTGGTTTAAGCCAGCCTTTCTAATCTGTCAGCCATGACCCTGCGTCCGTCTGGGCCAGGAAAAGCAAGCAGAGAGAAAGCAGCCATGACTGATCCGTTAACAATGTCGACCTGTTGTCCTCCGGATTCCGGGGAGTTGGTTCCGGCCGTCCGTTGTGCTGGCCGGTGGTTTTGCGAAATCCAGTCCAATACGCCATTGGCCCACACGGTGTCGGATTTCATTCGGCGCCGCTTCCTCCACGCGTACGGGGCCGAGCCTTCCCTGCGTATTCCACGGCTTCTGGCCCTGACAACCGCTCAGGGAACGCTGCTGGCCGCCGTTGGCGTGCGCAATGCGGAACAGGAACGGCTTTTTCTGGAGGATTACCTGTCGGTGCCGGTGCAAACACTGATGCCGGAACCGGGAACCAGACGCAGCGGTATTGCCGAAATTGCCCACCTGGCCGGGGTGGAAGCCGGGGTCAGCCGCTATCTGTTCGCCTCGCTCTCAGTGTGGTTGGATGCTGCCGGCTATGACTGGGTGGTGTGTACCGGTACCGACCAGTTGCGCAACAGTTTCCATCGGCTCGGCATCGCCACGCAGGTGCTGGCGGATGCCGACCCTTCAAAATTGCCGGATGGCGGCGCTGGTTGGGGTCGCTATTACGACCATCATCCGGTGGTGATGACCATCAAGGTCGCTGATGGTATGGCGGCCTTGCGCGCCGCCGGCTTGCTGAAGCTGGTGCAGCCGGTTGTTGCGGCCGAGGATAAACTGCAGGCGGACCTGGGAGGTGCCTATGGCCGCCTTGCCTGATCTCCTGTCTCAGCGGGTCCGGCAACATCCGGAGCGCATTGCACTGCAGGGGCCAGACGCCAGTTTCAGTTATCAGCAGCTATGGCGGGCGGCGCAGTTGGTGGCCGAGCAGTTGCGGAGCCTGGGCGTGAAACGCATAGGCCTGTGTGGCGACAACACCCCGGCCTGGGTGGTTGCGGACCTGGCTTGTCTGATGGCGGACGTGGTGTGTGTACCGGTGCCGGTGTTTTTTTCCAGAAGCCAGACCGAGCACCTGATTCAGCGGGCCGGGCTGGATGCCCTGGTATTCAGTGGCGAAGCAGAACAGGCGGAAATGATCGGTCATGGCGTCTGGCTGAGACATTTGCCGGTGTCCCCTGCTGCCTCCTGGATGCCGGAACACACCGCCAAGATTACCTTCACCTCCGGCAGTACTGGTACCCCCAAGGGCGTGTGCCTGTCGGCGCAGCAGCTGGCGGCGACCGCCGGTGCGCTGCAGCAGCGGCTGGAAGGTGTGGAGCTGGAGCAACACCTGTGCATTCTGCCGCTGGCAACCCTGCTGGAGAACATTGCCGGGGTTTACCTGCCCCTGCTGATGGGCGCCACGGTGACGGTTGCCCCGTTGCAGACCCTGGGCATGACCGGCAGCAGTGGCCTCGATCTCGGCCAGCTGGTGGCCGGCCTGAACCGGCATCAACCCCATTCCGTGATTCTGGTGCCTGAGCTGGCGATGGCGCTGGTCAATGCCGGCGAGCAGGGATTGCTGACAACGGATTCGTTTCGCTTCCTGGCGGTCGGCGGCGGCCGGGTATCGCCGGACCTGTTGGCCCGGGGACGGTCGATTGGGTTGCCTCTGTACGAGGGCTACGGCTTGTCCGAATGTGGCTCGGTGGTGGCGCTGAACGTGCCCGGAGCCGAGCGAGAAGGCTCGGTGGGCCGGCCCCTGGGGCATGTGCAGGTAAAGGTGGATAACGAACACCGGATTCTGGTTCGGGGCAATACCCATCTGGGATATCTCGGTGATGAGCCGCAAGCCGATGACTGGCTCGATACCGGCGATCTGGGCGACCAGGACACAGAGGGCTTTCTGGCTATCAACGGTCGGGCAAAGAACCTGTTGATTACCAGCTTTGGTCGGAACATCAGCCCGGAATGGCTGGAAAGTGAACTGGTCCAGGCATTGGGGGCTGCTCAGGCTGTGGTATTTGGCGATGGTGAGCCACAACCCGGTGCTTTGGTGGTGATCACGGATAACCGAAGCCCTGACGATATACGTGCGGCCCTGACGTTGCTGAATGCCGGTTTGCCGGATTATGCCCGCTTGCAGGCCGTGTACCTGCGCCGGCAACGGCTGACCCAGGCCGAGGGCCACATCACGGCCAACGGTCGCCCGGTGCGGCACCAGATTCAGGCGGACCTGCCCAGGCTCATGGCCGAATCCTTTCCCTTATTCATGAATCTCTCAGTGCCTGCGGGCACTTCTATCCGACAGACAACGCCAGGAGACTCAAACATGGCATTTTTTGACCGACTGCAATCCGAAACTGAACAGGCCCGGGCCCATGTCACCGGAGCCCCGGTGATTCAGGCTATCCGCGAGGGTCGCTTTGATCTTGAGGGTTACACCTGGTTCCTGACCCAGGCCTATCACCACGTGAAGCACACCGTGCCACTGATGATGGCCTGTGGTGGCCGGCTGCCCGAACGGCTGGAATTCGTGCGCAAGGCACTGGTGGAATACATCGAGGAAGAATACGGCCACCACGAGTGGATTCTCAACGACCTTGAAGCCTGCGGCGAAGACAAGGAAGCCATTCGTCATGGCCAGCCCGATACCTCCATCGAGTTGATGGTGGCCTACCTGTATGACCGCATCCAGCGGGGTAACCCGGCGGCTTTTTTTGGCATGGTTCAGGTGCTGGAGGGCACCTCCATTGAGCTGGCCACGCCCCTGGGTGAAGCCATCCAGAAACAGCTGGGCCTGCCCAATCAGGCGTTCAGTTATCTGTACTCTCACGGCGCCCTGGATCAGGACCACTTTGAGTTCTTCCGCAACCTGATGAACGACATCACCGATCCGGAGGACCAGCAGGCCATCATCGAGGCCGCGCGCATGGTGTATCGCCTGTACGGCGATATGCTTCACAGTATTCCGCTGCGGGCCCATGGCAAGGAGCAACGTCATGAGGCTGCATGACCGTACCTTCCTGCTGCTGGGTGGTACCGGTGGCATTGGCCAGGCCCTGATCGGGCCGCTGGTGGAATGCGGTGCCCGGGTGATCGTTGCGACCCGACATCCGGAGCGGCTGGAAAAGCGCGCCGGCGTTTCTCCGGTACACCTGGAGCTGGCCAGCCCGGAGCTGGATCGACAGCTTCAACAGTTGAGTGAGGTGTATCCCGATATTGATGGTGTAATTCATTGCGCCGGCCAGAACCGGTTTGCGGCGCTGGATGCCATGGCCGTCAGCGACCTGGATGCACAGCTTATGGTCAATCTGCGTTCCGCTATGCTGGTGGCCCGGCATTTTGTGCCTCGTTTCCGTAAAGCCGGCGTGGGCGCCCTGGTGTTGGTGGGGTCCACCTTCGGCAGCATCGGGTTTCCCGGCTACACCGCCTATTGCGCCAGCAAGTTCGGCCTGCGCGGCTTCAGCGAAGCCCTGCGTCGGGAGCTGGCGGACACCCCGGTGCAGGTGGTGTACGTAGCGCCCAGAGCCACGGCCACGGCTATGAACCCGGCGCCGGTGAACGAGCTGAACCGTGCCCTGGGCAATGCCATGGACGCACCGGAAGCTGTCGCAGCCCAGATTCTTCAGGCGATGGAAAAAGATGAACGCCGACGTTTTCTCGGCTGGCCGGAAAAACTGTTTGTGGTGATCAACGGCATCCTGCCGAAGCTTGTGGATAAAGCCATGTTAAAACAACTGCCGGTGATCCGGCGCTTTCTGGATTCAGGAGTGGTGTCATGAAGTGGATCGTAATGGTGTTGGCGGGGGTCATGGCCATGCCCCTGTGGGCTCAGGACATGCGGGCTGAACTGGCACAAATCCAGCAACGCTGGGCGCAGATCCAGTATCAGTTGCCCGAAGATGATAAGGAAAAGGCATTTGAGGCACTGGCCAAAGAGGCCGAGACCTTTGTCGCTGATTATCCGGGCCGTGCCGAACCGCTGATCTGGCAGGGTATTGTGCTCAGTACCTACGCCGGCGCCAAAGGCGGCCTGGGTGCGCTGGGACTGGTGAAAGAGGCCCGGGCCTCCCTGGAAGCGGCCCTGAAGATCGCTCCGGAGGCGCTGGATGGCTCAGCCTATACCTCACTGGGTAGCCTGTATTATCAGGTGCCGGGCTGGCCGTTGGGGTTCGGGGATGATGAGATGGCCCGGAAGTACCTGCAGAAATCGCTGGCAATCAACCCGGAAGGTATTGATGCCAATTACTTCTTTGGAGATTTTCTGGCGGAGCAGGACGAGCCTCAACGGGCACGGGTCTATCTTGAAAAAGTGTTGGCAGCCCCGTCGAGACCTGGTCGGGAAGTGGCGGATGCCGGCCGTCGGGCGGAAGCAAAGGCCCGCCTGGACAGCCTTTGAAGCGCATTCGCCGCGACTGTCGGGCTGGACTACACTAAAAAAACCAGTGTAGACAATAGCAGGGAGACCGGCCATTTATGGCAAGCCAGCCCGACGATGAGCAGCCAGAGGGCCTGTCGGCCCGGTTTTTTCAGAAGCTGGCATCCGGCGTGCCGGGCGTGCTGTTTACCTATTGGCTCAGTGCCGATCACCAGTCCCACCGCTATCCCTATGTTAGTGACCAGGTAAAAGAACTGTTCGGCGTCGAGCCGCAAAAGCTCCGGGAAAATGCCGATTCGGTTTTCCGGGTCATTCATCCTGACGATGCGGCCGGCGTTGGTGAGAGCATCCTGCACTCGGTGCGAACGCTGCAACCCTGGTGTTACCGCGCCCGGCTGAGGATGAAGAATGGCGAGTACCAATGGTACGAGGCCCATTCCGTGCCGGAGCGGCAACCGGACGGCAGCACCCTCTGGTACGGCCAGTTCCACAACATTCAGCACTACAAGGAGCTGGAGCAGCATCTTCGGGATAGTGAAGCGGAATTCTCGTTCCAGGCGGGTTTCCAGAAGCTGATTGCCCGGCTTTCCAGTGAGTTCATTCATCTCGGATTTGGCTCCATCGATGACTGCATTGATGAGTTGCTCAGATCCATCGGCGCCTTCTTCAGCGTTGATCGCGCTTACGTCTATGCCTTTTCGCCGGACCTTGCCACCATGACCAATACCCACGAATGGTGTGCTCCGGGTGTGCCATCGTTGATGGCGGATCAGCAGGCGGTGCCGATTGACGATTTCCGCTGGTGGCAGCAACAGATTCGCCTGATGGAGAGCCAGAGCCAGGTGGTGTTCATTGAGGACACTGCGGATTTGCCGCCTGAGGCCGAAAATGAGCGGGCATTGCTGGAGCAGCAGGGAGTCAGTTCCATGTTCTGCGTCCCTGTCCGGATCCGCGGTCAGGTGATGGGCTTCTTTGGTGTGGATTCGTTATCCCGGCGGAGTTGGCGGCGGGATATGGCGGATCTGTTGATTATTGTCTCTGGTCTGTTATCCGGTGCGTTGGAGCGCAACCGGCTGGAAGAGGACCTGCTTAACCAGTCGATTCGTGATCCGCTGACTGGACTGCATAACCGTCGTTACCTGATGCCCCGGCTGGACGAGATCCTTGCTGCCAGCAATCGCCATGGCGACCGTTTCTGCCTGGCCATGTTCGATATTGATCACTTCAAACGGATAAACGACAACCTGGGCCACCTGGCAGGTGATCAGGTATTGATGCGATTTACCGACGTCCTGCTTGCCCACACCAGAACCACCGATGTGGTGTCCCGCTTCGGGGGTGAGGAATTTCTGGTGGTTTTTACCGGGGTAACCGAGAGGGATGTGCAAACCCTGGTGATGCGAATCATGGAAGCAGTAAGGGAGGAGGAATGGTTGGTCGACGGCAAGGCATTAACCGTTACGGTCAGTGCCGGAGCGGTGTGCGTGTCGGAGCTGACAGACGAGCCGGCCACCCCGGAGGCAATGATTGCCAGGGCAGATGATCGGCTTTACCAGGCCAAGGAAGGTGGCCGGGATTGCCTGGTCGATGCAGCGGGATTATCGCGCATATAAGAAAACAGCATTTCACCTTATATATCGTTTCAGTATATCCTTAGATCAAATTAAAGAACTGGCGACTTCAAAGGTGAACACCATGACTCAGCCCATCGTTCAGCATTTTTTCGACGAACCCACTAACACCTTCAGTTATGTAGTGCGCGATCCCGACAGCCAGGCTTGTGCGATTCTGGATTCGGTGCTGGATTTCGATTACGCCGCTGGCCGCACCGATGTGCGCTCGGCCGAAGAGATCATTCAGTACATCCAGGCGAACGATCTGACCGTGGAATGGATTCTGGAAACCCACGTACATGCGGATCACCTGTCAGCAGCTCCCTACCTGCATGAAAAGCTCGGAGGTAAAACCGGTATCGGGGCAAAAATCATTCAGGTACAGGACATTTTCGGCAAGGCCTTTAACGCAGGTACCGAGTTTGCCCGCGATGGCAGTCAGTTTGACCGGCTTTTTGAGGAAGGTGACACCTTTGCGATCGGCAGCCTCGAAGGCCGTGTGCTGCATACGCCCGGCCATACACCGGCCTGCCTCACCTATGTGATTGGCGACGCCGCCTTTGTGGGCGATACCCTGTTTATGCCGGATTACGGCACGGCCCGCTGTGATTTTCCGGGCGGAGATGCCCGGGTTCTCTATCAGTCCATCCAGAAAGTTCTGGCGTTGCCGCCGGAGACTCGAATCTTCCTGTGCCATGATTACAAGGCTCCTGACCGTGATGAATACCAGCACATGACCACCGTGGCCGAGCAGCGCCGGGCCAATGTGCACGTGCACGATGGTGTGTCGGAAGAGGAGTTCGTGAAGATGCGCACCGAGCGGGACGCAACGCTGGATATGCCGAGACTTATCCTGCCGTCGGTGCAGGTGAATATGCGGGCGGGCCATATGCCGCCTGCAGAAGACAACGGCCAGGTGTACCTGAAGGTACCGGTCAACCTGTTCTGAGCCGCGCATGAATCTGAAACGCTATCTGCCCATTCTGCAATGGGCGCCATCCTACGGTCGTGACCAGGCCACCAGTGATCTGGTGGCTGCGGTTATTGTCACCGTTATGCTCATTCCGCAGTCCCTGGCCTACGCTCTGCTGGCAGGCCTCCCGGCGCAGGTCGGGTTGTACGCCAGCATCCTGCCACTGGTGATCTATGCGGTATTCGGAACCAGTCGCACCCTCTCTGTTGGCCCGGTGGCGGTGGCCTCACTGATGACGGCGGCTGCTCTGGCGCCACTGGCCGAGGCGGGCACTGCTGAGTATCTGGCCGGAGCTATTTTGCTGGCGGTGATGTCTGGCCTGATGCTCACACTGATGGGGGTGCTGCGGCTGGGATTCCTGGCCAATTTCCTGAGCCATCCGGTGATATCCGGGTTTATTACCGCCTCGGGCATTGTCATTGCCGCCAGCCAGCTCAAGCACCTGTTCGGTATCCAGGCCAATGGCCACAACCTGTTGGAGATTGGTCATTCGTTACTGGTTTCCCTGGGCAATACCAACTTACCCACGCTGTTGATCGGGGTCGGTGCCCTGCTGTTTCTGCTGTGGTCTCGCCGGTACCTTAAACCGGTACTGCATCGATTTGGCCTGGCGCCCCGGGCGGCCGACATCCTGACCAAGACCGCGCCCATTCTGGCGGTGCTGATCACGACTCTGGTTGCCTGGGTATTGCGGCTTGATGAGCAGGGGGTGCGACTGGTCGGTGAGGTACCGTCAGGATTGCCTGCCTTCACCATGCCCAGTCTGGATATTGGCCTGTGGTCCCAACTGGCGGTCAGCGCCTTGCTGATCAGTGTGGTGGGTTTCGTGGAATCGGTTTCCGTGGGTCAGACCCTGGCGGCCAAACGGCGCCAGCGCATTGACCCGGACCAGGAGCTGATTGGTCTGGGTACCGCCAACCTGGGGTCCGGCCTGTCGGGCGGTATGCCGGTTACCGGTGGCTTTTCCCGTTCGGTGGTGAACTTCGATGCCGGCGCAGAAACACCGGCGGCTGGCGCTTACACGGCGGTGGGCATCGCCCTTGCCACTCTGTTCCTCACTCCGGCCATAGCCTGGCTGCCCCAGGCGACGCTGGCGGCGACCATTATTGTGGCGGTGATCACCCTGATTGATCTGCCGGCACTAGGCCGCACTTTCCGTTATTCCCGTACAGATTTCGGGGCCATGCTGGCGACCATCCTGCTTACCCTCGGTCACAGTGTCGAAGCCGGTATCATTGCCGGGGTGGCGCTATCGATCGGCCTGTTCCTGTACCGCACCAGTCGCCCCCACAGCGCCGTGGTGGGCCGTGTGCCGGGCACCGAGCATTTCCGCAACGTGCTGCGCCATGAGGTGGAACTCTGTCCCAAAGTTACCTTCCTGCGGGTGGACGAAAGCCTGTATTTCGCCAATGCCCGTTTCCTTGAAGAAACCGTGATGGATCTGGTTACCCGGGAGCCTGAGCTGACCGATCTGGTGCTGGTGTGTCCGGCGGTGAACCTGATTGACGCCTCAGCCCTGGAAAGCCTGGAAGCGATTAACGAACGGCTGCGCGATGCCGGGGTGCGTCTGCATTTCTCGGAAATCAAGGGCCCGGTCATGGACCGGCTCAAAGGCACGGAGTTGCTGGAACACCTGGGCGGACGCATCTTCCTGAGCACTTATGAAGCCTGGCAGGCGCTCACGGACCGGGCGGCGTTGGCGGCTTGACCTGAACGGTGTGATCCCATTGACGGTGTATGGGGTATGTGTAGACACTGCCCCGTATTTCCAATCGCACCCGCACTGGTAAAACGCCATGGGAATGACCGACAACCTGCTCTCCACCAGTCAATGGCTGATCACCGCCGTGCTGTTTGCGGTGATCCTGTTGAACGCGGTGCGTTCTGTCGACTGGTCCGCCTTGCGCAAGGATAACGCCCTGCAGCATTCGTTTTTTGGCGCTGCGGTGATGCTGGGTTTTGTCTGGCAGTTGCGGGCAGGTATCTCACCAGGATTGGCGATTCACATCTTTGGCATCACGGTGATTACCCTGATGCTGGGTTGGGCTCTGGCCGTGCTGGCGGGCCTGCTTGCCCTGGTGATCACCGTCATCACCGGGCGAGAGCCGTTACTGATGTTTGCCGCCAACGGTCTGATTACGGTGATGGTCCCGGCACTGGTCAGCCATGGCATCATGTTGTGGGAACGGCGGCGCAATTTCCGTAACTTCTTCGCTTATATCTTCTTCTGTGGTTTTTTCGGGGCCGGTCTGTCGGTAGCCGCGGCCGGTATGGTGATGTGCCTGATGCTGTGGAGCAGCGGTACCTACAGTTTTGATGAACTGGTGCATGAGTATCTGAGGTATCTGCCGCTGTTCATGATTCCGGAGGGCTTCATCAACGGCACCTTTGTCACTGGCCTGATGGTTTTCCATCCGGACCGGCTCAGTACGCTGGACCAGAGCCGGTACCGTTAAGGCCCTTTTCAGATACCGTCACCCTGCTCGGAAACGGTCTGCAGTTCACGAATGTCCCTGCTGGAGTGGATTCTCCGACGCCAGTTGTCCAGCCAGCCCAGTACTTCGGCTGACGGCATGGGCCGGGCGATGCCATAGCCCTGAACCAGGTTGCAGCCCATGTCCCGCAGTGCGATGGCGTGCTCCAGCGTTTCCACCCCTTCGGCCAGTACGGGGTGGTCAAAACGCTGTGCGAGGAAAATGACGCTTTCGACGATGGCACGGTCATTGGCGTCGGTAAGCATGTTGCGGACGAAACTCTTGTCAATCTTGATGACATCCACGGGCAGGGTGCGCAGGTAGGTCAACGAGGAAAATCCGGTGCCAAAGTCGTCCAGCGCCACCTGCAGCCCCAGAGACTGGCAGCGCGCCAGCACATTGCTGGCGCGTTTGGTGTCTTCCAGCGCCGTGGATTCCAGCACTTCCAGGGTGATTTGCCCGGGGCTCACTTCCGGATGACTTTGCAGATAGCCTTCCAGGTAGTCCGCAAACTTCCGGTCCATCAGGTGGGGCGCGCTGATATTGATGCTGACAGCCAGGGCTTCGCCGGCTTCCCGCCATCGGTTCATCTGGTGAATCGCCTCTTTCAGCACCCATTGGCCCAGGGGGATCTCCAGGTGACTGTTGGCCACCGCCGGAAGAAAGGCACCGGGGGTAATCAGTCCTTTTTCGGGGTGGTTCCAGCGAATCAGGGCCTCGAAGGCAATCACCTGGCAGTCGGCCATGCGCAGTTGTGGCTGGAAGTAGAGTTCGAATTCCTCGTTCTCCAGGGCCCGGGAAATCTCCATCAGCAGGTTCCGACGTTCCTTGCGGAAGGCATATTGGCCTGGATCGAAAATATGAAACTGGTTGCGGCCTTTCTCTTTGGCAGCATACATGGCCTGGTCGGCATGGCGGATCAGGCCTTCGGCGTCGGTATCATCCTCCGGGTACAGGGTGACGCCGAGGCTGGCGGTCAGATTTACCGCTTTACCCGCCATGTCGAAAGGCTCACTGACCGAGGTCAGGATACGCTGATACAGCGGCTCTGAATGATCGCTCTGAATCAGCAGAACAAATTCATCGCCGCCGATTCGGGCGACGGTATCTCCGCTGCGGAGACTTCGGGTGAGCCGTTCCGCCACCATTCGGAGGGCCTCGTCGCCGAAATCGTGGCCTAGTTCATCGTTGATGCCCTTGAATCCGTCCAGGTCAAGATAGCAGATGGCGAGTGAGCGTTTCTGCCGGTCCACGTGCGCCCTGGCGGATCGCAACCGCTCTTCCAGAAGCTGGCGGTTGGGCAGGCCGGTGAGGTCGTCGTAATTCGCGGCCCGGTCGAGCTCTTTGGCGTGATTCTTCAGGGCAGTGATATCGGAGAACGCCGCCACATAATAGTGTTTGCCGGGTTCATCCAGGTGCACCCGGCTGATGGATAGCAGTTCCACATATTCCTCACCGTTTTTGCGGCGATTCCACACCTCTCCGCGCCAGTGATCGGTTTTTTCGATGGACTGCCACATGGAACGGTAGTATTCCCGGGAGTGGCGGCCAGAACTCAGAATGGAAGGGTTGAGGCCGAGTACTTCCTGACGGCTGTAGCCGGTAATCCGTGAAAACGCAGGGTTTACATCGATAATGTGGTTGAGGTGATCGGTGATGACAATCGCCTCGTGGCTGCGATCAAAGACGCTGGCAGCGATGCGGAGGCCTCGTTCACTGTTCTTCCGGTCAGAGATGTTGGTCTGGATCACCACGAAGCCGGGTTCAACGCCGTCCTCGCCATCCACCGGTGTGCAGTAGGTGTGTACCCAGTAGGGTTCGCCGCTGGCGGTATATCCGGCTGACGGTATCAGGATCCGTGTCCGGCCCGGCCAGAACCTGGCTGGGAAGCTTTCCACGTACTGCACTCAGCGAGTAGCCAGTATGCTCCTCGAACGCCTGGTTGACCCATTCGATGCAGCCGCCGGCATCCAGTATCAGTGCCATGTTACGGCTGGCGGTGGCGACCAGGGCCAGTCGTTTCGGATCGATATCCGAAGCAGGCTGGGGAGTGTCCGGGGTGTTGGGCATAGATCAGGTGTTCCGGTTAACGGTGGCTTTCGTCTTCCTCCTCTCCATGTGAGAACTGTTCGCGGGTATGGCAATGATGGCGACCCGCAACCTCCGCATTTTTCGTGTACCTGTTATCCGTATATTGCAATGAGAGGTGCGAGGGATGCTACCTCATCCGGGGCTGGAAGGCATTCGACCTTGGTTTCAGAGAATTGATCATCGTCAATTCGTAACAACTTTTTACGGTTCGATGACAATCGAGGCACTATTGCCGCCAGCGGGAATGCTTCTGCAGTTTGCGCTGGAGTGTACGCCGGTGCATGTTCAGGGCCCGGGCGGTTGCTGATATGTTGCCTTCATGCTCATTTAACACCCGCTGGATATGCTCCCACTCCATTTCCTCCACCGACGGCGGTTCCTGGCGCAGTTCAGGGGCGCCTTCAATGGGCTCAAAACCGTGAATCAGCTGGCTTACGGTGACCGGTTTGCACAGGTAGTTCATGGCGCCACGGCGCATAGCTTCAACCGCCGTGGCGATACTGCCGTAACCGGTCAACACCAGGACCTCCAGATTGTCATCAACCTGCAGCAGTTCTGGCAGTAATTGTAGGCCGCTCTCACCCGCCAGATTCAGATCCAGCACGCAGCGTTTAAAGCGCTTCTCGCCAAGGGCCTGGAGCGCATCCGCCCGGTTACTGGCCGTCGCGCTTTCCACGCCCTGTCGTGCAAGAGAGCGGCTTAGTACCTGCAGAAAGCTCTCATCGTCATCAATCAGCAACCAGCATTCGCCGTCTGTCATGTTCAGATAACTCCCGTAGAAGGTGCGCCAGACATCGGAAGGTCGATCACCATGGTGGTGCCCTGATCGCTCACCCGGGCACGAAGGTGGCCGCCCAGTCGCTGTATGGTGGCGTTGGACAGAAACAGCCCCACACCCAGGCCGTTGCGGGAATCCACCACGTCTTCGCCCGGCGCACCGGCAAAGGCACTTTCCAGACCATCGCCGTGGTCTTCGACGATGATCTCGACCCGTGCATTGTCGGCCCTCTGGCAACTGACGGCGACCCATTGCGGGCTGGCGGTCAGGGCGTTGGCGAGCAGGTTCAGTACCGCCTGATCGAGGGTGGCATCTACCGCAACCATGGCCTCGGGACAATCGTCTGCCCAGCGTATCGGCCCGGCGGGCCAGAGCAAGGTTGCAGACTCCCGAAGCCGTTTGAGCCAGGCGGACACCGGCAGGTTTTCCAGTTTTGCGTTGCGGGCTTCGACGGCCGCCTGGGTCAGCTGCTGGAGATGGCCACTGCACAGTGCCAGCTGCTGTTGCATCATGCTCAGATCATCCTCCAGATGCTTATCGTCCTGATCAGAGGTGGCAGAGCGAATTTCATCCAGCAGTAACGTCATGGTGTTCAGGGGCGTTCCGAGACGATGGGCGACGGCCGCGGCGGACAGCCCCAGAGAAATAATCTGTTCGTCGCGAAGCCGGTTTTCCCGGAACTGTCCAAGCTGGGATTGCTGTGCTCTGAGCTGGCGGGCCAGAGTGCCCACTACCAGGAGCAGGATGGTGGCAGTCAGGGCAAAGGTCACCCACATACCCACCAGATGTAGCTGGGCCAGGTCGCCGCCGTGATGCTGATGTTCAATGGCGGGCGTATGCCAGAGCACCAGGGCGGTATACACCAGAACACCGGATACTGTCAGGACGATACTGTGGCGCCCAGGCACTAGGATAATGGCGACCGCAATCGGCAGCAGCAGGAGCGAGACCAGAGGGTTGGTGTAGCCTCCGGTAAGGTAAAGCCAGAACCCGATCAGTACCAGATCGGCTGCCAGGGTAAGGCTGACAAAAACCGCCGAGGCGGGCGGGCGTCGGCTGAACCATAACCATCCGAGCGTGGCCAGTACACCGTATAGCAGGCACAGCAGCAGCGCCTCGGCCCGATGAGCAAGGGTGATGGTGGTTTCGGCAACCGCGACCGCCACCAGCAAGGTGACAATAATGGCCAGGCGCATGCCCAGAAGGTAGCGGGCGGCCTGCCGAAAACCGGTCTGTGAGTGTGTCAGCCATTCCATGAGGGCATTCTAGCAGCGTGTTGTCGGTGCCGGGGCGAAAAACCTCTGGCTATTGCTTCGGGTCAACCGGCCGGTAGCACACCAGTTCCTGCCGAACCACATCACCGGTCAGTTGCAGGGGTGTCTGGTCGGTGACATATACCCGGACGGCGCGCTCAATGTCACTGGCGTTGTCAGGCTGGGAGATTTCGCCGGGCAGAAGGTCAGGTCGGTAGCGGCACTGGTCTGATTCAGGAAACAGCGCCACATAGGCAATACCGGTTTCCACCAGATCCTGGAAGAAATGGGAACCGTAGGACAGATCCGGCACCATGTCGCCGGCATTCTCCGATACCTCCACCAAGGCACTGACGCCGGCAATATCGGCAAACCTGACCGGAACGCCCAGCTCCGGGCTGCTGGTGCCCCAACGTCCGGGACCGATCAGCAGGGTGCTGGCGCTGGATTCCCGAACCACCTCGCCGACACGTCGGGCCACATCGTAACGCTGATTGATATTCAGGTTGGCGTAGATCGCCGCATCTATACGGATAATCCGCGTAATCGCCAGATTGATGTTGCCGCCCATGAAGTGGCCCTGGGTGCGGAAAATCTCTCGCTCCGCGGGCAGATGTTCCGGCAGTGTGACCGGACCGGTTTCACCAATCGTGGCCAGTGGCCGGCACTGAACCAGATTGAAGGAGGGTTCGCCCTGTTCATCAATATGCAGGGTGAACTCGACATCCACGGGATGCTGATAGCCGGCCTCCAGGGTAGATAACAGAGATGACAGCCGCTGAATGAATGAGCTGAACTGAACCAGCGGCCGGAAGGTCAGTCGCCAGACCGGCCCTGGCAGCCCAATCTGTTCCGCCCGGGTACTGGCGGCCCGGTCGATTTCGCCGATCTGGGCCATGGGCAGATCTTGAACGGTGTCCAGTAACTGGCTCAGGGGTCGGGTTTCCAGATGGCCCTCCTGCAGGTCGAGCAGGTCCACCAGATGTTGGGAGAATCGATAGTGTTCGTCCGGGTTGCGGAAAGGTTGCCGGCCGGGATGATCCAGCGCCATCACGCAGGCGTGGTCGCCTTCAATCCGGTCTACGGCCCGGGTGCCCAGCCCCATAACCAGGCGGACCATGCCCACTTTCGGGTTCATGGCGCTGTCCCAGGCAAAGGTGTTTCTGGACACGCCAACGCCCGCGGCATCGGGCAGGTAATAGCGGCCATGGAAACGGCCATTTACCCGCTGGATCAGCAGGGCCATGGGTTCCTCGCGCTGATCCAGGCCTCTTTGTTTACGGTACACCAGAGCGTCGTCACTCATGGACGAGGCGTAGACCTGGCGGATGGCATCTTCCAGTTCCGCCAGTCGCTGTTCCGGTGCCCCCTGGTTGATCAGGAAGACACTGTCGTATTTGCCGGCAAAGGCGTTGCCGAAACCATCCTCCTGCAGGCTGGATGAGCGCACCAGGATGGGATACTGGCCGTAATGGTCAAGCAGGCGTTCCAGCTCCGAACGGACTTCCGCCGGGAATTGCCCGGTCAGGATGGCCTTGCGAAGAGAGGGTGCTTCACTGAGATAACCTTCTGGTGAGCGTTGTCGCATGATTGCCGGCCACAGGCCGTTGTGGACCAGAAATGCGTAGTAGGCGTCGGTGCCCAGGTAGCTGGAATCGTGGGGTTCCAGATTCGGCTGCCAGAGTTCAGGGTCATCTTTCAGCAGAATGTTCCGGGCAATCAGCATGCCTGTGGCCTTGCCGCCAATGTAACCGCTGCCAACCAGACGGCTGCGGATGGTGAGCAGATCTTCCAGGGTCAGGTAGCGCCGGGCCAGTTCCAGAATCTTGGGGTCGCGGCTGATCATCACCTGCAGAACCTGCTCCTGCAGATCAGGCATGCAGGCCTGGTCCTGCTCAAAAACGGCCCGGCTGACTTCCTGGAACAGTCTGTCCCAGTAATCCAGCAGTGGCTGGCGATGCAGGTGCCCGGATTCCAGCGAGGCCTGCAAGCGGGTGGCATCGCTGCTGTCGGTAATCGGCCAGAACTGGCCAGCCTGTTCCCGATGGGGCAGGAACATGGTCGGTGACTGCCGGCGCCAGGCTTTGATGGGATGAATCTGCACATCGTCGCCGTGGCGGTGTACATCAATCATCACCTGGGTGGTCTGGCGAATCCGGTCCAGGGTCATCCGGGAGTGTCGGTCCGGGTGCAGGGCGAACCAGGCGACGGTATCCAGCTCGAACAGGAAGGGACACACGACCCGGAAAAAGTTGCCCACCATGGCGTCGGTGGCCCAGGCGTTGAGTAGCTCACTCAGGCTGTCGCAAACGTAGAAGGCGCCGCGGCCATGCCGTTCGATCAGGTGCCAGACCCGGCTGGTAAAACTCTCGAAACCGCCGAGGGCATCAATAGTGATGGTGCGCACCGCAGGGTGCTGGTCAATGATCGGCGGATGCTCGCCGAAGCGGAGATAGATGATCTGCCGGCCGGCTTTGGCGGCAGCATCCAGAAAGGGAATAACGAATCGGCGGTAATCGTCCAGATCGGAGACCCGCCAGACAACATTGTCGCCGATTCGCAGGCCATCCAGCACCTCATCCAGACCGGGCAGTCCGGTGGACACCCGGCCTGTGGTCTGCTGAGGCTGCTGGTGCGTCATGGCGTGATCAGATCACGCCCATGGCGGTCATAGCCTTGGCTACGCGAAGGAACCCGGTGATGTTCGCGCCCAGCACATAGTTACCCTGAGCGCCAAACTCTGCGGCGGTCTCGTAACAGTTCTTGTGGATATCGATCATGATTTCCTCAAGGCGCTTCTGGGTGTAATCGAAAGTCCAGGAATCGCGGCTGGCGTTCTGCTGCATTTCCAGGGCGGAAGTTGCAACACCACCGGCGTTAGCGGCCTTGCCCGGGCCGTAAGCAATCTTGGCGTCCTGGAAGATGATGATGCCTTCCGGCGTGGTCGGCATGTTGGCGCCTTCGGCAACTGCGATACAGCCGTTTTCCACCAGGGTCTTGGCATCGCTGCCGTTGAGTTCGTTCTGGGTGGCGCAAGGCAGGGCCACATCACACGGAACGCTCCAGATGTTGCCGTCTTCCACGTACCTGGCGTCTTTGTGGTATTCAGTGTAGGCGCTGATGCGGCGGCGCTCCACTTCCTTGATGCGCTTGACCGTCTGCAGGTCAATGCCCTTCTCATGCACGATCATGCCCTGGGAGTCGGAGCAGGCAATTACCTTGGCGCCCAGTTCGTGGCATTTTTCGATGGCATAGATGGCTACGTTGCCGGAGCCTGACACCACCACGGTCTTGCCTTCCAGGGAGTCACCACGAGCCTTGAGCATTTCGTGGGTGAAGAACACGGTGCCGTAACCGGTGGCCTCGGTACGGGCGCGACTGCCGCCCCAGTCCAGGCCTTTGCCGGTGAATACGCCGGATTCGTAGCGGTTGGTGATGCGCTTGTATTGGCCGAACAGGTAGCCGATCTCGCGGCCACCGACGCCGATGTCACCGGCGGGAACGTCGGTGTACTCGCCCAGATGGCGATACAGTTCGGTCATCAGGCTCTGGCAGAAACGCATGATTTCGTCGTCCGACTTGCCTTTCGGGTCGAAGTCGCTGCCGCCTTTACCACCGCCGATGGGCAGTCCGGTCAGGGCATTCTTGAAGATCTGTTCGAAGCCCAGAAACTTGATGATGCCGAGGTAAACAGATGGGTGGAAACGCATGCCACCTTTATAGGGGCCAAGAGCACTGTTGAACTCGACACGGAAGGCTCGGTTGATGTGGATCTCACCGCTGTCGTCCTGCCAGGGCACACGGAAGATGATCTGGCGCTCGGGTTCGCAGATGCGCTGGATGATCTTCTTGTCCGCGAACTCCGGGTACTTCACCAGCACGGGCCCCAGGGTTTCCAGTACTTCGTGAACCGCCTGGTGGAATTCTTTCTCACCCGGGTTGCGATGAAGTACGTCCCGAAAGATCGGTTCCAGCTTTTCGTCGAGTTTTGCAGTCATGGTGTCATGCCCTCGGAATACGCGTATTGAAGGTCGCAGGGAAATGCGGTGCCCAAAAAAAGGGCAGTGATTGCACCACAGCGGTGCGGTAGTTGGCAAGTGAATCCGCTGCAAAGCCCGGCGGCCTGCCCGACGGAGATACCCCCAAGGGGGTGCGACATTGTGTCTCAAGCCAGTGAAAAAGAAGCGGCATACAATTCCGGCTAATTCACGAAACACCTGATCCAAACGCTCCAAGGACCCGCCACACCATGATGAGAAAGACCCACCTGGCTCGCTGTATCAGCCTTGTGATGGCCGGCTGTGCTGTCGCCCCTCTTGCCCATGCCCAGTCTGAAACCGATGCCCTGATGTTGATCCGGGTGACCGAAGGTCAGTCGGCCGAAGCCGCCCGACTGTCGGCGGCGGCCGTTCAGACCGAGCCAGTACAGCGGTTGTCCTCGGATGCCGGGGTTTCGCTGTCGCGCATGGGTGGCCGTGGTCTGGACCCGGTGATCCGTGGCCAGAACGAAGAACGGGTTGAGGTGCTGCTTGACGGCATGCGGGTGGAGGGAGCGTGCCCGAGCCGGATGGATCCGCCCACCAGCCGTTTGAGCACAGCGCTGGCGCCGGTGCTGGAAGTGCGCACCAGCAACCGCACCCTGCGCTGGGGCCCGATTGCCGGCGGCCAGGTGGTCGCCACCACCGCCGCCCCGGAATTTGCTGATGACAACCGCACAACCGGCCACCTGACCGTCGGCGGTGCCGACAATGGCGAAGGCAAGCTGGTGAATGGCAGCGTGGCGGTCGGTGACAAGGAAACGTTTATCCGCCTCGCTGGCGGCTACGACGAAGCCGACGACTATGAAGACGGCGACGGTAACGAAGTCCGTAGCGCCTACAAAAACTCTGAAGGCCGGGTGGATGCTGCCTGGACCGCTGATAATGGCTTCTACATCAAGGGCCTGGTCAGCCGCCAGGAAGAGCGGGATGTAAAGTTTCCCGGCCGGGGTATGGATGCACCGAAAACGGATACCGACCTGTACCGGCTGGAGCTGGGAGCGCCGGTCGCCAGCGGCGGCTGGAACCTGATGGCCTGGCAGGCAGATGTGGATCACGTGATGGATAATTTCAGCCTGCGTGAGCCGCCGGTAAATATGGGTATGCCCATGAAAATGCAGACCAACTCGGAAACCCGTACCCGGGGCGCCCGACTGGTGCTGGATCAGACCATCAACTACACCAAAGATATTGCCTTTGGTGTGGATGTGGAAAGCAATGAGTGGGACGCCACCATGTACAACGGCATGAATCTCGACCACGAGGCCTCTTTGATGTGGCCGGGCGTTGAGCGAGACCGGGTAGGTGTGTTTGTGGAAGCCTTCCACCAGATCCGCGCCAACGCCCGCCTCGGTGCCGGCATCCGTTATGACCGTGTGGAAATGGATGCCACCCGCGCCGATCAGACGTTTACTCCGATGGCCGGCGGTATGATGACGTTCTCCCCTTCCGGGCTTTACGCCTCGGCCTATGGTGCAAGCGATACCGAAGCCAACGATGACAACGTAAGCGGTTTCCTGACCGGAGAATGGCGTGTTTCTCCGGTCCAGGCCCTTGAGGTTACGGCCAGCCACAGCGTGCGCTCCCCCAGCGTGAATGAGCGCTATGTTGCTCGAAAGACCATGAAAAGCAGTTGGATCGGGAATCCGGGTCTGGATACCGAAAAACACCACAAGCTGGAAGTCAGCCTGCCCGGCAACCAGGGAGAGTGGAGCTGGCGCCCGGCTATCTGGGTGGACCAGGTGGATGACTATGTTTACCGCTTTGACATCCGCAATCCCAACAACACCACGGATACCCGCTACGAAAATATCAGCGCCCGCCTGCTCGGCGTAGAGGGCATGCTGGGATGGACCAACGGTACCTGGAGCAGCACCAGCAAGCTGGCCTCGGTGCGCGGCGAAAACCGCGATGCCGACAAGGCGCTGCCGCGGATTCCGCCCATCCAGTTTATCCAGACGCTGGGCTGGCACTACCAGGGCCACACCCTGGAAGCCGAATGGCAACTGGCCCGTCGCCAGGATCGGGTAGACCTGGAATCCGGACTGGACCCCAGCACTTCACCGGGATACGGCGTATTCAACCTGTCCGGAACCCATCCGCTCATGGCCAATCTGAGCCTGACCTGGGCAGTGGATAACCTGTTCGACAATACCTGGGCGAACCATGTCAGTAAGGACAACCTGGCCGACAGCGGGGTGTTCCGGGTCAATGAGCCGGGGCGCACCTTGCGCGCAGCGCTTACGGCCCGGTGGTAAAACGATTATGGCGGTTGCCCGCTTCTCATAGCCGGCGGGTGACATTTATACCCCGGGTGGAGGTCACTCCATCCGGGGTTTTTTTGTCGTTGATCAAACCCGGTTCGCAAGGACAGCAACTAGACTGAAGGGTGTCAGGGGTAATGCTACACTTGGTTATCAAGTAATTCTTTAAAGGAATAATGAAGATGGGTAAGTGTGTTCAGGCGATCCGGGGGCTGCTTCTGATACTGATCAGTTCCGCTTTATCGGCTGAGACCGTGGAAACGCAGGCGGTAACGCGGGCCACCCTGCAGGAAACCGCCCTTCTTGATGGTGTTATTGAAGCGGTTCAGCAGAGTACCGTATCCGCCCAGACCAGCGGTACGGTGGTGGAGCTGCCCTTTGATGTGGATGATTCCGTTGCCGCCGGTGATCTGATCGTGCGCCTGGAAGACAGCGAACAGCAGGCCCGGCTCAACCAGGCCGAAGCCGGACTGCAGGAAGCCCGTTCCGGATTGGAGGATGCCCGTCAGCAGTATCAAAGAATCGAAGCCATTCATGAACGGGGCCTGGTGTCGCGGCAGGAATTCGACCAGGCTCGCAATAATCTGAGCGCTGCCCAGGCCAGGGTGGAAAGGGCGGAAGCGACCGTGGCCGAAGCACGCAAGCAGCTGGACTACACTCGTATTATCGCCCCCTATGGCGGCATTCTCACCGAACGGCATGTCGAGCTTGGTGAGTCTGTGAGCCCCGGCCAGCCTTTGCTCAGCGGTCTGTCCCTTGAACAGCTGCGGGTGGTGGTGGACCTTCCCCAGAAATACGCCGATGTTGCACGCAGTCAGCGCCAGGCCACCGTGACCCTGCCCGATGGCCGGGTGCTGGAAACCGGAGAGATGACTTTCTACCCCTATGCCAATCCGCAAACCCACACCTTCCGCCTGCGGATGCGCCTGAGTGAGCCCAATGGTTCCCTGTTTCCGGGCATGCTGGTGAAAGTCAGTGTGCCGGTTGCCAGCCGGAAGGCACTGTGGGTGCCGGCCAGCAGCCTGATTCAGCGCAGCGAACTCAGGGCCGTCTTTGTACTGGACAATCAGGATCAGCCCCGCCTGCGCCAGGTACGCACGGGGATGCGGGATAACGGCAGGCTCGAGATCCTGGCCGGCCTCAGCGAAGGCGAGCGTGTGGTGTCGAACCCTGCCGAACTGGTGGGCAGCGATCGTCTGAATCCGGTTGAAGACTCGGGCGAGGAGTCGAATCCGTGAGCAGTGATCTGCCGCCCGTTGGTCCATCCGGTGCCATTGCCCGGGTTTTTCAGAATAACCACCTGACACCACTGCTGGCTATCCTGGCAATCATTCTGGGCATCCTGGCCGTGGTGGTCACGCCCAAGGAGGAAGAGCCCCAGATTGACGTCACCATGGCCGATATCATGGTGGCCTTTCCCGGCGCCAGTACCCGGGAGGTGGAAAGCGCGATTGCCACGCCCGCCGAACAGGTGATGAGTGAGATCCAGGGCGTCGAACACGTCTATTCGGTATCGCGGCAGGGCCAGGCCGTGATCACGGTGCAGTTTGAGGTGGGCATCTCACGGCAGGAAGCCCTGGTGCGGCTTTACAACCAGGTGTACTCCAATCAGGACTGGCTGCCGGCCAACCTGGGTGCGACCCAGCCGGTGATCAAACCCAAGGGCATTGATGATGTGCCGGTGATGACGCTTACCCTCTACGACCCGGCCAACGGACATACCGGTGAGGAACTGACCCGCCTGGCACATATGCTGGAAGTCGCCCTGAAAAGGGTTCCGGGTACCCGGGATGTCTACACCACCGGCGGCACTCCGGATCGGGTGGATATCCGGTTCGATCCGGCGTTGCTGGCGGGCTTCAACCTCACCATCGACGATATCCGTAACGCCCTGGCGGCGGCCAACACCAGCAGCCAGGAAGCCCGGATTACCCGGGACAACCTGTCGATACCGGTCCAGGCCGGCACGCTGCTGGAAACGGTGGAGGATGTCCGGCGCCTGGTGGTCGGTATGCAAAACGGCGCTGCGGTGTACCTGGAAGATGTGGCCGAGGTTAGCCGCGGAGGCACTGTGGCTGACCAGAGTGTGATGACCGGATTCGGGCCGGCCCATGAGGACGGCATGGCTGGCCGACCCGGTCAGGTTTACCCGGCGGTCACCCTGGCCATCGCCAAGAAGCCGGGCGAGAACGCCATCAACATCACCACGGCCATTGAAGAGCGTCTGGCGCAGCTGCGCAACCGGGCCCTGCCGCAATCCGTGGAGGTTCTGGTGACCCGGGACTATGGTGTGACTGCCTCCCAGAAAGCCCGCAAACTGATAACCGATTTGATCTCCGCCACCCTCTGCGTTGTGTTGCTGGTGCTGGCGGCCATGGGCTGGCGCCAGGCGCTGATTGTCGGCATTGCGGTGCTGATTACCCTGCTGCTGACCCTGGTGTTCTCCTGGGCCTGGGGCTTCACCCTCAACCGCGTCTCCCTGTTTGCGCTGATCTTCTCCATCGGCATCCTGGTGGACGATGGCATCGTGATCACCGAGAACATCAACCGACGCATCCAGAACTCCCGGCGGGCGGTGAAAGACATTATTCCCGTTGCGGTAGACGAGGTGGGCACCCCCACCATTATGGCCAGCCTCACCATCATGGCTGCGCTGATTCCAATGGCGTTTGTCAGTGGCCTGATGGGGCCCTACATGAGCCCGATTCCGATCAACGCCTCGGCCGGTATGGTACTGTCCCAGATTGTTGCCTTTGTGGTGGCGCCCTGGCTGGCTTTCAGGCTTCTAAAACACAAGAAGGGCGAGCAGGCCGCCGAAGCCGAGGAGGCTTCCAGCTCGGCGGATGGCGTCAGTCCAGTGTCCCTGCGAATTTTCCGGACGGTGCTCGGTCCCTTCCTGGGCGATCATCCCTGGCGGCGCCGTGTGCTGGCACTGGGCGTGGTGGGCCTGACCCTGGCCGCCACCTCGCTACCGGTGTTTCAGGCGGTGATCCTGAAGATGCTGCCGTTCGACAACAAGTCCGAGCTGCAAGTGGTGGTGGATATGCCGGAGCGCACACCCATGGAGCAGACCCAGCGGGTGTTGATGGAAATGGGCCGCTACCTGGAAACGGTGGATGAAGTGGCCAACTGGCAGACCTACGCCGGTACCGCGTCGCCGATCAATTTCAACGGTCTGGTCAGGCAATACTACCTGCGTGGCGACCCTTACCACGGCGATATCCAGGTCAATCTTATTCATGAGGAGCGCCGGGAACGGCAGTCTCATGCCATTGCCCAGTCGCTCCGGGGTCCGTTGACCGAGATCGGTAAGCAGCACGGCGCCAGCGTCAAGATTGTCGAGGTGCCGCCCGGTCCGCCGGTATTGTCACCGGTGGTGGCGGAGATCTACGCGGTGGATGAAAACCGTCGGGCGGAACTGGCCCGGCAAGTGGCCGAGGGCATGACCCGGGTGGATGGTCTGGTGGATATCGATACCACGCTTGAGGCGCCTACTCGACAGTGGGAAGTGGTTGTGGATCGGGACCGCGCGGCACGGCTTGGCGTGTCCCAGGCCCAGGTGGTCGGTGCCCTCCAGACGGCCCTGGGCGGCACCAGTGTCAGTTTCCTGCACGATGACCACGCCAAGTACCCGGTTCCGATTCGTGTGATTCTGAGCGAAGGCGACAAGGCCCAGCCCGCGGCATTGTTATCCCTGAACGTGCGCAGTCGTGATGGCAACCTGGTTCCTTTGGCGAGTATTGCCGATGTTCGCGAGGCCGACTGGATGGGCGCGATCTACCACAAGGATTTGCTGCCGGTGACCTACGTGACGGCGGATATGGCGGGCGAGATCGATTCACCGTTGTATGGCATGTTTGCGATGGTTGAACGTCTGGACCAACAGGAGTGGGCGCCGGAGCAGTATTTCATTGATCAGCCCCCATTGCCGGAAAAGGCACCCTGAAATGGGACGGCGAATGGCAGATCACCTACGAAACGTTTCGGGATATGGGGGCCGCCTACAGCGTGGGGGTTTTCATGATCTTCGTGTTGCTGGTGGCCCAGTTCCGCTCCTATATTTTGCCGTTGGTGATCATGGCGCCCATTCCCCTGACGATGATCGGTATCATGCCCGGCCATGCCCTGTTGGGGCGGGAATTCACCGCCACCAGCATGATCGGCATGATTGCCCTGGCCGGCATCATTGTGCGCAATTCCATTCTGCTGGTGGTATTTATCCGGCAGTTAATCGAGGAGGGCGTAGAACTGGACGAAGCGGTGGTACTGGCAGGTGCAGTCCGCATCAAACCGATTGCTCTGACGGCCATTTCAGCGATGGTGGGTGCTTACTTTATCCTGAACGATCCGATTTTTAATGGCCTGGCGATATCGTTGGTCTTTGGCCTCGCCATGTCCACTTTGCTGACCGTTCTGGTGGTTCCGCTTCTGTACTACACACTTGCGCGTTGCCGGTGGATTTGACGCCAGGTCATTTGCTATCGGGTTGGCCAGTAGCGCTGCATTTCGAGGAACAGGAAGGAGGCGCTCCAGGTAATCAGGACCAGCCCTGTCAGGGCCTCGATGCCGGTCAGATGACGGAGCATGCCAACGGCTTCAATATCGCCGTAGCCGAGGGTGGTAAAGGTTGTGAAAGAAAAATAGGTACAGTCCAGCATGGAGCCGTTGAAATTGCCAAGCAACTGGCCCCAGCCATCCGCGTGGTGCATGAAATAAAAGGCCGTGGCAAATATCCAGACCTGAAGAGCATGGGCGGTAAGGCAGCCGAGCACTGCGACGATCAAGCGGAAGTGGTGGCTTTGCCGCATTCGCCCTAGGAGGCTACTCAAACGGATCAGGGCTTCGTTATGAATTGCTACAACAGCGCACACCAGAAGAATGTTCAGCAGCATGACGTTGAGCAGAGTGTCGTGGGTGGCGTCCAACGGAGTCGATCCTGAAGCCTGGAAACCTGCCGGAGTAATCCGGAACCTGTTGAAAATTGTATAGTAAATTCGTTGTCTTTGCGCACTTTCATTTAATCAGAGTATTTACTGTCCATGTCCAGAAAACTGCTTCCCCTGTTGATGATCGCCCTGGGTATTGCCGGCTTCCTGCTTTTGAAGGCAACCCGGCCGGAACCGGCGGAAGTATCCGCCACCGAGCGTAGCTGGCTGGTGCAGGTGCAGAAGGTCAATTCCACTCGAGCGACCCCGGTGTTGCCTCTGTATGGTGAGGTGGTGGCGCCGGATCTGCAGACCATCACCGCCACTCTGGCCGGGCGTATTGACCGGTTACCGGTACGGGAAGGGCAGCAGGTGAGCGAAGGTGACTTGCTGGTCGCGCTGGATTCCGCCGATATTGAACCGGTACTTGCCCAGGCTCGGGCCCAGGTCGCCGACCTGGAGGCGCAGGTGCGGTCCGAACAGGTGCGATACCGCAACGATCAGCGATCCCTGGAGAGTGAAAAGGCCATCCTGGATAACGCCCGTCGCCAGTTTGAGCGCATTCAGTCGCTGGTTGAGCGCAACCTGGCCTCCCGCGAGAACCTTGAGGCTGCCACCGATGCGCTGGCCAGGGCGGAGTTGACCGTTCGTACCCGGGAGCGGGCCATAGCCGAGCATCCGGCCCGGCTGCAAAGCCTGGAAGCCCGGTTGTCGCAGGCCCGGGCCAGTCTGAGCACGGCAGAACTGGACGGTGAGCGGGCGGTATCAACAGCGCCTTTTGACGGTATGGTTACCAACCTGCAAGTGGCGGCTGGCGATCAGGTATCCCGCAATCAGGCGTTGTTGAGCATCTATCCGATACAGGGGCTGGAAGTCCGGGCGCGGGTGCCGAAGATGTATCTCGGCGAGTTGGTGGATGCCCTGGCCAAGGGGGCAACACTAACGGCTACCACCGAGGATTCCGGCCAGCGCTTTGAGCTGGTCCGGTTTGCTGGCCTGTCTGATCCGGCCGGTACCGAGGCGGTGCTGGAGCTGAACGGGGAATCGGGAGCCTTGCGGCCCGGGGCCTTGCAGCCACTGCTGCTGCAGCGGCCAGCAAGGGACAACCTGATTACCATACCCTTCAGTGCACTGTACGGGGCCGACAGTGTTTACATCATGACTGATGATAACAGGATGCAGCGGGTGACGGTGCAACGGGTTGGCGAGGCACTCAGCGAGAATGGCGAGCGCCGGTTGTTGATCGCCAGTGAACACCTGAAACCGGGCATGCGCCTGATCACCACCCACCTGCCCAATGCGATCACCGGCCTGAAAGTAAAGCTGGCGGATAGCAAGGGAGCACCGGCCTCATGAGTCGCAAAAAGGGTGTGATCGGCTTTTTTGTCCATCACCGGTTGGCCGGCAATCTGGTGATGCTGGTGATGTTGCTCGGTGGCGTAATGGCCCTGACTCGCATGAATATCCAGTTCTTCCCTACTTTCGCCCTGGATGTGGTCAGCGTGCGGGTGGTGTGGAGTGGGGCGTCGGCCGAGGATGTGGAGCGCGGTATTACCGACCCGCTTGAGCAGCGTCTGCGCAGCGTCGACGGCCTCAAGAAGATGACCTCCACGTCGGCGCAGGGGGTGTCGTCCATTACCCTGGAATTCCATGAAGGCACCGACCCGATACAGGCAGTGGATGACGTGCGCCAGCAGGTCGACGAGTTCAATAACTTGCCGGCGGATGCCGAAGAACCGCAGGTGGCCAGGGTTGAACGGTACGAACCGGTGGCCCGGCTGCTGGTTTACGGTGATGTCGACCGGGCCGAGTTGCGCCAGCTGGTGTACCGGTTTGAAGATGAATTGCTGGACCGGGGCATCGACCGGGTCACGCTCCGGGGCCTGCCGGAGCAGCAGATCAGTATTGATGTGCCGGTGGAGCGGCTGGAATCCCTGGGCCTGTCGCTGGAACAGATTGCCGATCGGGTGGCGTCGCTGTCCCGTGACCTGCCGGCGGGGATGATGGCTCAGCAGGATGCCACCCGAGAGCTGCGGGCGGTGGAACAGCGACGCAGCCCCCAGGCCTTCGAGACCATTCCGGTACTCAGCGGTGATCGCATCCGCATGCAACTGGGTGACATAGCCATCATCCGCCAGGAAGCCCGGGACAACCAGACGGTCATGGAAAACAACGGCATGCCCGCCGTAGAGCTGCAGCTTCAGCGGGCGGAAAACGGCAACTCCCTGACCGCCGCGCGGGTGTTTGAGTCCTGGCTGACGGATACCCGCCCGACCTTGCCGGCCACCGTAAATATCAAGGTGTACGACGAAACCTGGCAGCTGATTGAAGACCGGATTTCCCTGCTGGTGAATAACGGCCTGGGTGGTCTGGTGCTGGTGGTGGGGCTGCTCTACCTGTTTCTTCCCGGGCGGGTCGCCGCCTGGGTGGCGGTGGGTATTCCCACCGCCTTTCTCGCCGCCCTGGGCGTGCTATGGCTGATCGGCGGCTCCATCAACATGATTTCACTGTTTGCCCTGATCATGGCCCTGGGGGTGATCGTTGACGATGCCATTGTGGTGGGGGAGGACGCGGACGCCCATGCCCGTATGGGAGAGCAGTCCATCTATGCCGCCGAAGGCGCTGCCAAGCGTATGGTCTGGCCAGTACTGGCCTCGTCCCTGACCACGGTGGCGGCGTTCATGCCACTGCTGGTGGTGGGAGGTGTAATAGGCAATATCCTGGGCGATATTCCGGTGGTGATGATCTGCGTGTTGATTGCCTCTCTGCTGGAGTGTTTTGTGGTCTTGCCAGCCCATCTTCGCCATGCCTTTGTTCGCAAGGTTTCCGAGAATCAGCCAGAGCGACGCCCTCACGCCGTGGCCCGTTTGCGCCGGGGATTTGAGCAACGGTTCGATACCTTCCGCGACGGCCCTTTCCGCCGGTTCTCCCGCTACAGCCTGAAGCACCGGGGCATGACCGTAGCCTCGGCACTGGCGTTGGCTATTGTCACCGTCGGCCTGCTGGCCGGTGGACGGCTTGGGTTCAATTTCTTCCCGACGCCGGAACCATCGGTGTTCTACGCCAATGCCAGCTTTGTGGCGGGCACGGACAAGGACACGGTGGCGCGCTTCATCCGGGAAATGCAGCGCTCACTCACTGAAACGGAGGGGGCCCTGGGTGGCGATCTCGTACGCCATGCCGTGACCACCTACGGCGCTACTCAAGGGGCTGAGGGCAGTTCCCGGAACGATGACGAGCTTGGCTCCATGCTGGTGGAGCTGGTGCCTTCGGACAGCCGTTCTGTGCGCAATGCCGAGTTCATTCGGGAATGGCGCAGCCGTATGACGCTGCCGGCCGGACTCGATGCCCTGAACATCAATGAGCGCCAGGCCGGCCCGCCCGGGCGAGATGTCAATGTGCGACTGACCGGTGATGACGCAGAGGCCCTGAAGCGGGCAGCGGATGAAGTGGCCCAGGCACTGGCTACCCTGCCGGGCGTGCTGGATGTGGAAGACGATATGCCCTGGGGCCGGGAACAGTTGCTCTATCAGGTCAGCCCTTATGGTGAGGCCCTGGGGCTGACCACTGTGGATCTGGGCCGACAGTTGCGGGCGGCATTTGATGGCCGGATCGCCCAGATCTACCAGGATGGTCGCGATGAGGTGGAAGTCCGGGTGCAGTTGCCGAGGGCGCAACGGGAGCAATATTCCACCCTGGAGCGCATGACCATCCGCATCCCCGATGGCCGTTTTGTACCGCTGACCCAGGTGATGAACCTGGATCACCGCCAGGGATTCCAGGCCCTGCGCCATGCCGATGGCAAGCTTGCGGTGGAGGTCACCTCGGCGCTGAATACCCGGGTTGCCACCACCGACCAGATTCTTGAAAGCCTGCAGTCCGGGCCTTTGCCGGAGATCGCCAGTCGCCACGGTGTGCGCTACAGCTTTGAGGGCCGCTCGGCCGATCAACGCGAAACCATGGCGGACATGCAAACGGGGCTGCTTATCGGCCTGGCCCTGATGTATGTGGTGCTGGCCTGGGTGTTTGCATCCTGGAGTCTGCCCCTGATCGTCATGGCGATTATTCCCTTTGCCCTGGTCGGTGCCCTCCTGGGCCACTGGATCATGGGGCTGCAGCTCACCATACTGTCGCTGTTTGGGTTGTTCGGCCTGTCCGGTATCGTGGTGAATAACGCCATTATTCTGGTGGCTTTCTACAATCAGCAACGGCAGAAGGGGCTGGACATCACGGATGCCCTGAATGAGGCCGCCGTGCAGCGGGTTCGCGCGGTTCTGCTGACGTCCTTGACGACCATCGGGGGGCTGACACCGCTGCTGTTCGAAACGTCGTTGCAGGCCCAGTTCCTGATTCCCATGGCAACGTCGATTGCCTTTGGCTTGGGACTGTCCACCTTCCTGGTGCTGCTGGTGATTCCAGCGCTGTTGTCCTGGGTCGAGCAATTCCGGGAATGGCGTGCCCAACGCAGGAACGGTGCGGCAGAACCTCTGGGGGCTGCCGACTGAATACCGGGAGAAAACATGGCCGATAACCTGATCAGTGTCACCGGTCTGAGTAAACAGTTCGAGAGCGGCGACCAGCATGTGACCGTGTTGCGGGAACTGAGTGTGCATCTGGGGCGAGGCGAGTCGCTGGCGCTCACCGGCCCGTCCGGTTCCGGGAAAAGCACGCTGCTGAATGTTCTTTGTGGTCTGGAGTCTCCCGGTTCCGGTCGGCTGGCGATGTTGGGACAGCCTTTGGCCGGGGATGGCGCGCCAACGGGCAAGGCCCTGGAGCGGGCCTGGTGCGAATTGAGGCAGAGCCGACTCGGCGTGGTCTTTCAGGATGCCAACCTGATGCCGACCCTGTCCCTGCTGGATAATATCCGGTTGCGAGCGCGCCTGGCTGGCCGGGACGACACCAGCGCTGGCAACTGGCTCCAGAGGTTGGGCATTGGTGAGCTGGGCCAGCGTTATCCGGATCAGGTTTCCGGTGGCCAACGCCAGCGGGCTGCGCTGGCCATGGTATTTGTTACCCGGCCGGCACTGATTCTGGCGGATGAGCCGACCGGTAGCCTGGACCGGAGGACGGCTGAGACTGTCGCCGATGAGTTGTTCGAACTCCAGGCCCGCCATGGCTGTGGGCTGGTGCTGGCGACCCACGATGCGGACCTGGCAGCCCGTTGCCTGCATCAACTGGACCTCGGGCACCAGGGCCGGCCCTGAAGACCTATGTCTCCCCGCATCGCATTGTTCAGTCATTATCGTCGTCACCCCCTGCAGCTGGCCGCGCTGGCCGCCATGATCCTGCTTGCCACCGCGCTCTGGACTGGAATACATCACCTCACCAGCCAGGCCAGGGCCAGCCTTGAACAGAGCGAGAGCGCTGTCGCCGAGCGCCAGCAAGTGGTGCGTGAGGACGGCCAGCCGGTCTCGGTGCAGGACTTTGTCACCCTTCGGCGCCAGGGCCTGTGCGTGATGCCTTGGCTGGAAGTGCCGGTACCGGGGCGCGGTCGGCTGGTGGGCATTGATCCGCTGGCGGCCCATTGCTTTGCCGAGCCGGAACACACGCCAGCACCCTGGCAGGGCGAACTCGATGGCAAGCCCTTCGTCGATATCAGCGAAGCCGCCGCCCAGGCCTCAGCCGAAGCATCGGCCCTGGTTCTGCTGGTGTCGCAAGCCGACGGTCAGACGCCACCACCGGCCGGCTACCGCTATCAGGCATTCGCCGTTGCGCCTGACACGGCAGAGCTGGGTGACAGTTTTCTGCTCAACCTGGATGCGCTCGGAGTGCTGGTCCTGCTGATTACCTCGTTGTTGTTGCGCAGTGTGTTCCTTCTGGGTCTGGCTCAACGCCGGGAAAGCCTGGCTTTGCTGTATCGCTATGGCGTGAACAGGAGCCAGCTCAGCCGACTGTTGCTGGTGGAAAACCTGCTGCTGGCGTTGGTGTGCATACTGCCCGGGGTTTGGTTGGGGCGGGCGCTGTCACTGGTTTTGGCAGATGGCTTTGGGCAGGCCCTGGAAGGCCTGTTCGACCGTCCGCTCTATGCCGGTGGAGGGGAGGACTGGTGGCTGCCAACCCTGACCATGGTGGCGGTGATCGTGGCCGCTTGCCTGGCGGGCGTTCGGGACTCGTCGGGGTCGCTCCTGACTCGGGTGCAACCGGCATTTTTTGCGGTGCTACTGGCCCTGGGGCTGGCAGTATCTCTGTGGGCACCAACTCTGATCTGGCTGTTCCTGGCGGTGGCACTGGTTTTTCTCGCTGCCGGTTGGCTGGCCCCGCTGGCGATTGCCGGGGTTGTCCGCTGGCTGGCCCGTAACACCGGGGATCCGCTGATTCGCTGGCGTCTACAGGAAGTCGCAGTCCTGGTGCGTCGGCTGGCGTTACCGCTAGTGGCCCTGCAGTTTGCCTTGGCACTGGTGCTGGCGGTTCATGCCCTGGTAACCACGTTCGAGGACACCTTTGACCAGTGGCTGGGGCAACGGCTGGAAGCGGATTACTACATTGAAGTACCGCAAGGGGCGGATATCACCGCTGCCGTAAGCTGGCTGGCGGCAAAGCCGGAGCTGGTGAGCCCGGAATTGTGGCATCAGGTGATTCGTGGGCGGGCCAGCGTGCAGGCAGCATCAGGCAGGGAGCCGGTGCCTATCGATGTGTTTGCGCTCGGGCCGGTCAGTCACGTGGTGCAAAACTGGCGCCTGCTGGCGCAAACAGAAACGCCCTGGCAGGCGTTGGCGCGGGGTGAGGGGCTAATGGTCAATGAGCAGTTGGCCAGAAGGCAACAGCTTGCAGTAGGCGACCGTCTCATTGTCAGGCTTGGCGCCCGTCGGTTACAGGCTCCGGTGCTGGCCGTTTATCCGGATTACGGGCGGCCCTCCGGTGAGGTGCTGGTGCCGGCGAGTCTCTTGCCCGAGGACTTTGAAGCCCGCTTTCGAAGCCTGTCGATAAGCGCGGGCATCGAAGAGATCAAAGTGGTTGAGGCGCAACTGGCCCGGCTTTGGCATACCCCTCAGCTGACCGTGAGGGATAACCAGGCCATCCGGACCCTGGCCACTGATGTTTTTGATCAGACCTTCTTGCTGACCCGGGCCATGACTACCCTCACGCTGATTCTGGCCGCCGCCGCGTTGTTGCTGATGGTGTGGGTCTTTCTCTCTACCCGCGCCTGGTATTTTCGCCTGCTGATCGTCTGGGGTATGCCCCAACGCCAGGCCGCGACTCAGCTCACCCGGGTCTCCCTGGCTCTGATTTTTGCGGTATTGGTTTGTGCACTGCCACTTGGCGTGTGGCTCACCTGGATTCTGGTCCAGCGCATCAATCCGCTGGCTTTTGGCTGGTCACTGCCGATGGCGGTGTACCCGGGGTTCTGGATCGAGCTGGCCGTGTTGGCTCTGATCATCGGCCTCAGCATTGCCTTGCTGATGCGCCTGCAGCTGCGTCGCCCGGCCTCGGCGCCGGAGTCCGCACACGGGCTGCAGGGAGGGGAACGATGAATCGTTTCGTTATCGTACTTCTGGCGCTGCTACTCACCGCCTGTGATCGAGCAGAAGAGCCGAGCGGATTCGCAGGCCTTGCCGGTGTGGCGGAATCTGAGCATGAGATTCAGTTCCTGCAGCCCGGGCCCGGAGACCGGCTGTCCTTCCCCGCCGATTTCGGCCCTCATCCCCAGCACCGCATTGAATGGTGGTATCTCACCGCGAATCTGGAAACCGAAAACGGCGGGCCGCTGGGTCTGCAATGGACGCAGTTCCGGCAGGCCTTGACCCCGAGGTCCGTTGAATCCGAACCGCCGAAGCCGGCACTTTGGCCTCTGGAGGCTGCCTGGATGGCTCACGCAGCGGTGAGCTACAGCGGTCAGCACCGCTTTGCCGAAAAGCTGGCCAGGGGTGACGTCGGGCATGCCGGGGCCACCGCCCAACCCTTTTCAGTCTGGCTGGATCACTGGCGCCTGAGGCCAGCGAGCGGACACGTTGGCTGGCGGCTGTCGGTCGCTACAGAACACTGGTCCTACGATCTGTTGTTGCAGCCGCAAGGTGATCCTGTGGCTCATGGTGACGACGGTTTCAGCGCCAAATCCGCCAGTGGCGAAGGCTCCATGTACTTCAGCCTGGTAGATCTGAAAATTGAGGGAACGGTTACCCTTGAGGGTGACACGTTGAGGGTGGCGGGCACTGGGTGGTTCGACCGGGAGTGGAGCAGCCAGTTTCTCAAAGCCGGACAGCAGGGCTGGGACTGGTTTGCCCTGCATCTGGATTCGGGGGACAAGCTGATGCTGTTCCAGTTGCGGGAAACACAACAGGCATTCCGCTCGGGTACCTGGATTCCAGCCACGGGCGAGCCGGTGGCGCTGGGGCCGGAACAGATCGGGCTGACCTCTGTGGGCCAGCCAGCCGGTTATCCGCGCCGTTGGCAGATAACCCTTCCGGCTTTCGACGTGAACCTTGAGGTCTCCGCGCCGGCAGGGGATTACCGGAATTCCGGGCTCTATCCGTATTGGGAGAGCCCGGTTTCCGTCACCGGAAGCCATTCCGGCGTGGGTTACATGGAGCTTACCGGTTACCAGGCACAATAAGGCCCGGAAACTCACTCAACGGCATTGGCACCGATACGGTGAATGCTGAGGTCGGCACCGTTGAACTCTTCTTCCTCTGTCAGTCTCAGGCCGCTAATGGTTTTGATGGCACCGTAAACGATGAGCCCGCCGGCAAAGGCCACGATCACACCGGCCACCGAGCCAATAATCTGCGACATCAGGCTGACGCCACCCAGGCCCCCGAGCGCTTCCTGGCCGAAGATACCGCAGGCAATGGCGCCCCAGACACCGCATACGCCATGCAAGGGCCAAACACCCAGAACATCATCCAGCCGCTCGATTTTCGCCTGTGCCCACTCGAACAGGTAGACAAAGATGGCGCCGGCCACGCCCCCGGTAATCAGGGCGCCAACGGGGTGCATCAGGTCTGAGCCGGCGCACACCGCCACCAGTCCGGCCAGCGGACCGTTGTGAATGAAGCCAGGGTCTTTGCGGCCGAGCAGCATGGAAACCAGAATACCCCCCACCATGGCCATCAGGCTGTTGACCGCGACCAGGCCACTGATGCCGTCCAGAGTCTGGGCCGACATGACGTTAAAGCCGAACCAGCCCACGGTCAGAATCCAGGCGCCGAGGGCGAGAAACGGAATGTTGGAAGGGGCAAAGGCCACGACCCGACCGTTGCGATAGCGACCGGTGCGGGCGCCGAGCAGCAGCACCGCAGCGAGAGCAATCCAGCCACCGACAGCATGCACCACAACGGAGCCGGCGAAATCATGGAAGGACGCACCAAACTGGTTCTCCAGCCAGGCCTGGAAACCAAAGTTCCCGTTCCAGATCAGGCCCTCAAAGAAAGGATAGACGAAGGCCACGATCAGGCCCGAGGCAATCAGCATGGGGTAGAAGCGGGCACGCTCTGCGATACCGCCGGAAACGATCGCCGGAATGGCCGCGGCGAAGGTCATCAGGAAGAAAAATTTGACCAGTTCATAGCCGTTGGCGGAGGTGAGTTCGGCGGCGCCATTGAGAAAGTGCCCGCCATAGGCGATGTAGTAGCCGATGAAAAAATAGGCGACTGCGGATATGCCGAAGTCGGTCATGATTTTAACCAGGGCATTGACCTGATTTTTATGGCGAACAGTGCCCACTTCCAGGAACGCAAAGCCGGCGTGCATGGCCAGCACCATAATGGCGCCAATCAGAATGAAGAGCGTGTTGGCGCTCTCGGTCAGGGTGTGTACGGCACTCGTGATATCCACGGGTTTTTCTCCTGAGTGTTTTGATTACGCGGCTTCTGATGAGCCGTTGTGCATTGTTGGGGTGCGACTTAAGCAAGTGCTGTTCCAAAACAATGCATATCAAGTACTGCAGGGGGGTTGGAGAACCTGAGGGCGCCGAGGGAGGTATTTATCTGCGTCAAAGTGCACCAGAGGCGTGCGCATCAAGGGCTTGTGCACCAATCTGGATAGGGCGCGAGGCAAGGTTTTACTACCAGGTAATCTCGCTGGGCGTATCCCGACCGGGCTCAATGCCAATAATGGCTTCTTGCGACTCGCTTTCGGAACGAATCAGCTCGCGAAGGCGCAGTTCCTGCTCTTCCATGGGCTCTGACAGATCGATAACGATTTCAACCCGCCGGTTCTTGGCTCGGTTTTCCGGCGAGGTGTTGGGTACCCGTGGTTCGGTGTCGGCCAGACCGGTCACCCGGATGCGGTCCGGAGTCACCTGCTCCCGAGCCAGCAGAACATTAGCCACCGCGGCGGCACGGGCTGCGGACAGGTCCCAGTTACTGTAGAAACGTTCGGTGCGGATGGGCACGTTATCGGTATGGCCTTCAATGGCGAGGTCGCCGGGCATGTCGGCCAGAACCTCCGCCATATCCAGAAGCAGGCCTTCGAATTCCCAGGTCAGTTGGGCTGAACCTGAGGCAAACGAGCCCTTCTCCTCAATGCGAATGATGATGCGGCGCTGATCTTCCGAGACGTTGATCCGGCCATCCAGAATCGCCGGTTCCAGCACTTCAAGAATCCGGGCCATGTTGGCGTCCATCTGTTCCTGGATGGATTCCTCAATGGCTTTCTCTTCGGGGCTTTTCAGAGTCTGGATTTCGGGCTGTACGTCGGTGGTGGTCTGTTTGACTTCATTGACCACCGTGGGCTCTGGCGGCGCCGGCGAAAACTTGTCGAAGATCGGGCTGGTGCCCTGAGGGATCTCAAGCGCAGGCACTTCCCGCTGCACTCCGAAGGCCTTGGAGAGTTCACCGGCGATCTGTTTGAACTTCTGGGCGTCGATTTCCGAAAACGACAGGAGCAATACGAAAAAGCACATCAGCAGCGACATCAGGTCGGCAAATGTGACAACCCACGCAGGAATCCCGGGCTTTTCCTCTTCTGGCAAATCATCCATGTTTAACCGCCTGCCGTTTCCGCATCGCCGTTTCTGGCCCGCTCTTTGGGCGAAAGATAGCTGGACAGCATCTGCTCGATAATGCGCGGGTTGGTGCCTTCCTGGATGGCGACGAGGGCGTCAATATAGAGCGATTGCATGCGGGCCTCCTCCGTCATGCGCAGGGACAGCTTGTCGGCAATGGGGGTAGCGATCATGGTGGCGATCATGGCGCCGTAGAGCGTGGTCAGCAGGGCTACGGCCATGGCCGGCCCGATGGACTTGGGATCTTCCATATTGGACAGCATCTGCACCAGGCCAATCAGCGTGCCAATCATACCCATGGCCGGAGCCACATCTGCCATGGCGGTGAACACTTTTGCGCCCGACCGGTTGTGTTCCAGTGTCATCAGGCGTTCCTTGTTGAGGAGCTGCTTGATGGTGTTGCCGTCCTGTCCGTCCACCAGCATCTGAATACCCTGGCCCAGGAATGGACTACTGACCTCCCTCCCTTCGATACCAAGAACGCCCTCTTTTCGAGCGATGCTGGCAATCTCCACCAGTTCTTCGATGCTGGCCTGAGTTTCGGGCAGTTTGAATTTGAACGCTCGGGCTGCCACCTTGAAGGCATCAAAAAACTGGGCAAGACTGAACTTGGCCAGTACTACCAGCAAGGTACCGCCAATCACAATCAGCAGGGATGGCGGATTGATGAACATGCCTGGCGATGCGCCCAGGATAATGGCCGAAGAAATCAGAAGAATGGCGCCGACGAGGCCGATAAGGGTGGCGAAATCCACAGTAACTCCAGAACTGTGCAGGTGACGATTAAGGGGGCGGGAGAATACTCCCTGGTTGATTATTAATCAATGCCCGGTTGGTCCCTCATCCTATGATGAGTGAAGCTCCTTCCATGCAGCGTAGCGGTGCAGATCGGATTCGACCAGTTTAAGGCACAAGGCAACCACACCGGCATCATCAACCAGGCCGAAGCCGAAGATCAGATCCGGAATCAGGTCCAGCGGATTCAGCACGTACAGCAACGCTCCGGCTACCGCAGCGATGGACTTCCAGGGTATGGCCCGGTAGTGGCCGTACCAGTAATCGCGAATCAGCGAGAACATCAGCTTGATATCGGTAGAGAAACGATTCAGCCTGCCGCTGTTTTTGACTTTCTCTTCAACGGCTTTTTGTCGTTCAAGCAGGGCCTCAAGGTCGCCTCTGTGAACCTTGGCACTTTGCTCTCTCAACTCGTTTGCCGCTGTTTTATCTGAGATCCATGCCATACATTGTCACCACTTTGCTCAGCGATTGCCTCAACATAACGAAATCGTGCAGGTTCGTCACCTTCCCAGGCCATTTCAATAATTCGTGAGACTTCCTGGGAGTTCAGGATCGGGCGCTTCATGGTCTTTGGTTTTGTGGTGGTCCGGAACGAAGGCCAGCCGTTTTCGAATCAGTACGTCCTGAGCTCTGAGTAATGGCTCGGTATCTGTGGCCGGTTCGGTCAATGTAAAAAGGTAGGCGACGGCTTCTGCGGTTGAGAGTTGCCCGGCCTTTGGTGCCTTTCGGATACGGTAATGTGAAGCTGGTGGCTCAGCGAAATGAAAGCAGGGCAACTGCCGGAGCTGCTGGTTCAGGTGCAGGATTTTCGCGGCTTTACGCCAGGTGCCATCCAGAACCAGCCACTGGTCGATCTGGCCTGCCGCGTTGCTCTCCACGGGCTGACTGTCAGCACATGGAAACAACAGTCCGGTGCGGGTTCCGGTTAACAGGCGCTCCAAGCCTTGTTGGGAAAAGGAGGCAGGGCTCTCGCCAACCAGTACTTCCACCCGGGTCAGGCACTGCTGAAGTACTCGCACCGTACCCTTGCTGTGACCGACTTCTGACGGGTGTTGCAAAATGATGACGCGATGGCGGTTGTCGACCTGCTCGCAAACCTCGCATACGCAGGTGTTCGGGTGCAAGCCACAGCGGGTACACAGTGCTCTGGCCACGCTTAACCTACGAAAATGCGCTTGGCCAACCCCGCGCCTTTCAGGCCGCGAACGGCCAGGGTTGTGACCAGCCCGCCGATCATTGCCCCGACTACGCCACAGGTAAGAATATCCTGCCCGGTCAGGTACAGTCCGGGGATGTCGGTTTTCGGCCTCAGCCAGCGTTGCTCGAAACGTTCTGGCGTGTGGTCCAGGCCGTACAGCTCACCCTGCTCATAGCGGCAGAACCAGGCGGTCGACAGTGGTGTGGAGGTTTCCACATAGTCTACTTTGCCTCGAAGCTGGGGCAGTTTTTCGTACATGACTTCCAGAAGCTGATCGGTGATCCGAGCCTTCAGAGCCTCATAATCCTCGCCCCGTTTGGCCCAGGTGGAGCCCTGCCACGGCTCGAACATTTCCCAGGTGGTGGGCGCCACAATCTCGATGGTGGAGGTTCCGGGCCAGCGGTTCTGGTAGTCCGGGTCTTTGGCTGCCGGGAACGAGATGTAGACTACCGGGAAAGAGGTGTTCCGGGGATCTTTCAGGAATTGCTCCACGTTGCCATCGTGGTCGGCGCTCGGATAAATCCAGAAGTTGGTGCGCGGCAAGCCGAGCTGGTCGGGCGTGCCTTTCAGGCCTATATACAGGCCGATATGGGGCATTGAGGGTTTGATGTGTTCCCGGCTGCCAGGATAGCCAATGCTGTCTGCGACAGACTCGGGTAAAAGCCGTTCGAAAGTATTGATCACACCGGCGTTGCTGATCACCAGCGGCGACCGGATATCATGGCCATCGGCCATGCGCACACCCACGGCTTTGCCCTTTTCGACCAGGACCTCTCTCACGTCGGCGTAGGTGAGCACGTCACCACCGCCGGACTGAATCACCGGGATGATGGTTTTGGCAATTTCCGAGGCACCGCCCACCGGGTAGAAACCACCGTACAGGTAATGTTTGGCAATGAGCGCGTGCACCATGAAGCTCGACTGTTTCGGGGTCACCCCGCAATCGCCCCACTGACCGGTAATGGCGCCAATCAGCTCTTCGTTGGCGGTGAGTTCCCGCAATACGTCATAGGTGGCGCGGTTGAAACAGTCCGGCAGTACCGTTTTCAACCCTCTGGAAACCAGTGGCGCAGCCAGCGCGGGCGAGAGTTTGGACAGGGTATACCATTGCATGCCATCGGCCACTTTTCCGAGCAGAGCCAGGTAACGGTCGATGGCCTCTTCTTCGTCCGGGAAGGACGCCAGTAGCGAGTGCCTCAGGCCTTCCTTGCCGGCCCTGAGGTTGACCACTTTGTCGCCCAGAAAGAACCGGTCGTAGTTCTCATCCATCGGCGCCCACTCGAGCTTGCCGTCGGTGATGTAATCGAACAGCCGGCGGCCGAGGGTGTGGCGCGCGCCCATGTCGCCGATGTAGTGCACGCCCACATCCCACTCGTAGCCATTACGGGCGTAGCTGTGGGTGTAGCCACCGGCGGTGTAATGCTGTTCCAACACCAGTACTTTGTAGCCGGCTTTGGACAGGCAGGCGGCAGTGGTCAGACCGCCGATACCGGAGCCGATCACTATCGCATCATAGGGCCCATCGAGCCGGCTCGCGCGGTAACGGGTACCGATTCGGATTGTACTGGGCTTCAAGGATTTCGAATTTGTATCTACCACCACGCTTTTCCCCACATTTCCGGATTGGCCCAGTTATCGGGATTGTTCCAGGCCCGTTTATGATTGTAAGTATCCAGATTGTAGGTATAGAGCGTGAGTGCGCCGTTCTCGCTTTCGATATCGGCGTGACGCTGAAAGCCCAGGGCGATGAAGTCGGTAAAACCCCAGTCTGTGGTTTGGGGCACCAGTACCGCAATCTGGTGGGTGCCATAGTTGCGTAACTGGCCCAGTAAAAGCGCCCCTTCTTCGTAGGGGAGGTGTTCCAGAGTGTCTGTGATGATGGCCAGGTCGGGCACGGAATCCAGTGGCAGTCGGGCGTTCGGGTCCGCGGTGTCCAGCGCCAGCAAGCGAACGGCTTTCCGTTGCCCGTGCCACACCTCGCTGACCCGGCTGGCGGTGTCGCCGCAATACAGAAGGGTGTCTGGCTGGCTGGTATCCAGAATCCGGGCCAGTACTCTCTCTGGTTGGCTAACAGGTATTGTCATGATATTGGCCAGTCTGCTGCGTCTACGGTATGCAGGCCCACTGGTTGTTGAGCCTCTCCCTGCCAACGATGTACGAAGGCTCCCTCAGGATCGTACTGTTGCGCCTGCTTGTCCAGATTGAACTGCCGAAGCCCGCGGGGATCGGCGCCGACGCCGGCCAGATACTGCCAGTTTCCGTAGTTACTGGCCACGTCGTAATCCACCAGTTGCTGTTCGAACCAGGCAGCACCGTAACGCCAGTCCAGTTCCAGTTCATTGATCAGGCAGCTGGCCACCAGTTGGCGTGCGCGATTACTGATGTAGCCGGTTTCCCGTAACTGATTCATGGCCGCGTTGACTATCGAATACTGGGTATTGCCCTCGCACCAGGCCTTGAATCGATGGCCATAGAAGGTCACCGGGCGGCGTTTACGTTGCACGCCATCGCGGCTAAACAACCGCCCCCCGTGTTTAAGGGCATACCAGAAGAAATACTCGCGCCAGAGCAGCTCAAACCAGAGCCAGTAGGTCGAATCGTTACGGGTGTGCTGACGTTCGTATTGTTCGATGGCGGCAACCACCTCCCGCACTGACAGGCAGCCGTTCGCCAGCCAGGGGGAGAACTTGGAGGATGAGCCCCAGTCGTCCAGCGCATTGCGGGTTTCCTTGTAGTTGGCAATGCGATGTTGTCCGAATACGAAGGCTTGCAGCTGTGCCAGGCCGGCTTCCTCACCGCCGGTGAATGGTGACCGATGTATCGGTTCCGGTATCGGCGGGCACTGGCCCCGGTTATCTTCGGGGAATCCCGGGGGTGGTGGCAGTGCGCTGACGGTTCGAATCCTGAGGGTGTGGTCCGGTTGCTCAGCTTTCTCCACCTGCTTGCGGAATTGCGAGAAGGTATCGGGCAGCTCTGCCAGTTCCATGGGAAGCTGGCCTTCCGCAAACATGCCCAGGGTTTCGAACTGCTGAAACGTCACTTCCGGCAGGCGGGTTTTGAGGGCCTGCCACTGCGCGGCTTCTTCGGTGCCGGGTAGGCGTGAACGGATCAAACGCTGCACGCCGTGCTCCCGGGCCAGCTCTGGCAGAACGATTTCCGGTTCGCCCCAGGAGATATGAAGTCGTTGCCCCAGGGGCCGCAGGCTCCGTTCCAGTGCCATCAGACTTTGCCACAGGAAGCGCCAACGATGATCACCCAGTGCACGGCACTGAAACCGGTCACCGGTAAACCAGCGCGGGTCTACGACAAAGACACACAACAGCATGTCTGAACGGGCCGCGGCCAGCAAGGCCGGGTTGTCGTGCAAACGAAGGTCGCGGGTAAACCAGTAAAGTGTATGCAACGTAAATGCCCCTCTGAATACGACTGACTGTACGGATTTTTACGTCTGCGTGCGGATTTGGTTTCCCTGAATAATGCACGCATTCATATGCGTGTCGGTGCGAGAACGATTCTCCGGAACGTGCCGCCCAAAACGAGCTTCTAACCCACAGAACAGGATGTCCGTGGCTTTTTGACCTGTGCAAGAGTAAACGACGATGTTCCTGACCCGAAAGAAAAAGCAAGACATGGCCGATTGCCAGGCCCGTGCCAGCCAATGCCAGGCTGTGTACAGCGCTATCCGCCACGCGGTGGCGACGATTGAATTTACCACGGACGGGTTGATCGTCGATGTAAACGACCGTTTCCTTGAGGTGGTGGGCTACCGCCGGGATGAGGTGGTGGGAAAACACCACAGCCTGTTCTGTGATCGTGAAGTGGCAAACTCGGCGGAATACCGGAAGTTCTGGGATTCGCTCCGGGCCGGCCAGGCGCAGACGGATACCTTCCTGCGCCGGCGAAAGGATGGCCGTCAACTCTGGCTGGAGGCAACCTATTTTCCGGTGCACGGGGATGATGGCCGGGTTCAGCGGGTAATGAAAATTGCCTCGGATGTCACTGAGAAACAGGAGCACTTGCGGGACCAGCAGGCGGTCTTTGAGTCCGTCGACCGCTCAATGGCGATCATCGAGTTCGAGCCGGACGGTACCATCATCACCGCCAATGCCAATTTCCTTGCCGCGACCGGTTACCGTCTGAGCCAGGTTGAGGGCAAGCACCACCGGATGTTCTGTGATCCCGGTTTTTACCGGGACAATCCCGATTTCTGGAAGGGGCTTGCCGGTGGCCAGTTCCGCAGTGGTCGTTTTCACCGCCTGTGCTCAGATGGCAGTGATCTGTGGCTGGAAGCCAGCTACAACCCGATACTGGATGAGCGTGGACGTGTCATCAAAGTGATCAAGTTTGCCAGTGACATCACCGAGCGGGTGGAAAAGGCACTACAGACCCAGGATGCGGCAGCGGTGGCGTCATCCACTGCCACCCAGACCGCCAACATCATCGGCAGGGCGGATGAGGCGCTTCGACAGTCGAAAACCACCGCCGAACGCATTGAAGCGGGCGTGGATAAAGCCCGGGCCCTGATTGCCGACCTGAATGAGCGGTCGCAATGCATCGAGAAAATGGTCGATACCATTGCCGGCGTCGCGGATCAGACCAACCTGTTGGCCTTGAATGCGGCCATTGAGGCCGCCCGGGCCGGAGAGCATGGCCGCGGCTTTGCCGTGGTGGCCGACGAAGTGCGAAAGCTGGCGGCCAGAACAGGCACCGCCACCGATGAAATTGCCGATGTGATTCATACCATTCTGGAGCTGTCTGGTGGCGTGGAAACCCAGATTGCAGAGGTTCTGGATGTGGCGGTGGAAGGTCGCCGGCAATCCGGGGATGCCGAGGCGGTGATCGCCGAAATCCGCGATGGCGCCAGAGCGGTACTGGCCGCTATTGATGACATAGGACACTAAAGCCCGGACGGCTCTGAGCCGTGCTAGAGTTGTGAACAGTATCAATGTCGGCGCTGGCCGACCGAACCGGACAACAGGAGAGTGAACGTGATCAAGTCCCGCGCAGCTGTGGCGTTTGAGGCCAACAAACCGCTGGAAATTGTGGAAGTGGATGTGGCGCCGCCCAAAGAAGGCGAAGTACTGGTGAAGATCGTGGCCACAGGCGTGTGCCATACCGATGCCTACACTCTGTCCGGCGCCGACCCCGAAGGCCTGTTTCCGACCATTCTCGGCCACGAGGGCGGCGGCATTGTTGAAGCCGTAGGGCCGGGTGTGACCGGCCTGGAAGTGGGTGACCACGTGATCCCGCTGTACACCGCAGAATGCGGTAAATGCAAGTTCTGCACCTCCGGCAAGACCAACCTGTGTGGCGCGGTGCGCGAAACCCAGGGCAAGGGTGTGATGCCAGACGGCACCTCCCGGTTCTCCTACAAGGGCCAGCCGCTGTATCACTACATGGGCTGTTCCACGTTTTCAGAGTACACCGTACTGCCGGAAATCTCCCTGGCCAAAATCCCTAAGGAAGCCCCGCTCGACAAGGTGTGCCTGCTGGGCTGTGGTGTAACCACCGGGATTGGCGCGGTGCTTAACACTGCCAAGGTTGAAGAAGGCGCCACGGTCGCCATCTTTGGCCTGGGCGGCATCGGCCTGGCGGCCATCATCGGCGCGACCATGGCCAAGGCCGGGCGCATCATTGCGATCGATATCAACCCCGGCAAGTTCGACATTGCCAAGCAGTTGGGTGCTACCGATGTGGTTAACCCCAATGACTACGACAAACCGCTCCAGGAAGTCATCATCGAGATGACCGACGGCGGTGCCGACTATACCTTCGAGTGTGTGGGCAACGTGAAGCTGATGCGTGCGGCGCTGGAAGCCTGTCACAAGGGATGGGGTGAAAGCACCATCATCGGTGTGGCCGGTGCTGGTGAAGAAATCAGTACCCGCCCGTTCCAGTTGGTAACCGGCCGGGTCTGGCGCGGTTCCGCCTTTGGTGGCGTGAAAGGCCGTACCGAGCTGCCATCCTATGTGGAAAAAGCCGAGAAAGGTGAGATCCCGCTGGATGTGTTTATCACCCACGAAATGAAGCTGGAAGACATCAACAAGGCGTTTGACCTGATGCACGAGGGCAAGAGCATCCGGTCGGTGATTCATTTTTGACCGTAATTCTCTTAAGGGGTGGCAGGCCGGCTGCTACCCCTCCTATCAGCGATCTGTGAGCTTTAATTCAATGCGCCGGTTTCTCTGCAACGCTTTCGGTGAGGTGCCATCTGCTACCGGGAAGAACTCGCCAAATCCGGCAGCCGCCATGCGACGTTCCGGCACTCCCTGGGTGGCAAGATAGCGAACCACGGCCACGGCACGGGCGGTTGAAAGCTCCCAGTTGGAGGGGAACCGTTGGGTATTGATGGGCAGCATGTCGGTGTGGCCATCAATCCTCAGGATCCAGTCCACGTCGTCCGGAATCCTGGATGAGATATCCAGGAGCAAATCCGCAAGTTTGTCCAGCTCCTGCCGGCCTTCTTCGCCCAGCTCCGCTGAGGCCGAAGCAAAAAGGAGTTCCGAGGGCAGCAGAAAGCGGTCGCCGACAATCCGGACGTTCTCATTACCTGCGAGAATATCCCGCAGCCGAGCAAAAAACTCAGACTGATACTGCTGCAATTGGTTGACCCTTTCCGCCAGCAGGGTGTTCAGCCGCCGGCTGACTTGTTCCAGTTCCTGTTCCTTTTCATCGGTCATCTGCTGCTGTAGCTCAAGGGCGGAGGCAATCTGACGGAGCTGCTCCCGCAGTGAAACAATCTGGTTGGACAGCTGCAGGATCATTGCCTGCTGACTGGCTGATATCTGGTCCTTTTCCCCCACGGCTTCTTCCATGCGGGCAAGTTGCTCGGCCTGGGCTTCGACGCTTGCTGTTTGGCGCATCAATTGTTCGCGGTTGGATTCAAGCTGTTCAATCAATTGATCATTCCGTTTCAGGCTGGTGCTGTAATCATCCTGAAGACGAACTATCTGGTTTTCCAGGGCCTCGGTTTTACTTTGTTCCAGCCCCAGCAACTCCGATAGTTCGTTAAGCTGGGCGCTAAGGCGCGCCAACTGGTTATCACGGTCAGATAATGTTTGGGACAGGTAAAGCTGACTGACCACGTACACCAGCAACATGAAAATCACCAGCATCAACAGGGCGGACAGTGCATCTACATACCCGGGCCAGACGTTGGTGGTGCTCCGGCTGCGGCGCCTGGATCCGATCATGACAGGTCTTTCTCGGCATCGACACGGTCAACCAGGTTGGTGACCCCGGTCAGCCATTCCTCCAGGCCGTCGTAGAAGCGGTTCTGGGCATGCCCCGCCTGGATATCAAGGAATCCCAGAATCAGTGAACCCCCGAGCCCCAGCAAAGATGAACTGAATGCGGTTCCCATACCCTCGAGTGGCGCAAGGAGCCCTTGCTGTAGTTCCGCAAAGACCTTACCAAAATCCTCCTGTCCCATGTCCAGGCCGGTGATTACCTGGCCTACGGAATTGATGGTACCGAGCAAGCCCCAGAAAGTGCCCAGAAGGCCGAGGAATACAAGCAGGCTAATGAAATACCGGGTAATTTCCCTTTGCTCGTCCATTCGGGTGTGAATGCCGTCCAGCACGGTGCGCAGGGACAGTGTAGAAAGCGTGAAGCGGTCCCGTTTGGCGTCTTCGCCCAACTGTCTGGCCAGTGGTTTGAGCAGGCGGGGTTCCCGTACCACGGAAAGGCCGGCATGGCCAGTGCGGAATTGGGCAATCCATTTTAGCTCGGGGAACAGGACAAATACCTGCCGGTAGGTGAGTGCAATGCCGACGATGAGAACCCCGACAATCAGGAGATTAAACACCCAGTTGGCCATGAACGCCGACATCAAGGGCTTGTGGATCAGGGCGCCGACGATGACGACAACGCCCAGGAACAGTGTCATCCAGAAGAGGGTATGCTTGGGATTGCTCATAGCGATGGCCAGCTTTTGAGAGAGTTCTCAAAGCGTTAGCACAGATATGAGAAGCTGTTGGCGACGGTAACTGAACTTTAATCGAAGCCCTTGGTGGCTGGTCAGTTGGTCGGTTTGGGCAGGGGAGCCTTCAAAGAGTGGGAGTGAGGTCAGATGATAATTCATCTGACCTCAGATTCATGGTCCGGTCTCTGCCTGATCAGCCTTGCTGAAGGGCCTGCAGCACAGCCTTGGCAGCGCCTTCGGAAGACGCCGGGTTCTGGCCGGTAATCAGCTTGCCGTCCACCACAATGTGCGGTGCCCAGTCATCGCCCCGGCTGTAACGGGCGTTGTTCTGCTTGAGCATGTCTTCCAGCAGGAAGGGCACAATATTGGTGAGCTGCACAGCGTCTTCTTCGGTATTGCTGAAACCGGTGACTTCACGGCCGCCCACGATGTTCTGGTCCGGTTTTATGAACACATTCTTGAACACGGCAGGAGCATGGCATACGGCGCCGATCACCTTGTCTTGCTCGTAAGCGGTTTTGATCAGGGCTATCGACTTGTCGTCCTCGGCCAGATCCCACAGCGGGCCATGGCCACCGGGGTAGAAGATGGCGTCGTACTGATTCATGTCCACGTCGGCCAGTTTTCTGGTGCTGGCCAGCATTTCCCGGGCATGGGTGTCTTCACTGAACCGCCGGGTGGACTCGGTCAGTGCATCTTCAGCCTCGCTGTTCGGGTCAACCGGTGGCTGGCCGCCTTTAGGGGATGCGAGGGTGATGTCGGCGCCTGCGTCTTTGAATACGTAGAACGGCGCAGTGAATTCTTCCAGCCAGAAACCGGTTTTGTGGCCGGTGTCGCCCATCTGGTCGTGGGAGGTTAGTACCATCAGAATCTTCATGCCAGTCGACCCTCCTGTCGGGAGTCCGGGTGTATTTCGTTCGTCTCACTACATCAAATTGTGATGATCGCTCGGTTTTCAACCGTCAGTACGTTAGCACTGGCATATTGGATGCTCATTAACGGCTATACTGCGAGGGTAGTTATCGCACATGTAACGTCATGGACCAGGACGGATTTATATGAGGTGGATTGCCTTGAAAGGCGTGCTTGCCGGCATTCTGATGCTGCTTTGGGCGCCTGGTGTTCTTTCACAACAGGGCACTGAAACAGTAGAGCCACTGACGGTGACCGTTGGCGTTGACCACTCGCCGCCCTACCGTATTCTCGAGCCGTCGCAAAAATCCGGTCTTTATCTTGAGCTATTCGAGGAAATTGCCGACCGGCTAGGCTGGCGTGTGCAGTACCGGGAGGCGCCATTCCGGCGCATCCTGCTGCTGATGCGCAGGGGTGAGGTGGATGTCATGCTGGGGCCGCTGCGTACCGAAGAACGGGAAGAATTCATGACCTTCGTGGCTCCGGCTTTTCCGCCGGAGCGGCGTCTGTTTTTCTACGTGAGCGAGAGTAACCGTATTGAGCGATACAGCGATCTGCCGGGAAAAGTCATCGGTATTCTGGAGGGCGCCCGTTACTTTACCCGGTTTGACAACGATCAGGCTCTGCATAAAGAGTCTGCGGCCCACTACGAAAACCTGATGATGATGCTTCAAAGAGGGCGGGTTGATGTCGTGGTGGCCCCCGAGCTGGTTGGTTTGTATACGCTGAGAGCCCAGGGGATAGACGCGAACATTTCACCGTTATTCGTGCCGGGTGACCGCTCCTGGATTGCGGTTTCGAACCAGTCTCCTGCCCGCCGGTATGCAGAAGATATAAGGGCAGCCCTGAAATTGATTGAACGCGAGGGGATTCGAGAAGACCTGGTGCTTAAGTACCAGGAACAAAAAGCCTATTGATCGATTTCCATGTTCTATACCGATACGCGCCTGCTAAAAGGAACTTAGGGTGCTTACCTTTGTCTGTGATCGTTTGACAAGTTTTGGCAAAGGGACTGGTATGAAGACGATTCGATTGTGGGATCTCCCCACCCGGCTGTTCCACTGGTTACTGGTAATTGCTGTGGTTGGCGCAGTGGCGACGGTCAAACTGGGCGCTGGCTGGATGGCCTGGCATGAGCGTTTTGGACTGGCGGTTGTAGGCTTGCTGGCGTTCCGGGTGGTCTGGGGGCTGGTGGGCTCCACATACGCGCGCTTTAGTCAGTTTATATCGGGGCCAGGGGCGATGATCCGTTATCTTAGGGGTCAGTGGCAGGGCGCAGGCCACAATCCCCTTGGTGCCTGGTCGGTGCTGTTGTTACTGGGACTGTTCGGTTTTCAGGCGGTTACCGGTTTATTTGCCAATGATGAAATTGCCTTTAACGGCCCACTCTATCGGCTGGTGTCGTCGGGCTGGAGCGATACCCTGAGCAGCTGGCACCGTCTCATGGAATGGGGGCTGTACGCCGTGGTTGCCCTTCATGTCCTGGCGGTGCTGTTTTACACCCACGTGCGTAAGGATAATCTGATAAAGCCGATGGTGACTGGCCGAAAGCAGGTTAAGAGCTCAGAGCTGAAAGACGCCAGCGGCGGTGGCTGGCTGGCAATGATCATTGCACTGGCGATTGCCGTTGCTGTGGTCTGGGCGGCGAGTGGCGGACTGATTCCGCCACCGCCGCCACCGCCCCAGAATCTGGGTTGGTAAGCCCCTTGGCCTACTTGGCGCGGAAGTTGTCGTGGCAAGCCTTGCAGGTTTCACCGACTTTGGCGAACTGGCGTGCAATCGCGGCCTGGTCGCCGGCTGAAGCCAGTTCCTGCAGTGCGTTGGCTTCACGGACGAAGCTGACCGCAATTTCCTGAACCTTCATCGGCTCCTCAAAGAAGTTGGGCTTGAGGCGGGTGTTCTCGGCCCGGTCATTGGCGCTGTCACGGCTGTAAAGCACGCTCATGCCGGAGTTGGCCACGGCTGCAATGGCTTTGGCGGCTGCGGCAACCTGGTTCTGGTCAAACGCTACGGAGCCATCCACGGTCTGGGCCTTGATTTTGCCCATGTTCCAGGACGCAAACTGGTAGGCGGCCTGGCGGGTTTCGATCTGGTCTTCCACGCTCATCTGGGCCACGGTCGGGGTTGAGATCGCGGCCGCAAGCACCGCAACGGAAACAAAACGTTTATTCATTCCAGGTCCCTCTCTTGGTGTGATTGGTGATAATGCAAAAATGCTCTATAAAGGCGTGGTTATAAGCATGCTACCTGTATAGACTCATTCCTGACAGCTATAAGAAACGAAAGTTCAATCTGAGGAGTTGCACGATGTCGATCTGGACGGTTACCCCTAATCTTGAGCAAATGACAGAGGCCAGCAAAAACACCGCGGTCAGTCATATGGGCATTGAATACCTCGAAATCGGTGACGATTATGTGAAAGGCCGGATGCCGGTGGATGAGCGCACCGTCCAGCCATTCGGGATCCTGCATGGTGGTTCCTCCGTTGTGTTGGCGGAAACGCTGGGCAGCATGGCTGCCAACTGTTGCCTGAAAGATAAAAATACGGTCGCTGTGGGGCTGGATATTAATGCCAATCATATTCGGCCTGTTACCGGGGGATGGGTCTATGGCACGGCGAAGGCCATACACATCGGCAGTGCAACGCAAGTATGGGAAATCCGCCTGGAAAACGATCAAGGCAAGGTGACCTGCATTTCCAGGTTGACCATGGCGGTAACCCGCCGCTCGTAAGAAAACAGGGAGCGATGGCTCCCTGATTCCGACCTTGCGCGTCGATTTGCGAAATAAGCTCGCCATCCTTGATTAATATCAAAAGAAAATCGTTTGCCGGGACTGTCGCCCTGCTATACTTAAAATAGTTGAGGATGTTAACTAAATGCCATGAGGTTATTCCTCACGGGAAGGTTTCACTGTGCTGAAAATTCGTTGTAACAGGGTGTCTTCGAAAGCGCACAAGTCCTGGTATGCGTTGCTCTTTTTGCTATGCGCATCCTTTGGTCTGCGAGCTGCCCCTTTGTCTGAGTGCTCAACGCTGAGAGTGAGTGGTAATCCGGAGTATCCGCCTCTCCTATGGCCGAGCGTGGCGTCGCCGGATCTTTTAGATGGCGCGGTTCCTCAGTTCCTGCGGGAATTGGCTGAGCCCCTGGGTATCAAGGTCAGTGTCCGCAACATTGGGTCCTGGGCGCGGGTGCAGCGGTTGGCAGAGTTGGGGGAGATCGATCTGGTGGCCGGGGCCTTTATCACGGCAGAAAGATTGGGCTACCTGGATTATATTCTGCCGCCCATGATGCACCTCGATACCAATGTCTGGGTGCCGCGGCGAAGGATGTTTGAGTATCGGCACTGGCCGGACCTGGAGGGGAAACAAGGCAGCACCCTGATCGACAACAGTTTCGGTGAGCGGTTCGACAGCTTTGCCGCCGATCACCTGGATATCCTCGGCGTCCGCTCCATTCACCAGTCCTACCTGATGGCCGATATCGGTCGTATCGATTATGTACTGTACGAGTTGTTGCAGGGGCGGGCGAAGCTGGCCCGGTATGGCATGTCGAATGACTTTGTGGCGCTGGAGCCCCCTGTGAGTAGAGAAGGCCTGTTCTTCGCGTTTCCGAAACTTTCCCGCTGCAATAGCAAAGCCTTGCGAGAGGCTTTTGCAGCCAGGTTGCTGGAGTTGACGGAGCAGGGCAGGCTGGAAGAGTTGATTGAAGAGTATCTCATCCGGTATACCGAGGAGGGCCGTTAGCGAGGCCTTCTTGGGTTTAGGTGGCCAGTGTCACTCTGCTTCTTCCTTTGGCCTTGGACTGGTACATGGCCTCGTCTGCGCGACACATCAGATCTTCCAGTCTGCGGTCGCCGTTTCCCAGGCTACTGATTCCGATACTTGCCGACGGCGAGATTCTGCTTTTCTCGTACGACACCACCAGATTACAAAGCAAGGCCAGCAAGCGGCTCGCCAACACGTGTGCCATCGTCATGTCGGTGTCCGGTAGCAGAATGGCGAATTCCTCTCCGCCCATTCTGGCCACAATATCGCAATCCCGAATCCGGGCTTTCAGTAGCCCGCTGACCTGCTTCAACACTTCATCGCCCGCCTGGTGACCGTAGGTATCGTTGATGATCTTGAAGTGATCCAGATCCATCATGACCAGAGTCAGTGGTGTCTGATGCCTGGCAGACTGGTTCAGCAGTTGCTCTCCGAACTCGAAGAACGCGCGTCGGTTATGCAGCCCGGTAAGTTCATCCTCCAGCGCTGCTGCCCTGGCTTTTTCGTGGGCTGCCCGCAGCTCCAGCTCCATCTGTTTACGTTCGGTAATATCAGTGGCAATCTCCAACCTTACCAGGCGGCCATCGGTCCAGCGGATCGCCTGGTCACGGCACTGGTACCATCGTTGGTCCAGTTGATTCTGGAACTCCCAGACATGGGGTTTGTTGGGCTCGCCCTGATCATTGATCAGCAGGTGATTGGTGCAGAAGCTGCATGGGCCGTCACCGTTCTGAAGCACCTGCCAGCATTTTCGGTTGCCAACGTCACCCCAGATCTGCCGGCCGTAAGCGTTCATGTACAGCAGATCGTGTGTTGTAAAATCGGAGACGTACACCAGGGCATCCAGATTATCGAGTACGGCCTGAAGACCTTCCGGGGGTGTTTCCTCGGTGGCTGGCGGTGTCTGATCCCGGTGAACGGGCAGATTCAGTGACGGAATGCCGGATTTCATGGGGTGTGCGCTGTCTGTTTTTTATTCAGTTTAATTTCCAGTATGGCTTTTGTCATACGACGCTGTCTGCAAAAGCGTGTAAGGTTTGCGGACATTACCTACGTTGGCCGGACAGCCGGGCCAACGAAATTCTGGCTTCATGAGGGTTTGGAAAGGGATGAAGGTGTCCGGGGAAAACTGCCCCTGCGGTAGCGGGAAAGCCTACCTGCTGTGTTGTCAGCCCTGCCATGCAGGCGCGCCTGCCACCACACCGGAGGCGTTGATGCGTTCCCGGTTCAGTGCCTTTGTGGTGAAGGATGCCGATTATCTGCTCGAGACCTGGCATCCGGAGACCCGGCCGGCGGAACTGGACCTTTCCGGCTCACCGGAATGGGTTTCGCTGCAGATACTCTCCTCCAGTGCCGGTGTCGACACGGGCCGGGTTCACTTCCGGGCGGTCTATCGTGCCGGTGGTGGTTGGGGTTATCTGGAAGAGCGATCAGACTTCAGCAAAGAGAATGGCCGCTGGTTCTACCGGGAGGGCGAAACCCGCGAGGGAATGCTGAAGCCCGGTCGAAACGACCCCTGCCCCTGTGGCAGTGGTCGCAAGTTCAAGGCCTGTTGTCTTTAAACGTTCTATTCGAATTTCGGCAGATCCGGCTGAGCGACCTCTTTACCCGCTTCCAGCCAGGCGTCAAAGCCGCCTTCAATGGATTGTACGTTCATATAGCCCATCTCTTTCAGCGCTTTGGCGCTGAGTGCTGCACGGCCGGAGGTTTTGCAGTAGAGCACAATTTTCATCTGCCGGTTCTCCAGCGCGGGGTCGTTGGTGAACTTGAATTCGAGCATGCCCCGGGAAATATTCACGGCGCCCGGAATATGGCTGGAGCGGTATTCATCGGCGTCCCGCACATCCAGCAGCAAATCGGCATTTTTAATGGCCGCCTCGGCGTTGGCCAGCGGCACCTCCTGAATCTCTTTTTTGGCTTCGGCAACAAGGTCGTGGGCAGTCTTCATGGCAGTTCCCTTTGAGCGTGGGTGTGTCTTTTCAGGTTACGGCATTTACCACGGGCGAGTCACCTATAGGTTGTCTGTGACTAAGGCATGAGCCTTTGCCCAGCGGGTTTGTGCTAGATTGACGGGCCTGACAATGAGGAAGCTATGAAACCGCTGAATGACACCACCAAAGGCGTGGTTTACGGGTTAGGCGCCTACACCCTTTGGGGAAGCTTTCCCCTGTATTTTGCCCTGTTCAAGGGGATCCCTTCCTGGGAGGTGCTGATCCATCGGGTGATCTGGTCCTGCCTGTTTCTGGCCGTGGTCATCTCGATACTCAAGCGCTGGCCGCCGGTGGTGGCGGCACTGCGACAGCCGCGCCGGCTGGGGTATGTGCTGGGTTGTGCCGTGTTTATTGCCCTGAACTGGGGTATCTATATTTATGCCGTGGAAACACGCCATGTGTTGCAGGCCAGTCTGGGCTATTTCCTGACGCCGTTGGTAAATGTGGCCATGGGGCTGCTGATCCTGGGTGAGCGTATTTCCCGGCTGCAGGCCGCGGCGGTGGGGCTGGCGGCGGTTGCGATTCTCTATCAGCTGTTGCTGCTGGGCGAGTTGCCGTGGATTACGCTGGTACTGGCGTTCAGCTTCGGCACCTATGGCCTGATGCGCAAGAAAGTCGAACTTGATGGCCTTTCCGGTCTGTTTGTTGAAACGCTGTTATTGCTGCCGTTGGGCTTGCTGACCCTGGCCTGGCTGTCGTCGCAGGGGCTGTCGCACTTTTCGGACAGCACCTACAGCGCATTGTTACTGGCCTCCAGTGGCGCGGTGACCGCCATCCCGCTGCTGGCTTTTGCCGGGGCTGCGCGCCGTTTGAAGCTGTCTACCGTGGGCTTTCTTATGTACATCAACCCCACGATCCAGTTTCTGATCGCGCTGTATATCTTCCATGAGCCGCTTAGCACCGCCAAACTGGTGAGCTTTGTGATGATCTGGGTGGCGTTGGCAATATACTCGTGGTCGGCCTGGGTGGGCCGATCGAACAGAGAGGCTTCGGCATGAAACAACCCATCAGCGGCTATCACAAAGACGGGGAAAACCACTGGGTAGCGCAGCTGGCGTGTGGCCATAACCAGCACGTGCGCCATGATCCGCCCTGGGTTGTCACGGTGGAAGGCCGGCAATCCATGTTGGGGGTTAAGCTGGATTGCCGGAAATGTGATGACCATGCGCCTGCGGATGTCCGTCCGGAGAGTCCGGAAGGACCTCAGTCTCCCGGTCAGGCCAGGGTTTCCAGATAGGCTTCCAGTTCGTTGGCGAGCCAGCCCACCACGGCGCCTCCTTGCGCCTGCTCTGACTCCAGCGCACTGAACACTTTCCACCAGCGGGCGCTGCGGTGGTGGATGGTTTTCAGCTGTTCCTTGCGCAATGCCTCAGCAATCAGGGGTAAGGGTAAATCCGCCCAGCCAGCGCCATCGATCACCGCATCCCGCATCAGTTCGTATTGGGTAAAGGCGAGGTAGTTGGCGGTTTCCGGGGATTCGGCCACCAGTTGGGCGTCGAGCATGTAGGCCAGGGTGATTTCCGTGTGGCTGACCAGGTCGTCCTGAGTGACCCGTTTCAGCTGACTCAGGGGGTGATCCGGCGCTGCCACGGTGAGCATGCGCACATCAGCCAGTTCCCGAAACCATTGATAACCTTCGTTCAGCAATTCCGGCATCAGGCCATAGGCCACATCCACGGACTGGTTGCGAACCAGCGGCGCCAGTTCCCGGGGCGAGGCAAGGTAAACCGACAGGCTGGTCTGGGGGAAGCGTTGTTTCAGCCGGCGCAGAATGTCCCGCCAGATATCTTCCGGAATGGCATCGTCCCGGGCAATGCGCAGGACCGATTCGGCACCACTCAGGTGGTGCTGGCAGCGAGCCCTGATCTGGCTGGCAACCTGGTCGAATCGCCGGCAGTCGGTCAGGATGGACTGGCCGATGGCCGTCAGGTGCAGTTGATTGCCGCTGCGTTCAAACAGCTCCACCCCCAGTTCATCCTCCAGGGACGCCAGCACGGTACTGACGGTGGTGCGGCTGCGGTTCAGTTCCCGGGCCGCCGCGGCCACGCTGCCGTTGCGCACAACCGAGAGGAAGGTCTTGATCTGTGACGTTTTCATGGTTTGCTCTTTGCGACGGATTTTCCGTCGCTCAGCGACTCACACCTGTTGAATGATGCCGCTAATATGGCAGCAATTCTCAGGAGGTCAAAATGTTTACTTCTCTGGCGCGGGAAAACCTGGCGCTGACATTATCAGCGGTGGGCGCGGGCCTGTTTGCGCTCGCCGGTATTACCTGGGGTCTTTGGGTCGATTCCCTGGTTATTATCTTCGATGGTGCCTATTCCCTGATCAGCCTCGGGTTGTCGCTCCTGTCACTCTATGCCGCCCGCCTGGTTCGCCGGCCGGCCAATGACGATTACCCATTCGGGATGGGGGCCGTGGAGCCGCTAGTGATCGCCGTGAAAGGTCTGGTGATTGCAGTGGTGTGTATCTTGTCGCTGGTATCGGCGGTGGTGTCGCTGCTTCAGGGCGGCCGTGCCGTGGCGGCGGACATGGCAATGATCTTTGGTGCGGTGAACGTGGTGGGGTGTCTGGCGGTCTGGGCGTATCTACGGTGGTCAAGTCTGCGCAATGGTTCGGGGCTGGTGCAGGCGGAACAGCGCCAGTGGCTGATGGACAGTGCCCTAAGCGCTGCCGTAATGATTGGTTTTGGCGCGGCCTGGCTGCTGGAACGCAGTCATTGGGCGGAGCTGGCCGTGTATGCCGACCCGGTAATGATGCTGGTGATTTCGGTCTACTTTATGACGGTGCCGGTGAAGATGGTTCTGGAGTCAGTTCGGGAGCTGTTGCTGGCGGCACCGAAAGACGATGCACTGGACGACATCCATGAGACCCTGGAAGACCTGGGCCTGAATCCGGAACAGGTCCGGGTGGCCAAGCTCGGCCCGAACCTTCTTCTTGAGGCCTCAGACGTTCAGTCCACCCATAGCCAGTATTTGCCTGCGGGTATTGGCTTTCTCTTGCTCAAGTTTGCCAGTCAGTGACACCCCGTCGCACTCCGGATGGTCGGCGAGGAATCGTCGGGTCAGCTCGATCTGGACATGCAGATCCTGGAAACGGCCGTACAGATCCTGTCGCTGGCGTAGCTCTTTCCGGAATGGCTTGCTGTACCGGGCATCCAGTTCCAGAAGATAGCGGATACGCTTGAGGTTCTTGCGCAGCTGGTGCAGGGCTTCATCCGGAGCGGTGTGCAGCAGTTCTGCGGTTTTTCGGTTGAACTGCTTCAGGCGGCGGTTTGTCGCGGCCTGGATGTCTTTTTTCCGCAGGTTTGCAGCCAGCTTATGAAAAGATTTGGACTCAATATAGTCTTGCCAGCGCGACAGGCTTTGCTGGTAGCGTTTCTGGCCAAGGCGTTTGGCCAGTTTGCGCTGTGCTTTAGATGCCCTGAGCCGCGCCCAGTCGGTCAGCGTGGTGCAGAGTTGTGGGTTGTCGTGGCACAGCTCGGGGATATCCTGAAGAAATACGTGCAGATCCCGCAGGGCGCTGGTGGCCCGGGCATGTCGCTTCAGTTCTCGGATATGCTCCTGTAGTTGGCGATCGCCGGTAATCTCGGCCAGGGGTTCGGCAATGGCCCGACTGCGGCGAAGGGCAATGCGGTATTGGTGCAGGAATTCGTCATCCAGCCCCAGCATCACCCCAGGGGTCAGAAGTTCCAACTGGTTGTTCAGCTGCTGTAAAACCTCCGGGAGCGTGTTCTGGTCCAGATCAGTGGCGTCGGGACTGGCTTTTCGGTTCTTGCGCCGGAATTCGTTGTAACTGAAATCACGAGGCGTCAGGAAGGTTTCCAGTGCACCCTTGTTTTTGTCCACTTTCTTCCAGTGCCTTACCGGCAGCCGGATCTCCAGGATACTGGCGGTTGGCAATTCGAACGGAGCCTGGGGTACCAGAAAGGCGGCCAGTTCGAGTAATGCCGGGTTGTGGCCGATGAGGGTGATGCGGTTCTGAGCGTTATCCAGATTCTGCAGCCAGCGTAATAGACGCCGGAAGTCGAAGGTGTAAAGCTCGTTTTCGGTGCGGACATGGGCCGGCTGGTCGTTGACGCTGAGTGCACCTGCCAGCGTTTGCTGGGCTCGCACAGCGGGGCTTGCATAAATGGCACCGGACAGCGCGCCCAGGCATTTCATTGCCCGCGCGAGCGGCGCAAGCTGGCTTTGGCCTCTGTCATTCAGTGGGCGTTCCTGGTCGCAGAGGCTGTCGTCGTTCCAGCTCGATTTGGCGTGGCGGATAAGAAAAAGCCGTTTCATGCATGCTTGCTCATGAGCTGAATGTTCAGACCTTAGTCTGACACAGCCTCAAGTCGTTTACATGACGGCCGATACGTATTTAGACGTATGACACTGATATGACGGGCTTGTTTACATAAAAACCTGTTCCTGACCTGCGTTTGGTATACAGCTTTTAACAAACTGCAACGGAGTGCGGGTTGCGTTTGTGCATAATCAAAGGATTACAAGAAATGACCCCGGAGCGAAGACCATGACCTTCATGAGCAACCTGACCATCAGAACACGGCTTCTGATTGGTGTATTGGTGCCTGTACTGATTACGGCTGGAACAGTTGCATGGATTACGGCGAACCAGATCCGGGCCAATGGAGAGGCAGAGTTGCAACGCCTCGAGCAGGAACTGTTGGAAGCGCGCAAGGAAGGTTTGAAAAATCTGGTTGAAACCGCGAAATCCGTGGTGCTTGAGGCCAAGTCCACTCCCGGTTTTTCGGAGCAGGAGGCGCAGGAAGAGGCGCGAGAGCGGTTGCGGTCAATCAAGTTCGGTCAGAACAACTATGTCTTCGCCTACGATCGCAGTCTGTTCAATCTCGCCTATGCACCGGACCCCTCCAAGGAAGGCCCGACTACCAATCCGAACACCCAAAAGCTGGTTCGCGGGTTGTTTGACGCGACAGGTGACGATGGCTTCATGCCTTATGAGTGGACCAACCCTGCTACCGGCCAGGTGGAACCGAAAGTCTCCTACTCCACTATCATTCCGGGCTGGGACTGGATGATAGGTTCCGGCGTGTATGTAACCGATGTTCAGAGAGCGGTGGCCGCTGCCCGGCAAGAAATCGATGCAACCATGACGTCTGCTATGGGCTTCATTTTACTGCTGACCATTGTGGTGGTGGTGATTTCGTTGGTAATCGGGTTGGTCATTGGCCGCACCGTGACTGCGCCGCTGAACAAGGTCAGCGACATGATGCGGGAGATTGCCGACGGTGAGGGCGACCTGCGCCAGCGCCTGCCGGAAGATGGTAAAGATGAGCTGGCCGTTCTGGGCCGCCGCTTCAACCACTTCGTCATCAAGATTCAGGACACCATCCGTGAGGTCGGCTCTACCACCGACCAGGTGGCTTCGGCGGCTGAAGAACTCAGCCGGGTGGCGAATGAAACCCGCCAGTCGGTTCAGGAGCAGGGTTCGGAAACCGACCAGATTGCTTCGGCCATCAACGAAATGGCGGCAACGATTCAGCAAATCTCCGGCAATGCCAATGAGGTGGAAGGCGCAGCTTCCGATGCGGACCGCATGGCCAAAGAGGGTGGCGAGACCATTAATAGCGCTCAGGGGGCGGTCAATCAGCTGTCCCAGGAAATGGAAGACACCGCTCGCAGCATCAATGCCCTGGCCGAGAAGTCGAACGATATTCAGCAGGTGCTGGATGTGATTCACGCGGTTACTGAGCAGACCAACCTGCTGGCCCTGAACGCTGCCATTGAGGCAGCCCGGGCCGGCGAGCACGGTCGCGGTTTCTCGGTGGTTGCCGACGAAGTGCGCCAGCTGGCCAAGCGGTCAGCGGAATCGGCTGATCAGATCCGGGAAATGATTGATGGCTTTGTGGCGGAGTCCAAGGCTTCGGTGGAACGTATGAACAACTCCCGCAAGAGCTCGGAGGCGACGGTTGAACGCATCAATCATGCCACCAGTGCACTGAACACCATCGTGACGTCAGTGACCCAGATCCACGATCAGGTGACTCAGATTGCGACGGCCGCTGAACAGCAGAGCCAGGTGGCAGAAGAGATCAATCAGAACGTGGTGCGGATTGTCGACGCGGCCCAGCGCAGTGACACCGGCGTGACCCAGACTAATGAGGCCAGCCACGAACTGGCCCGGCTGGGGGAGAATCTGCGCGAGCTGGTTGGCCAGTTCAAGGTCTGATTACCCTCATAAGAAAGCCGGCCCGCCACATTGGCGCGGTCGGCTTTCGTCGTTATGATGGTTCATTCCGGCATGTTTGAATCAAAAATCGATAACAATGGAAGCCAACACTATGTCCCTGCGTAAAACCCTGCTGGCGGCGGTCAGCACTCTTGGCCTGCTGGCCAGTCCTTTCGCGGTCTCTGAAGAAACCTATACCCTGCGTCTCGCGGAAACCTGGGGTCCCAATTCTGGCCTGCTGGGAGATGCGCCCCGCAACATGGCGGCCATGGCCGAGGAAATGTCGGGCGGCCGCCTGAAGATCCGGATTGATTCCTCCAACAAGCACAAGGCCCCTTTCGGTATTTTCGATCTGGTCCGTAACGGCCAGTACGACATGGGCCACACCGCCTCTTATTACTACAAGGGCACCATTCCCAACGCCATGTACTTCACCACCATACCCTTCGGCATGATTGCACCGGAGATGTATGCCTGGTTCTACCACGATGACGGCATGGAGCTGATGCAGAAGGTATATGAACCCTTCGGGCTGCTGTCCTTCCCGGGTGGCAACACGGCCAATCAGATGGGCGGCTGGTTCCGGAAAGAGATCAAGTCTCTGGAGGACCTGAAAGGCCTGAAAATGCGCACCCCCGGTTTTGCCGGCGAGGTTATGTCGGAAGTGGGCGTGGCGGTCACCAACCTGCCGCCGGGCGAGCTGTATACCGCGCTGGAGCGCAACACCATCGATGCCGTTGAATGGGTTGGCCCGGCGCTGGATCTGCAGATGGGCTTTCACCAGATTGCCAAGTATTACTACTCCGGCTGGCAGGAGCCCAATGCCGAAGTGCAGTTCCTGATCAACAAGAAAACCTGGGACAAGCTGCCGGCTGATCTGCAGGCCATCCTGCGGGTCTCCATGCGTACCGCAGCGTATGACATGTATATCCAGAGCACCCACGAAAGCGGTGTGGCCTGGGAGAAGATGAAGCAGGAATACCCGGATGTGACCCACAAGGTGTTTCCACCGGAAGTTATTACTGCCCTGCGAGAAACCACTAATCGCCTGTTGGATGAATTTGCCGAGAAAGACGGACTGGCGAACGAAATCATCACCTCACAGCGTGAATACCTTAAGCAGGTGCGCCCCTGGACCAATATTTCGGACAAGGCGTATCTGAACAGTGTCGCGGAGCAGTAAAAACGCTGCGTGACAATCGGGCCTGATAAGGCTGGAAAACAGGAGGGGCGTGGTCAGGGAATATCCGCACGCCCCTTTTTGTTTGCGTCTGTTTCTGGAAAAATACGCCGCTCAAACTTTGGGCAGGGCCGATGAAACAGACACTGCTATCTCTGAGCAATCTCACCAAACAGTTCGACGGCAAAAAAGTGCTGGATTCACTGGATCTGGACATTTTTGACGGCGAGTTCATTACCCTCCTGGGCCCCTCCGGTTGCGGCAAGACCACCTTGTTGCGGATGATGGCGGGTTTCGAGCATCCGGATGACGGCACCATCGCGCTGGGCGATCAGGACCTGACTCACACCCCGCCGGAACACCGTCCGCTGAACACGGTATTCCAGAACTACGCCCTGTTTCCTCATATGTCGGTCTTCGACAACGTGGCCTATGGCCTGAAAATGGAGAAGCGGCCGAAGCAGGAAATCCGGGAGCGGGTCGAGGATGCCCTGGCCATGGTCCAGCTCGAGGATTTCGCCCAGCGCAAGCCGCATCAGTTGTCCGGCGGTCAGCAGCAACGGGTGGCCATTGCCCGTGCGGTGGTCAAGCGCCCGAAGGTACTGTTGCTGGATGAGCCGTTGTCGGCGCTGGATTATAAATTGCGCCGCACCATGCAGGTTGAGCTCAAGCGCCTGCAACGGGAGCTGGGCATCACCTTTGTGTTTGTCACTCACGATCAGGAAGAAGCCCTGTCCATGTCTGACCGGGTGGTGGTGCTGAAAGATGGCCTGATCCAGCAACTGGGGACGCCGCGGGAAGTCTACGAGCGACCGGCTAATCTGTTTACTGCCCGCTTTGTCGGTGAAACCAACTTCTTCCCGGGCCGGGTGGACAAAGCCAACGGCGACGACACGATCACCGTGGATGTGTTCGGCCTGAAGCGTACCTTCCGCAAGCCGGATTTCCCGGTCTCCGGTGGCCAGTCCCTGCATGTGCTGTTGCGCCCCGAGGATATCCGGGTACTGGCGCCGGACGATGAGGATGGTGTGGCTGGCAAGATTGTAGAGCGTAACTACAAGGGCAGTACCCTGGATTCGGTGATTCATCTTGAGGATGGCACCGAGGTGCTGGCGTCGGAATTCTTCGACGAAGACGACCCTACCTTCGACTATCGCCTTGGCGAGCCGGTCAAAGTGAGCTGGGTTGATGGCTGGGAATGGCTGTTACCCACAGAGCCGGAAGCTCTGCCAGAGGAAGAAGGCACCGATGCGTAGCCTGACACAGCAGCCGTTCCGTACGGCGGTGCTGGTGCTGGTCTGGGGCTGGTTGCTGTTTCTGGTGCTGACCCCCAACCTGCTGGTGGTCGGTGCCAGTGTAATGACCCGGGACCCGGGCTCCTTCATTTCGCTGCCGCTGACCCTGGATGCCTACCGGCAACTGCTCAATCCGCTGTACCTGGAAGTGTTCCTGCACTCCCTGTATATGGCGGCCATGACGACGCTGGTGTGTCTGCTGATCGGCTACCCGTTTGCGTGGGCGTTGTCCAAGGTCGGCAAACGCAATCAGGTGCTGCTGATCTTCCTGCTTATCGTGCCGTTCTGGACCAATTCCCTGGTGCGAACCTACGCCCTGAAGTTGATCCTGGCCACCAATGGCCTGCTCAACAACGCGCTGATGTCGCTCGGGGTGATCGAGGAGCCCATGCAGCTGCTGTATACCGAAGGAGCCGTGATTATCGGGCTGGTGTATCTGTTGTTGCCGTTCATGATCCTGCCGCTCTACTCCGTGTTTGAAGACCTGCGGGAAGACTACCTGAGGGCGTCGCACGACCTGGGCGCGGGGCGCCTGTCCACGTTTATCCATGTGATCGTGCCGCTGACCCTGCCGGGGGTGCTGGCGGGCATCATGCTGGTGCTGTTGCCGGCCATGGGGTTGTTCTTTGTGCCTGATATTCTGGGCGGTTCCCGCAACCTGCTGGTGGGTAACGTCATCAAGAACCAGTTTCTGGATGCCCGCAACTGGCCCTTTGGTGCCGCTGCCAGCATCCTGCTGACCCTGGCCATGGCGTTCCTGATGTTCGCCCACCGCCTGAGTAAACGGCGGATCGGGGAGGACGGTGTATGAATCGCTGGCTGCCCCGCACCTACCTGACGCTGGTGTATCTGCTGCTGTACGTGCCTATCGTGGTACTGGTGGTATTCTCCTTCAACGATTCCCGCACCGGTTACGAATGGGGTGGCCTGAGCCTGCGCTGGTACGAAGCCCTGTTGAACAACCGGGCCATGGTGCAGGCCATGTGGAATTCCCTTTGGCTGGCGCTCTCCGCGGCCACTGTGTCCACGTTGATCGGCGCGCTCACCGCACTGGCACTGCACCGATACCGGTTCCGGGGCAAGAAAGTGCTCAATGGCATGCTGTTTGTGGTGATGATGTCGCCGGAAATTGTCCTGGCGATTTCGCTGCTGGCGCTGTTTCTGCTGGTGGGGCTGCAGCTGGGGTATGTATCCCTGTTGCTGGCTCACGTTACCTTCTGCCTGCCGTTTGTGGTCATCACCGTGATGGCTCGGCTCAGCGGGTTTGACGAACGCCTGCCGGAGGCGGCCCGGGATCTGGGCGCCAACGATTTCACCATGACCCGCACGGTCCTGATTCCGGTGATCATGCCGGCCCTGCTGGCGGGCTGGCTGCTGGGGTTTACACTGTCACTGGACGACGTGGTGGTCAGTACGTTTGTCAGTGGCCCGAGTTATGAAATTCTGCCACTGCGCATCTATTCCATGGTGCGGGTGGGCCTGAAGCCCGAAGTGAATGCCCTTGGCACCCTGCTACTGGTATTCTCACTGGTCATGTTGATCTTGTCTCAATGGATACTGTTAAGGAGCAAACGATGAAGAAACTGGCACTGGCCGGCCTGCTGGCGGTGGGCCTGACTGGCTGCAGTGGTTCTGAGGAGCCCAAGGTTCTGAACCTGTACAACTGGTCTGAGTACATGCCCCAGGAAGTTCTGGATCGCTTTACTGAGGAAACCGGTATCCAGGTGGTCTACACCACCTACGACAGCAACGAAGCCATGTATGCCCGGCTGAAACTGCTGGATGAGAGCGCCGCCTACGACCTGGCCGTGCCCTCCACCTACTACGTGAGCAAGATGCGGCAGGAAGACCTGCTGATGCCCATCGATCGCAGCAAGATTGAAGGTTTCGATAACCTGGATCCGGAACTGGTGAACCTGGATATCGATCCGGAAAACCAGTACAGCGTGCCCTACCTGTGGGGCACCACCGGCCTGGCCGTGGATACCGCGGATGTGGAAGGCGAGGTTACCGCCTGGGCCGATCTGTGGGATGAGCGTTTCGAAGGCCGGGTCATGCTGACCAACGACATGCGTGAAGTCTTCCACGTGGGCCTGCGGGTACTGGGTTACTCCGGTAACAGTACTGACCCTCAGGAAATCGAGGAAGCCTACGAGAAGCTGACCGAGCTGATGCCGTCGGTGCGTACCTTTAACTCGGATGCCCCTCGCATGCCGTACCTGGAAGGTGAAACCGACGTGGGTATGATCTGGAACGGCGAAGCCGTCATGGGCCGCGATACCCTGGATTCCCTGGAATACGTGTATCCGGAAGAAGGCATCATCGCCTGGCTGGACAGCTTCGTGATTCCCAAGAACGCCAAGAACCCGGAAGCCGCTCACCAGTTCATCAGCTTTGTGCTGCAGCCGGAAATCTCGGCCCTGATCAGCGAAGAGATCGGCTACGCCACGCCCAACCTGGCGGCCCGGGATCTGCTGGATGACGCCGTTGCGAACGACCGGGCCAGCTACCCCAACGCCACCGACATGATCAATGCCGAGTTCCAGACCGACATTGGCGACGAGGCGCTGCAGGTGTATGCCAAATACTGGGAAATGTTGAAGTCCGGTCAGTAACCGGAAGAGCATCATGAACCTGGAAAACGGAGGCTTCGGCCTCCGTTTTTTATTGTCCAGGTTTCACAAAACTGAAATACATGGTCTATAACTTCCTGATAACAAAACCTTAGCGAGTTCGCATAACACCGTTTCAGGGGAATGAACGACCATGGCACTGCGCAAGACACGGATATCAGCACTGGCCACCCTGCTGGCCGCAACCACAGCTTCCGGCAACCTGCTGGCGGAAGAACTTCGCCTGATTACCTGGGGAGGCTACGCCCCGGATGAGGTGGTCGCCCAGTTCGAGGAAGAAACCGGAATTGATGTAAAGATCACCTTGTCCAACAACGAGGACATGATCTCCAAGCTTCGGGCCACCGGCGGCGCCGGTTTTGATCTGGCCCAGCCGAGCCAGGATCGTATCGTGGGCGTACAGCGCCAGTTCAACATCTACAAGCCCATTGATTATAGCCGCATCAATACCGACCAGTTGCAGGCGTCGATGGTGAAGGCGACCCGGGAGTCGACGGCTCTGGATGGTCAATCTTACGGTGTGCCCTCGGTCTGGGGGACCAGTGGCCTGATTGTGCACAGTTCCGTCGCGGACACCGTTACCGATTACACCGACCTGTGTGACCCGGCAGTGGCTGGCAAAGTGAGTTACCGCCTGAAGCGGCCGACGCTGATCGGCTTTGCTTTCGCCATGGGCATGGATCCATTTGCGGCCTATGAAGACCGGGACGAATACCAGTCTATTATGGCGAAAGTGGAAGACAAACTGATCGACTGCAAAGCCAACGTGAAAACCTACTGGACGGGCGGCGACCAGTTGTTGTCGCTGCTGCGCACCGGTGAAGTGACGGCGGCCATGGCCTGGGATGCCGGCGGATGGAAACTGAATGCGGAGAACCCGGACATCCGCTTTGTGGCGCCGGAATCCGGAGCCCTGGGCTGGATTGATACCTTTGCTATCCCGCGCCGCAGCGAAAACGAAGAAGCCGCTTACAAGTGGATCAACTTCGTGATGCAGCCGGAAATTGCGGCCAAAATCACCAATGCCTCCGGCAACTTCACGGCCTCCAAAGGCGCCGATGAGTTTGTGAACGCTGAGCTGCGGGACGCCTATCGCCTGAGCTTCGATGAAGAAGCCATCAACAACATCAAATGGTATCCGCCGGTACCACCGGGGCTGGAAGCCATGGAAGGACAGGTGCTGGATCGCGTCCAGGCGGCGAACTGATCCTTATGGCAACAGAGTCTGACCTGTCCTGCAGCGGGCTGGTCCGCCGCTTTGGAAACAACACGGCGGTGGACCATGTGTCGCTGGATGTTCCTGCGGGTACCTTCTTCTCCATTCTGGGGCCGTCGGGGTGTGGCAAGACCACCCTGCTGCGGCTGCTGGCAGGCTTCGACAAGCCGGATGAAGGGGATATCTTCATTCGCGGCCAGCGCATGAATGAGGTGCCGCCTAACAAGCGCCCGGTGAATATGGTGTTTCAGCACCTGGCGCTGTTCCCCACCATGTCCGTCGGTGACAACATTGGCTATGGCCTGAAACGCAAGAAGGTGCCGGCGGCCGAGCGCCGCAAGCGGATTGCACGGGTGCTGGAACAGGTGGGGCTGCCGGAACTGGAGAATCGCAATCCCCAGGAATTGTCGGGTGGCCAGCGCCAGCGCGTGGCCCTGGCCCGCTGCCTGGTGCTCGAACCCACCTTGTTGTTGCTGGATGAGCCTCTCGGTGCCCTGGATCTGAAACTTCGGGAGCAGATGAAGATCGAGCTCAAGCACCTGCAAAAGCAATTTGGTACCACCTTCGTGTACATCACCCATGACCAGTCCGAAGCCATGGTGATGTCAGATCAGGTGGCGGTGATGAAAAATGGCCGCTTCGAGCAGGTGGCGCCGCCGGAGGAGCTTTACCGACATCCGGCAACGCCGTTCGTCGCGGGGTTTGTCGGCGACAACAATCGCCTGGTGGGGACGGTGGTGTCCGTGGCCGATGATGTGGCGGCTGTTCGTCTGAGCGATGGGGCGGTGGTACGCGGGCGGGTTGCGTCGGCGGGCCTGGCGCCCGGTGCCCAGGCAGAACTGTATATTCGGCCGGAATCACTGTCGTTTTCGCAAACGGCTGCGGGCGCGGGTTCCTCCTCACTGCAGACCCGAGTCCGGACCACGCTGTTTGATGGTGCCAACAGCCGGGTAGAAGCCGAAAGCAATGGCCAGGCACTATTCGCACGACTCCCCCAGGACGGCACGGCGCCGGCGCTGACGCCGGACGGCCATCTTGAGCTGTCGTGGGATCCGGGCCTGGCCCGGGTATTTGGAGCTTCGTCCCAGTGAATAGCTCGATTAGCCGTTTCTCGCTGTGGCTGTTGCTGGCGCCTTTCCTGCTTTGGATAGTGCTATTGGTGCTGGTGCCCCATCTGCAGATGTTGCTGGTGTCGTTCCAGGTGCGGGAGAGCTGGGATACCCTGGCCTGGGGGCTGGAGCAGTACCAGAATTTCTTCAATGAATCCTACTACTGGCGTACCTTCGTGCGTACCGGGGTCATGTCCCTGTTCACCACCTTCCTTACCCTGCTGATTGCCTTTCCCATTGCCTGGTACATTGCCCGCCTGGCCCATGGGAGGAGCAAGGGTATTCTGTTCCTGGCTTGCCTGATCCCGTTCTGGGCCAGCGAGTTGGTGCGTACCTACGGCTGGATGATCCTGTTGCGGGAGAGCGGCCTGTTCAGTTCCTGGCTGCAGGCGCTGGGCTGGGTGGATGGCCCGGTGGAGATGCTCTACAACGATGTCGCGGTGATCATCGGCCTGGTCTACAACGGACTGCTGTTTATGGTGGTTCCGCTGGTGACCACGCTCGACGGCATGGACGAGAATCTGGTCGAGGCTGGCTACGATCTGGGCGGTGGCCACGGTACCGTGCTGCGGGAGGTGGTGATTCCCTGGGCCATGCCCGGCATTGTCTCCGGCTGTATTGTGGTGTTCATGCTCACCCTGGGCAGTTACCTCACGCCGATTCTGATGGGGGGCAAAGACAGTGCCTGGTTTACCCAGCAGATTTTCACCCAGTTTATCACCCGGTTTAACTGGGAGCAGGGGGCGGCTTTGGGGGTCTTGCTACTGGTATTGTCGTCGCTGCTGGTCTGGCTGGGCCTGAAGCTGACCGGGCAATCCCTGCGCAAGGTTATGGGGTGATGTCATGATCCGCTCTGTACCCCGGTCCCGGTTGTTTGATGCCCTCTACCTGAGCTATCTGTTGGCCTTTTTCCTGTACCTGGCGTTGCCTTTGCTGGTGACGGCCGTGTTCGCATTCAACGACTCGCCGTTCCCGTCATTACCCTGGCAGGGTTTTACCCTGGACTGGTATCTGGCCGATGGCACCGACGGGCGTACCGGGCTGTTTCACGACGATGGCTTGCTCAGTGCGCTCTGGGTCAGTACCAAGATTGCGTTCTGGGTGACGCTGGTCAGTGTGGGGCTTGGCTGTGTGAATGCGGTATTGTTCGAGCGCGTGGAGTTTCGCGGCAAGGAGCTGCTGTATCTGTTGATGCTGCTGCCGCTGGTGATTCCGGGCGTGATTCTCGGGGTGTCCATTCTGGTGTTCTACAGTGGCATGGCCAACGATGTCTCCCGCTTGTGGGGTATCGAGCTGGACTTGTTCCGGCCGGGGCTGACATTGGTGGTGATGGGGCAGGTCACCTTCATTACCACCCTGGCTACTCTGGTGATTGCGGCCAGGCTGCGCAAATTCGACCGACAGCTGGAAGAGGCTGCCCTCAATCTGGGTGCCACGCCGGTTGTGGCGTGGTTCACGGTTACCCTGCCGTGGCTGCTTCCCTCCATCCTCGGGGCCGCGGCAATGGCGTTTTTGATGTCCTTCGAAAACTTCAATACCACGGTCATGCTCACCGGTAGTGATACCCCGCTCACCGTGGCCCTGTTCAATCGTCTGCGGGAAGGCTCAACGCCGGTGTTGAACGCGGTGGCGCTGTTTCTGATGCTGGTGTCTGCGTTGCTTGCGCTGTTTACCCTCCGACAAAAAAGTTGAGAAAGTTCTGTATCTGGCGTTTACGGTTTATACTGGAACGATCACTCCTGAAAGCGGGTTCTGCTTTGCACGCGTCCACTTGTCGCATCAGATTTCTGCTGGTGATCATCGCCCTCGGGGTCTGTCTGTCCCAGCCTGGATTTGCCGCTATCCAGCCGGTGGATGAGGGATGGCAGTATCGCTGGGGTGATTCCCCGTTTTTGACTGATGGCACGCCATTGTGGATCCTTGAAGACTCTCCACAACACTGGCACGACATTGGTTTTCCATCGAACCCTCCTGGCCGCGATGGTCGTGAGCATGCCTGGTTCAGGGTGCAATTGCCGGAAGGTAGCTGGTACCAGCCTGTCCTTTATGTTTATAGCGTCGACATCATTGTGCAGGCCTGGTTTCGGGGTGAATTGCTCTATCAATATGGCACCTTTGACCAAGAGGGAAGGGGCCGTTTTGAGGGATGGCCCTGGCATGAAATACGGCTACCCGAGGATTATCAGGGAGAGACGCTCTATTTCCGGATATTCTCGAATTACACCGACATAGGGTTATGGGGGGAGGTCGGGATTACCGATCATGCCGATCTGACGGTATACCTCCTCGGGGGAGCTGCTGAGGAACTGGTAGTCTCGGCATTGTCGGCTCTGATAGCTTTTCTGGCTCTGGTGTTCGCCGTAATCCAAAGGGGCCAGCGCAGTTTCGCCAGCATTGCTCTGTTTTCATTCCTGACCTCGGTGATGCTGTTGGCTGAGAGCCAGGCGAGCTTGTTGATTGCTTACAAACCTTTGTTGTGGGACTACCTCGCGGCCGGCTCTTACTACCTGATTCCTATGGCGTTGGCCTTGTTGTTGCGGCAATGGCTAGGCGCTGCACGTCCGGTGCTGATCAGCTGGCTGGTGTGGATTCATCTTGGATTGGCGGTGAGCGCCCTGGCCCTGGCGTTGGTCGGCGCGGTCGACCTTTCTTCGACCTTCCCGGTGTTTGATGTGTTGCTTCTGGTCTCGCTGGTGGTGATGGCTGGCGCTGTGTTGCCACGCTTTCGTGTGCTGTTCGGGGAGCAGCAGGTGCTGGTGGTGGCTTGTGGTGGGCTGGCGGTGCTGCTGATTGTTGATATGGCCGTTGCTCACGGGTTCCTGCCCTGGGGCCGGGTGCCGGTGAGCTGGGGAGCGCTGGGTTTCTCGCTGGCGGTGGTCAGTATTTCGGTCTGGCACTACGGCAAGACCCAGAAAGAGCTCCAGCAACTGAACGTCCGGCTGGAACAGAAGGTTCGGGAGCGCACCGCCCGCGCTGAGTCGCTGGCAGAAAGAGAAGTCGCCAGGGCCCGCTTGTTGGCACTGGAAAGCAAGAAAAGCCAGAAACTGGCGGATGTGATTGCGGCTCTGCAGGATTGCGCCGGCATTGAGGAAGCGTTCGAGCCCCTGTTAAGAGCCATGCCGGAGCTCTACCTGCCCATGACCGGTTGTTTCTATCGAAGAGGCATCGATGGGCAGTACGACCGAGTGGTTCACTGGGGCGGTACCCCGGAGGATGTGTTCCCGGCGTCACTGGGGGCGAACCTGTCCGTCCTGACCGAAACCGTACTCCCGGTACGCAGTTACGATTTACCGGCTCAGATGTGCTTTTTCCTGCGGATAGAGTCTGCCCGCTCCGGCAATCGGCCTGAAGGGGTGTTGATGCTGGAGCGCCCGGACCTGCCGCCAGTGGTGAAAGACTATGGCATCGCAAGGGTGATTTCCTGGGTATACCAGTCGGTTGAGAAAATTGGCATTACCCTGTCTGGGCTGGCCTTGAGGGCTGAATTGCAACGATTCTCCTATGAGGACAGCCTGACCGGACTGAAAAATCGTCGCTACTTTGATGAGCTCTTTCGCCATGAGCGGGAAGTCTCGGCTCGTTCTGATCGGCCGCTATGCCTGCTGATTTTCGATATTGATCACTTCAAACTTTTCAACGACTGTCATGGCCACGAGGCCGGTGATCAGGCGCTGAGAATGGTCGGTGACGTGCTCGCTACCTGTTTTCGCGGCAGTGATACCGTTTGCCGTTATGGTGGTGAGGAGTTTTCGGTGCTGATGCCCGGGGCGTCCCTTGATGAGGCCCGGCAAAGGGCCGAGCAACTGCGGGCGGCCATCTCAGCCGAGCCAGTGGAACATCGGGGTGAAAACCTGGGGAGCCTGACCATTTCAGCAGGCATTGCTTGCTGGCGGGAGAATTGTCCGGAGTTCGACGAGCTGTTCCGGGCCGCCGACCAGGCTCTGTACCAGGCCAAGGAAACGGGCCGCAACCGAGTAGTTGCGGCCTCGCTCTGACATCAATGCCAGATATTGCTGTCGATTTTTTCGTGCAGCTCAGGATAGTCCTTGGACTTGAAGTGCGGCACCAGGCCTTCCTTGCGCTGAGCCAGGTAATCTTTGGTCAGCTTCACAACCGTGCCGGACAACAGAACGATAGCAATCAGGTTGATGGTGGCCATCAGCCCCATGGATGCGTCCGCCGCATTGAATACCGTGACCACCGCTTCGTAGCCACCCCAGATCACCATGCCCAGCGCAGCGAGCCGCAACAGGGTCAAGCCCAGAGTGTTGCCGCCGCGCAGGTAGATCAAAGCGTTCTCGGCGTAGGTGTAATTGGCGACAATGGAGGTGAAGGCGAAGAACAGAATCGCGATGGCGATAAAGTAGCCCCCGAACTCACCCAGGTGTACTTCCATGGCCTGTTGGGTCAACTGGGTGCCGGTCACGCCGGAACCCGGCTCCAGAACGCCAGCCAACAGGATCATCACGGCCGTCGCCGTACAGACAATGATGGTATCGATAAAGACACCGAATGCCTGAACCAGACCCTGTGAAGAGGGATGATGCGGAGCCGGGGTTGCGGTCGCGGCAATGTTGGGTGCCGAGCCCATACCGGCTTCGTTGGAGAACAGGCCGCGTTTGATGCCATTCAGCATGGCAGCGGTAATGGAGCCTGCCGCGCCGCCGGCGGCCTCTTCCAGGCCAAAGGCACTTTTTACGATCAGCGCCAGAATGCCCGGGACTTCGGTAATGTTCATGGCCATCACGCCCAGCGCCAGGAGTACGTAGGCGCCGGCCATGAACGGCACGACAAACTCAGCGAAGCGAACGATCTTGCGCAGACCGCCAAAGATGACAATGCCGGCAAAAGCCGCGATGACCACGCCGACACCCAGCTTGGGCACACCAAAGGCGCCCTGCATGGCATCGGCAATGGAGTTGGCCTGTACGGCGTTGAAAACCAGGCCGAAGGAGATAATCAGGCAGACCGCGAAAATGGCCGCAGCCCAGGGCGCTTTCAGGCCTTTGGCAATGTACACCGCCGGGCCTCCCCGGTACTGGCCCTTGCCGTCGCGAACCTTGTACAGCTGGGCCAGAGTGCTTTCAGCGTAACCGGTGGCCATACCGACGAGGGCTACCATCCACATCCAGAAAATGGCACCGGCACCGCCCAGGTACAGGGCAACCGCAACCCCGGCAAGGTTACCGGTACCCACCCGGGAAGCCAGGCTGGTGCACAGGGCCTGGAACGGAGAAATCCCGTGTACGTCGCTTTCCCGGGAACCACGGATGGCGCGGACCATTTCGCCGAAATTGACGAACTGAAGGAAGCCCAGACGGATGGTAAAGAAGACACCTACGGCAAGCAGGCCATAGACGAGGACATAGCCCCAGAGGATCGAGTTGAGAAAATCAACAATTGCAGTCATGGCTAGACGCCTTGTGATTTGTGAATGAGAAGTAATCCGAGGCGAGGCAGTCTAGCACGGTGAAAAATCAAGCAGACTGCGGAAATCCGTGATTGCCGGACAGCAAGGAATATGCTGTCCGGCGGCACTGCGTGGAGGGGTTCGCCGGTTCAGACCACCAGCACCGGGCACTTGGCCTGGGAGGCAACCCGGTGCGAGACGCTGCCCAGAAAGGTGCCGTCCTTGTCGCTGTTGGTGCCCTTGGTGCCCACTACAATCAGGTCGGCCTCCTTGTCCTGGGCAAATTTCACAATCACCTTCGAGGGCCGGCCGGCCTTGACGAAACCGCGTACCTTGGTGGCGCCATGCTCCTTGGCCAGCTCCTTGGCGTGATTCACTACGCCTTTGGCATACTCAGACAGCACCTTGTCCGGGATGTCCATGTCGTCGGGCCGTCCGATAGACAACGACGCCTCAAACAGGCTGTGATGCTTGTAAACACAGAGGATGTAGATCTCGGCGTCCGGGATCAGTTTCTGCAGTTCAATGGCTTTATCCAGAGCCTTGAGTGAGGTTTTGGAACCATCCACAGCGGCCAGAATCCGTTTAAACATGTTGTTCTCCTTTCATCAGTGGCTGTGGATCTAGTCCCTGAACGCGATGTCACGCAGGAACAGGGCAATATCCGGGAAGGCGATGATCAGGCCGGCAGCCGCCACCAGCATGAAAATGAACGGAGGCGTACCCCGGATAACTTCCATGTAGGGCCGTTTGAAGATGGCAATGGCGGTGAAAATGTCGCAGCCAAAGGGTGGCGTGGCAGAACCGATGGCCACCTGCAGGGTAATCAGCACACCGACAAGCACCGGATCCAGCCCGGTGGCCTGAATGGCCGGCGCAAAGATCGGTGTCAGCACCAGGATAACCACGATGGGATCGACGAACATACAGGCGATGAAGAAAGCCACACAGATGGCAATCAGCACGCCCACAGGCCCGGCCTCGTTGACGCCCACCGCTTCCAGGATGGCCTGGGGAATCTGGGCAAAGGAAATGATCCAGGAGAAGCCATTACCCACGGCCACCAGAATGAACACCACAGCCGTGATCAGCCCGGTGGATTTGGCAATCTTGTAAATGTCGTTCAGTTTCAGTGACCGGAAGACCACAAACTCCAGCAGGAAGGCGTAGAGCACGCAGACTGCTGCTGCTTCTGTGGGGCTGAAAATGCCGCCGTAGATACCGCCGACAATGATCACCGGGAACATCAGGGGCCAGGAGGCATCCCTGACTGACATCGCCCGTTCTTTCCAGCTGGCCTTGGCTTCCGTCGGAACATCGTTCTTGTAGGCGTAGATCAGGCAGTAGATCGAGAACATGAACAAAATCAGGATGCCCGGGCCGATACCCGCAATGAACAGCTCGGCAATGGAGGTTTCCGAGATGACCCCGTAGATGATCATGCCGATGCTGGGAGGGATCAGGAAGGCGATATCACTGGCGTTGATAATCAGAGCCAGCGTGAACGGATCGGAGTAGCCAGCTTTGAGCATTTTCGGGCGCAGCGGTGAGCCTACGGCAACCACGGTGGCCTGGGTTGAGCCAGACACCGCCCCGAACAGGGTGCACGAGGTGGCGGTACTGATGGCGAGGCCACCTTTGATGTGGCCGATAAAGGCCATGACCATATTGATCAGGCGGTCCGCAGACTGGCCCCGGGTCATGATATCGGCCGCCAGAATGAACATGGGTACCGCAATCAACGACGCTGGCCGGATGCCACCCATCATCTGCTGGATGAATGTGCCCATCTGCCCGAAGCCATCGAACATCATAACGAAGCCGATGACGGCAGCAGTGGTTAGCGGAATCATCATCGGGAAGCCCAGAAGCAGCAGCCCGATCATGACGATCATCATAATAGTTGCCATGGTGTGTCTTTCCTTAACCTATGGGTTCACGCTGCTTCAGACTTCGGTTTCAGTATCGGCGTAGCCATCCACCACACCCGTCGACAGGTACACGTCTTTGGTGGTGAAGTTCTTGATGGCGGTCAGCAGGTACTGGATGCCGGTAATGGCGAAACCGACAGGGGCCCAGATGTAAATCCACCAGATCTCAAAACCAAGCGCTGGCAAAATCCGACCTCGGCTGTACAGGGTCTGGATATACTCGAAGGAGTGATAGCACAGGAAAAACATGACCACGGAGGTAAACAGGGCGATGATGATCATCAGTACCTTGCGGCCCTTGGTCGGGAAGGCATCGTACATGGCGGACATGCGGATGTGGCGGCCGTGCCGGGCGGCGTAGCCAATGCCCGCAAAGGTAATCAGAATGATCAGAATCCGGTTGATTTCACCGGAGAAAAACAGGCCCTCGCTGAACACGAAACGGGCAATAACATTGGCGCAGGTGTTTACCGCCATCAGAATCACGCCAGCGGCGAGCATGACGGCTTCAATTTTTGAAATCCAGACGTCAATCGTGCCCAGAAAGCCGGGCAAGCCGGACTCATAGTGACCGGTATCGTCTTCGATCTCCGGGGAATTCTCGGACATGGATTCTGCTCCAGAACATGTCGCTCCCGGCGGGAAGAATCCCCGGCGGGGCGGGGTTAAAGCTGGGTTGCCACCCGCCGGAGCGGGGGCAACCGTTTGGCGAGGTTCAGTCGCTCTGAACTTCTTTCAGATCTTCCTTGAACTGCTCCAGCAGCTCTTTACCACGCTCACCGGTCATTTCGATGAACTTCTCTTCCACCTGTGGTGCGCGGGCCTTGAAGGCTTCGATCTGTTCGTCAGTCAGACGGGTCACGGTAACTTCGTCGCTGTTGGACTGGATCTTTTCCAGGGCCTCGTCCGCCAGACCATCAATGTGCACGATGATTTCCTCGAAGGCGTAATCGGCGGCATCCTGAACCAGCTTCTTGTCCTCATCAGACAGGCCTTCGTAGAAGTTCTGGTTCGCCATCATGGCGGTGGTGAACCAGCCGTGGCCGGTGAATACCAGGTTCGGGGAAACCTCATACAGACCACCTGACTCAATCCAGAAAATCGGGTTCTCCTGACCCTGGATCATGTTGGTCTGCAACGCACCGTATACTTCACCCCATGGCAGCGGGGTTGGGGTAGCACCAAACGCAGAGTAGGTCTCGGACAGAAGCGGGTTGGTCATTACCCGGATCTTCTTGTTGTTGAAGTCTTCCGGAGAGGTCACCGGCTCATCAACGGTCACTACCATTTCCCCTTCCGGGTACATCTTCAGCAGCTCAAGACCTTTTTCAGAATACAGCTCCGGGAAGTCCTCATTGATGGCCTCACTCTCGCGGAAGAACTCGATCACGGTATCCATTTCGGTGGGCATGAGGTACGGGATAAAGAAGATCTGCGCTTCCGGGATCAGAGAGCCGGTAAAGCCAGGAGACTGGTTTACAAAGTTCAGGATACCGGCCTGGGTTTGTTCCATGATGTCGTCAGACTCACCCAGCTCACCGAAACGGTAAATCTGCAGGGTGTGGTCGGAATTCTCTTCAATGTATTCCTTGAACTTGTACGCGAATACGTCCTGAACGTCGCCTTCGTATTCTTCATGGGCGTAGCGCCAATTGGCGGCATTCACGGCATTTGCCGCGGTCAGGCCGGCAAATGCCAGCGCTGAAATACCAGCCAGTTTCCTGAATTTACTTGTGCTGCTCATCGGGTTGTCTCCGCTCGTTATTTTACGTTAATCCATTGTTACATTATTAAAGACTGGCAAATCAAAGCGGTTTTCGCAAGGAAACGGGGGAAATAAGCTGCACGCAAATAGCCGATTAAGCCAAATTGCAAGTGCATGAATTCAGGATGGATTCGGGTTTTCAACACACAGGAACAGGAACCTTCTGAACTCCTCTGCCACCCGCTGGACACTGTTTTCGAGCCGATGTCCGTCGGGTAGGACCAGGGCTTCAATCTGCTGCCTCCGGGCCAGCTCCAGAACCGGCATTACCGGTACCACATCGTCGTTCCAGCCGTGGATAATGCGAGCGTGGCGGGCGCCGATCACCGGGTTGGACTCCGGATAATCCGGTAGCGCCAGTGCCGGTGCCAGCATAAAACAGCCCCTGACCGGAGCCTGTTCGCTGGTCCGGGCGCAGACCCAGCCGCCCATGCTCGAGCCTGCCAGGATGGTCTGTTCGGGCCTTGCACCGGCAGCTGCCATGGCGTGGCGCATCTGCTCCAGGCGTTCGGCAGGGTCTTTAGTGCTGCGATGATCCACCGCCTCGGCATAAACGCCTGAAAACGTTTCAGCCACCGTTTTCAGGGCCTGGATCTTGGTACTGCCGGGGCCACTTTCCAGACCGTGGGAGAGAAAAACATGGAATGCCGGTTGAGCCATGATCAGGTTCTGCCTAGTTGATGGTTGCGTCGGAGTCGGTTTGCGGGGAACGGGTTTCGGCCAGGATATCCAGGGCCTGCCGGCGTTTGTCCGGGTCGTGGATATCAATGGTGAACATCAGTTCGTCCACCTGAATGTCGGTCAGCAGGTCGTCGAGTTGCCGGCGCAGGTCTTCACTGTTACCCATGATCTGCAGTTTCAGGAAGTCCCGCACGCCGGCCTCCTCGGCCGGATTCCAGAGTCCGTCCATGGATTCGACCGGCGGTCGCATCCACAGCGGCTGTCCGCGGAACAGGGCCAGAATGCGCTGGTAGCTGGTGGTGGCCAGATGCCGCGCTTCGTCCTTTGAGGTCGCGGGGATAGCGGGAATCGCCAGCATGGCGTAGGGCTGTCGCAGCTGCTCTGAGGGCTCGAAGTTCTCTCGATAGACCTTCAGGGCTTCCCGGTAGAGCCGCGGTGCGAAGTGGCCGGCGAAGGCATAAGGGAGGCCCCGCATCGCCGCCAGTTGTGCGCTGTACAGGCTTGAGCCCAGCAGCCAGATAGGAACATTGGTGCCAGCACCGGGAATGGCTTTCACCGGCTGACCCGGTTGCAGCGGCCCCAGCAGGTTCTGCAGACGGGCTACGTCTTCCGGGAATTGCTCGGCGCCCAGGCCATCCCGTCGCAGTGCCCGGGCAGTGACCGGATCGGTACCCGGCGCGCGGCCAAGGCCGAGATCGATTCGGCCCGGATAGAGACATTCCAGGGTACCGAATTGCTCGGCAATCACCAGCGGTGGATGGTTCGGCAACATGACACCGCCGGAGCCCACCCGGATCCTCCCGGTTTTACCAGCGATGTGCCCCACCAATACCGAGGTGGCGGAACTGGAAATCCCTTCCATGTTGTGGTGCTCGGCCAGCCAGAAACGTTTGAAGCCAAGAGACTCCGCATGCTGGGCGTAGCGCACGCTGTTAGCCAGTGTGGTCGCCACGGAGTCGCCCTCGCGCACGGAGGCCAGTTCGAGCAGGGAGTAATCGGGTGTTCTGGACATGGGGTTCCCGTACCTGTGAAGAAACAACGGTATTCAGCGTTTCACAATGACGCCAGCGGACGGTTTCTTCAAGGGTTATGACGGGAGGGGCAGGAGCATCCGCTGGTGCCGGATGCTCCTGCCACCGCTCATTACGGCGCGGGCGTGTACATCTGAGTGGAGTACTCGCCTTGGGCAGGTTTGCTGAGGGTGACCTCTTCCTTGACGTAATCGACGAAGGATTGAGCATAGTCCAGGAAGGTATCCCTGGCACGGCCATCCTCGCTGACGGTTCCGAAGGTGAGGTACCCGTCACGGCCAGCCGCGGTGAAGCTGTTGGTGACGACGTTGAGGGTTTCGGCGTCGGTCAGAGCGCGCCAGGTGGTTTCACCCCGCGGGCGAACTTCGATGTCGTAGAGGCGTTCGCCAGCAGGCCTGGCCATGTCGACGGTCCAGCGCAGACCGGCCGCATAAGGATAGGCACCCGTGGAACCGCCTTCAACATGGGCATAGTCTACGGCTTCGTTCAGCACCTGTCGGATTTCCTCACCAGTCATGGTCAGATCGGTGAGGGTATTGGCAAACGGCAGCAGGTTGTAGGCATCACCAATGGTGATATCGCCGGCCAGAATGTCAGTGCGAACGCCGCCGGCGTTCTGGATCGACACATCCGCATTCTTGCTCTGGAACAGGAAGGCCTGAGCCACCAGGTTCGGAATGTCACCACCCCGGTTCGGGTCTTCATTGGCGCAGGTGTTATCACCGTAAGGCCGGCCGGGGATACGCGCCAGGCACAGGTCTTCGGATGCGGTACCGATGACCTGATTGCGGAAGCTGTCCAGCTGGTTGGTGTACGTGGCCAGGGTTTGAGCGCCGGTTGGGTCGTCCACGACAAGGCTGAGCTGAGGGTCCTCCTCGATGGCTGCCTGAATGGCTGCCAGTTCCTCGCCTTCCGGTTGGTAGCCATCCTCGGTACCGTCATCACGAATGATGGGGGTACCCAGCAGCAGGTGCGGGGTGCCGGAGCAGGATGAAACCGTGCCATTTTCGTCCCAGGTCACGCTCAGTTCACCCAACACACGTGAGTACTGCCAGGCCTGGGCCACGCACACTTTGTCACCGTCGGCATTGGTCACTTCGGTGGGGTAGGGGCCGGAGGCACTCAGGCCGTAGGCGTCAAAGTCACCCAGCAGGGTGTGGGAATCTCCGCCGATAATGACATCCACTCCGGACAGGCGCTCGGCCAGTGCCAGATCGTTGGCATACTGGTAGTGGGTCAGCAGGATGATCTTGTCGATGCCTTGGTCGTTCAACTCATCAATCATGGCCTGGGCGGTTTCGGTTTCGTCCAGAAACTCAGTGCTTGCCAGCGGGCTTGAGCTGTTGCGGGTTTTGGTGGCGATGTCGATGCCGATGATGGCCACCTGCTGGCCATCAATGTTCTTGATGGTGTATGGCTGGATGTAATCGTCCTGGGCCACCGGGGCCAATGGGGTGCCGATGGCCGGTTTGACGTTGGCCGCGAGAACCGCCGTGTTACAGCTGCCTGCCGCCAGGTAGTCGAGGAACTTCACCAGCCCTTCGTCACCGCGATCAAACTCGTGATTGCCCAGGGCAAAGGCATCAAAACACACCAGGTTCATCAGCTCGGCATCGGCCTCACCCTCGAAGGAGGTGAAGTACAGGGTGCCGGTCATGGCATCTCCGGCATGCAGTTTCAGCACGTTGTCCAGTTCGGCGGTTCGTTCGTTGATCTTGGCGATCACCCGGGGGAAGCCGCCAGCGCTGAATTCGGTTTCTTCACCGGCAACGTCCAGCGATTGTGAGCCCGCCTCAAGGTGGGAGTGGTGGTCGTTGATATGCAGAATGTTAACGGTAAGGCGCTCGGTTTCCGGTGCGGGCGCGTCGTCGTTATCACTGTTACAGCCGGTCAGGGCAATCAGCGGGATTGCCAGCCAGAGTCCTTGTCGAATCATTACTCTATCTCCGTTGTGGGGGTTAGCGGCTGGTCAGCACGCGAATCAGGGCGATCAGGTCGCGATGGCTAATGCGCCCGTCACCGTCAATGTCGTAAGCCGGAGCCGTGGCTTTGCCGAACAGTATCGCCAGCACCAGGCGCGACAGGTCCCGGCCGTTAACGCGGCCATCGCCGTTCAGGTCGGCGCGGTTTACCGGGGTTCTGGTATCGAGATTCAGGGCAACGATCACAGGGTCATGGTCAGAGGCCCGGTAAGCGTCCGGTGCGTAGAAGCTGGCCTGCTGCTCCGGGGTCTTGAACTCGGTGTTGTAGTCCAGGGCTCTGGGCTCGTCGGCATTGATCGGCCAGACGGTGGTGTCGGCAATTTTGCCGGCCAGGGCGGTATTGGCCAGAGCGTGGTCCAGATAGCCGGCCTGGCCATAGAACACGTAGGAATACGCCTGCTCGCCAACGTAGGTCGCCAGCAGATCGGTATAGCCGGCACTGGCCAGGGCGCGAATGGGGTCTTCTTTCGCGTAGGCGTTGAGGTCGCCGATGATTAACACATCCGGTTCGCCGGTTCCGGTGGCATCGTCTGCCAGCCAGGATGCCAGCGCCTGGGCGGCCTGGGTCCGTACTGGATTCCAGCAGCCCTGACCATCGTTCTGGTCAGCGTTGCTGCCTTCGGCACTGCCGCAGCCTTTGGACTTGAAGTGGTTGACGGCAATGGTGACGCCATCGTCTGAATCCTTCAGCCGAAAGGTTTGTGCCAGGGGCTGGCGGTTCAACTGGTCAAAAGGAGCCGCGCTCAGAGTGGCGGCGGTGCCAACGATCTCGACACGGTCGGAGCGGTACAGCAGGCCAACGGCAATGTCATCATTGCCCAGTTGTGCCAGGCCGGGATCGACCCACTGCCATTCGGAACCCAGGGCCCTGGCAAGTTCGGCAATGGCACTGGTCTGGCCGTAGCCGTCATTCTCGATTTCCATCAGGCCGATGATGTCGGCATCAAGGGCGACCAGGGCACTGACCAGCTTCTCGGTCTGGCGGGCCAGTTCTTCCGGGTTGTCTGCGCCCCGCGCCGTCGGGAATCCGCCGCCCATGCCGTCACCGTTGAAGAAGTTCAGCACGTTGAAAGAAGCCACCACCAGGTTACCGCGATCCTCAAGGCCGGGTTCGGTTACACGTGCATTTGCCTGGCTGAAGGACGGGCTCGCGGTCGGCTGCAGACGCCATTCCGAAAAGCGGTAGTCGAGAACGCCGGCAAGATCCTGAACGGTGTCGCCAGCGCGCACGGTCTGGCTGGCGCTCAGTTGCGGTGTCGGGTAGGGCACGATGGCCGGGTTCTGGCGGTTACTGGCGTCGTCCAGGATAATCCGGTCCAGCGCATTCAGATCAGCCACCAGTGCGGCATCTGCTCCGGGCTCAGCGATACTGGTGGGGATAAAGTGGCGACCGCTCCCGAGGGTCAGGCTGCCGTAACGGCCCAGATCGTAGTTGTCGTTCACCACAAGAGGCGCGCTGAATTGTACCCGCATGGCTTCAAAGGCTTCCGGAGCAGTGGCATCGGCCCAGGGCAGGGAGATCTGCGCCGCCGGTGGAAGCTCCGCATTACCACAGTTTTCGGTACCGCTCAGGTTGGTCAATTCGGTCAGGCCGTCGTATTCGGTCACTTCACCGGCAAGCCGCAGGCGCTGGCCGGGCTCGGCGTTCAGAGTTGGCGCATAGACAAACAGGCCTTCGGAGGTGGCGAGGTTGTCGTCGCGGTCTGAGGCTTCTTCCTCCACAAAGACGCCGCCAAGGCCATCGTTGGTGTTGAAGGCGGCCGTAACTACGGCTTCGATCACCACGTGCTGGCCGGCAACCGGGCTGATATCGCCTTCGCCCTGAATGTCCGAAATGCGGGTGGCGGGAGCACCACAGGTCAGATCCGGCGCAGTCGGTGGCAGGTCCGGGTTATCGTCATCGTTGCCGGCGACGCCGAGATCGTCGAAGCTGTTCTGGGGAAAGCCGTCAAAGACTGTGGCCGGGTCGTAATCATCGTAGGCATCGGTATCGGCCAGGGTGCCTGCACGGCGGCGCAGAGTGCGATCCTGAGTGCGGGTATCCCCGGAGCCCCAGTAGCTGCCGGGGTCTGTGCCGACCTGGCCGATACTGTCAGCAACCGTGCCGCCATTCAGGAGCAGGACAGCGTCATCACCGTTGAACAGCCCGGCTCCGGTGGTTTGATCCGCCACAGCGAGAATGGCCGGGTCAGCAGCGCTATGCGCGAAAACGAAGTTGCTGCCCGGAGCAATCGAACCCTCCAGGTTGAAGGTTTGCCCGGGGGTGGCGCTGCCGTTGAAGAAAACCTGCAGCTCCCAGGGGGCAAGATCCACCGCCGCGTTGCCGGTGTTGAGCAGTTCAATGGCTTTGTTGTTGCTGGAGCCTTCGACATACTCGCTGATGACCAGCGATGCCTGTGTTGTCGATGCCAGAAGGCCGCCGATGGCGGCTGCCAGCAGCGTTGGTTTCATCGTCATGGTACTGTCCTTGTTTCGGTTATGTTGTGTGTTTTGACACCACAATCTGACCGTGCTGTGTGACGATGACATGAGAGTTTTGTGAAGGATGCTTTGCCGGTTTGTGTCAATGTGGACAACGCGCCTGAGCAGTTTGGTAATCCAGTGCGTATACAGGGGATGTGTCGACAGGAGGGCCGATGATGCGTTGGACAGTCTTGAAGTGTGTGAGTGTGCTTTTACTGTTAGGGTTGACGGTGCCTGCCGTTGCCCGGGATTGCCCGGATTTCCTGGACCACGAGCAGCGCAAGCTGCACTCCCGGGATTCGGTGAATCTGTGCGAGGTGGCTGCTGGCAAGCCGATGCTGGTGGTGAACACAGCCAGCCGTTGTGGTTATACCGGTCAGTTTGAAGGCCTGGAGGCCCTGCACCAGCGGTACAAGGATCGGGGGCTGACGGTCGTGGGATTTGCCAGTGATGACTTCCGGCAAGAGGCGGATTCCGAAGAAGAAGCCGCGAAGGTCTGTTTTGTGAACTTTGGCGTGAGTTTTACCATGATCGCGCCGAGCGCAGTGACCGGTGAGCAGGCCAATCCGGTGTTTCAGGAAATCAATCGCCAGAGCCAGCCGCCAAGCTGGAACTTCACCAAGTATGTGATCGATGGTGACGGTAAGGTGACGGCCCGTTTCCCGAGCCAGGTGCGTCCCGAAGATGCCCGGTTGATTCAGGCCCTGGAATCGGTTCTGTAATCCCCGGCCGGTTTGCGGATAGCAGTCTATTCTGAAGGCAAAGGTTGTTCACCGCTCCGGGTGTAGTATGCAGTGTTTGGAAAAGGATGCCCTATGGCAGAAGCCCTGTTTGAATCCGTACGAAGCCAGATAGCACAGAATCTCTCGGCTACCCTGGACGCTCTCGCGGGCGGACAGACCGATTGGGTGGCCCTGGCCGGGCATGTTCTCAGTCAACTGCTGATTTCGGTGATCTACCTCGGCATTCTGTTGCTGGTCTATGCCATTCTGATCAGCCTGATACGCCTTGTCGTCGGCAGCCGACGCAGCTCGAAGCCCTGGTTTAGTCAGTTGCGCACTGGCATCCGTTATCTGTTCGGGCTGGGCGGATTGCTGGTGATTATGGCGCAATTCGAGGCCTCGCCGGAGCTGTTGAAGGGCATGGCCAGGGCGGGCCTGATGGCGTTGGGCTTTTTTGTGGGCTGGCTGGCGATTGGTCGTCTGCTGCGGGAGACGATGAATCGCTACCGTCTGGAACCCTCTATCCGCCAATTGGTCGAGAATCTGTTCTCGGTGCTCACCGTTACCTTCGCGGCCGTTACGGTGCTGTCCCAGTTCGGTTTCGATGTGGTCTCCATCGTCGCGGGTCTGGGGATCGTAGGGATTGCCGTCGGGTTTGCGGCCCAGTCCACGCTGTCGAACTTTATTGCGGGTATTACGTTGCTGATTGAGCGCCCCTTCCGGATTGGCGATTGGGTCACCATCAACGGCCAGGATGGTAAGGTGGTGAAGATCGCCCTGCGGACCACCTGGCTGCGTACCCGGGACAATATCTTTACCATGATCCCGAACGATAACGTGGCGTCCTCGGAGATCATCAATTACAGCGCCGAAGGGGCGACGCGCCTGAACATTCCGGTTGGCATTGCCTATAAGGAGTCTGCCAAGGCAGCCCGGGACGTGATTATGCCGGTTCTGCTGGCGCACTCTGAAGTCTTGCAGGGGCCGGGTATGGAGCCGCGAGTGGTGGTCAAGACTCTGGGCAACTCTTCAGTCGATCTGGAGGTCAAGATCTGGATTACGCCGGACAATCTGGAGGTTCAGCCCAGAATTATGGCTGATGTGCTTGAGAAGATTAAGGAAGCCCTGGACGACGCGGACATTGAAATACCTTTCCCGCACCTGCAACTGTTCATAGATGATGCCAAAGGGCTTGCCCCGTTGGTGCAACCGTTTTACCCAAGGCCGACGGAACAAGGGAAAGGCCTGTCGTCGCCAGGAGACAATCATGAATGAGCCGTCCGGCTACTACGAGAGCAACACCACCCTGGCCCAGTATCTGGAGTTTCACTTCGGTGAAAGCTGGCATGGTGAAGCCAACTTTCCGAAAGAACTGGCCGATGCCGCGCTTGGAGCGCTGGATGGCCGCGCCAGCTGCCGGGCGTTGGATATCGGTTGTGCGGTAGGACGTACCTCGCTGGAGCTGGCCCGCCAGTTTGACCATGTCGATGGGGTCGATTATTCCGAAACCTTTATCGGCAAATGCCGTGAGGTGGTGCGGGAGGGGGTTGCGCGGTATGCGCGGCCCGAAGAGGGCGAGCTGGTCAGCTATCAGGAGCGGTCACTGGCCGCCCTGGGTCTGACCGAGGCTGCCCGCCGCGTGGCGTTCCATCAGGGCGATGCCTGCAAGCTCGGCGCTGATTACCGGGACTACGATCTGGTGCTGGCCGGCAACCTGATTGACCGTCTCTACAACCCATCCCTCTTTCTGGAACAGATCCATGAGCGTATCAATGCGCTGGGGCTGCTGGTGATTGCTTCACCCTATACCTGGCTGGAGGAGTACACACCCAGGCAGGACTGGCTCGGTGGTTTCCTGAAAGACGGTGAGCCATTCACCACCCTGGATGGTCTCAAGGCGGCGTTGTCCCCCCGTTTCCGCTTGCTGGCAGAGCCCCGGAGCCTGCCTTTCGTGATCCGAGAGACCCGCAACAAGTTCCAGCACAGTTTTTCGGAGCTCACAATCTGGGAGAAGTTGCCGGATTAGCGTGCCCTGTCACACAAGCGTCATCTCTTCCGGTTAGTGTGAAGGCTCATCAGGACGACATGCATTGTGTTGATGCATCGTGTGATTGCTTATGCCGGGGCTTGCCCCGGCTTTTTTATGGAGCCCGGCGTTCGCCGCTCCCTTCCCTTCTCAACGCCCGTTCACGCCGTCGCGCGGTTTCGCTGCGTTCCGATATGGTTTGCTGCACAAACTGTATGTGCTCCCCTGCGATGGCCCTGGCGTCTTCTTCCCGGCCTTCAACGATGGCGTTATACAGCTTCTGGTGCTGGTCCATCAGGCCCTGGCGGGTCTGAACTTCGCGGGAGTACATGCCACCGATGTTGGTGACAATGTTGTTCTTGAGCATGCTGAACAGGTTGCGCATGGTGTGCAGCAGCACCACGTTGTGGCTGGCTTCAGCAATAGCCATGTGGAAGCGGGCATCGGCAGCCCCTTCTTCTTCCAGATTGTGGGCAGTGGAATTCTGGTAGCAGGCGTGGAGCTCTTCCCAGGCTTTGCCCAGCCGTGTCAGATCCACTTCCGTGGCGCGCAGGGCCGCGTAATAGGCACAGTCGCCCTCCAGTGTGCGACGGAACTCGAGCAAATCCCGGTGTGCTTCCGGGTGCTTTTCCAGCAGCGGGATGAGTGGGTCGCTGAAGCTGCTTCCCAGATTCTCCGCCACATAATTGCCCCCGCCCTGGCGGCTTTTCAGCAGGCCTTTGGCCGCCAGGCGTTGCACTGCCTCTCTGAGAGACGGGCGGGATACGCCGAATTGCTCCGCCAGCACCCGTTCCGGCGGCAGGCGCTGTCCCGGTTCCAGGGTTCCTTCCAGAATCATGGTCTCCAGTTGCTCGACAATGGTGTCGGCCAGCCGTCTGGGAGCAATCTGATTGATGGGCATGATGTCTCGCTTGTATGTCTAAAAAATTGGTCTTACCAATAAATCTTACCTCTGTCCACGCTTGTTTTTACAACAAAACCTCAACGCAATACGACTAATGTATGAGTGGGCAGTTTTGACACCACAAGGTCTGCTCAAATAACGTACTCGGCACAGGTTTGTAAATTGGTAATACCAATTATCCAAGAATAGAATCCAACAACAAGACCCTGGAGAATATGATGTCGTCCGGATTGCTCGCCCTGTTGGCGTTTACGCCCATTCTTCTTGCCGGAGTGCTGCTGATTGGCATGCGTTGGCCCGCCCGTCGTGCCATGCCCGTGGTATTTCTGGTTACCGCGCTGATTGGCTATAGCGCCTGGGATATGACCCTGAACCGTATCCTCGCCTCAACCCTGCAAGGGCTGGTAATCACCATCGGCCTGCTGTGGATTATCTTTGGCGCGATATTGCTGCTGAACACGCTGAAGCACTCCGGAGCCATCACCACGATTCGGGCCGGCTTTACCAACATCACCCCGGATCGCCGCATTCAGGCCATCATCATTGTCTGGCTGTTCGGCAGCTTTATCGAAGGTGCCTCTGGCTTTGGTACACCGGCCGCCATCGCCGCGCCCCTGCTGGTTGCGGTCGGTTTTCCGGCCATGGCTGCCGTCATGCTGGGCATGATGGTACAGAGCACGCCGGTATCCTTTGGTGCTGTAGGTACGCCGATTGTGGTGGGAGTGACAACGGGTCTGGATCGGGCCAGCATTACCGAGCGACTGGAAGCCCTGGGCTCCAACTGGGATACCTACCTGCAGCTGATCACCTCGGAAGTGGCCATCACCCACGCCATTGTCGGTGTCGTTATGCCGGTACTGATGGTGACGATGATGACCCGCTTCTTCGGCAAGAACAAAAGCTGGAAAGAGGGGCTGGAGGTCCTGCCATTTGCGTTGTTTGCCGGCATCGCGTTTGTCGTGCCCTACGCCCTGACCGGGGTGATTCTGGGGCCGGAGTTCCCGTCTCTGCTGGGTGGCCTGATTGGTCTGGCGATTGTGACCACTGCCGCCAAAAAAGGCTTCCTGATTCCGAAGCGGACCTGGGATTTTGCCGACAGCAAAGACTGGCCCAGTGAGTGGCTGGGCAGCATTGAGATGAAACTGGAAGACATCGCCGCCAAACCGATGAGCGGTTTCCGGGCGTGGGTACCCTACGTGCTGGTCGGCGTGGTACTGGTGCTCAGCCGCACCGTTGAGCCGATCAAGCAAGCCTTCACCAGCGTTGGCGTGTCGTTCTCCAACATCCTGGGAGAAGCAGGTATTAATGCCGGGATCCAGCCACTTTACCTGCCGGGCGGTATTCTGGTGATGGTAGTGCTGGCAACTTTCTTCATCCACCGGATGAACCTGAAAGCGCTGAATTCGGCGGTGAAAGAATCCGGTGGCGTGCTGCTGAGTGCCGGTTTCGTGCTGCTGTTCACCGTGCCTATGGTGCGGATACTGATCAACTCCGGCGTTAACCTGTCGGACCTGCCGAGCATGCCGCTGGCCATGGCCACCTGGGCTGCCGATGCGGTTGGCGGCATTTACCCGTTGCTGGCCCCCACGGTGGGTGCGCTCGGTGCGTTCCTGGCCGGTTCCAATACGGTCTCCAACATGATGTTCAGCCAGTTCCAGTTTGGCGTTGCCGAGAGCCTTGGTTTGTCCACCGCACTGATGGTGGCGGTGCAGGCCGTGGGTGCTGCGGCAGGCAATATGGTGGCCATCCATAACGTGGTGGCAGCATCTGCTACGGTCGGGTTGCTGGGCCGTGAAGGTCAGACACTGCGCAAGACGGTGTGGCCGACCCTATACTACCTGGTGATGACCGGTTCGATTGCGCTGCTGGCCGCCTACGGCCTGGGGCTGACGGACCCGTTACTGAACTGAAAACACTGGGATAACCACAACGGGTGGCCGGCTGCTGGCCGGACCGCCCGGAGGCAATGACTGATGAGTGAGCTGTTTTACGACGCCGCCCCCAATGCCACCCGCGTGGCTCCTGAGCGCCCCAGGCCACGAACGTATCCGGCCAAGCCGGCCGAGGTCACTTTGTTCGGCACCTGCGTGGTGGATTTGTTCTTTCCCGAGGCCGGGCTGGATGCTATCCGCCTGCTGGAACGGGAAGGCATTCGCGTGCATTTTCCAGACGAACAATCCTGCTGCGGTCAGCCGGCCTGGACCTCCGGCTACGTGAACGAGGCCCGGGAGGTGGCGCGGGCACAGCTCAATTTACTCGACAACGGCTTGCCGGTGGTGGTGCCGTCCGGATCCTGTGCCGGTATGTTCCGACAGCATTACCGGGAAGTCTTTGCAGAAGAACCAGATACCCTTAAACGTGTGGAAGATCTGGCTGAACGAACGTTCGAGCTGACCGAGTTTCTGCTGCATGTATGCAAGGTGGACTGGCAGGATCTCGGCCAGCCCACACAGATTGCCTTGCACACCTCCTGTTCCGCCCGCAGGGAAATGAACACCCACCTGCACGCGCGGGAGTTGCTGGGCAAGCTGGCGAATGTCGAGCGGCTGGACCACGATCATGAAAGCGAATGCTGCGGCTTTGGTGGCACCTTCTCTGTGCGCATGCCCGAAGTGTCCGGGGCCATGGTGCTCGACAAAACCCGTTCGTTGCGGGAATCCGGTGCAGCGGAAATGGTAACCGCTGATGGCGGCTGCCTGCTCAACATCAACGGCTCCCTGGAAAAACAGAAACAGACGTTCCGGGGCCGGCATCTGGCCAGCTTTCTTTGGGAGCGGGTGAGTGGAGAGGTGAAATCATGAGCCAGCGTATACCGGTAAAAGAACTCACCGACAGCTTCCGTGGCCGCGCGGTGGGCGCCCTGGCCGACGACCAGCTGCGCACCAACTTCCGCGTCGCCATGGACTCGCTGATGAAAAAGCGGGCCGATGCCTTTCCGGACGAGGAAGAGCGTGAGGGCCTGCGGGAACTCGGCAACCACATCAAGGCCCGGGCGCTGTCCCGGTTGCCGGATTTGCTTGAACAACTGGAAACCAGGCTGACCGCAAACGGTGTCAAGGTCCACTGGGCGGAGACTACCGAAGAGGCCAACCGGATTGTGCACTCCATCATTGAGGCGAAGCAGGGTTCTCAGGTGGTGAAGGGTAAATCCATGGTCAGCGAAGAAATGGAAATGAACGACTACCTGGCCGAACGCCACATCGAGTGCCTGGAGTCGGACATGGGCGAGTATATCGTCCAACTGGATGGTGAAAAGCCCTCCCACATCATCATGCCCGCGATTCACAAGAACCGCTTTCAGGTCTCCAGACTGTTCCACGACAAACTGGGCGTGGATGAGACCGAGGATGTGAACGAACTGATCCAGATTGGTCGCCGCACCCTGCGCCAGAAATTCCTTGAAGCGGATGTCGGGGTCTCCGGCGTGAACTTCGCCATTGCCGAAACCGGTACCTTGCTGCTGGTGGAAAACGAAGGCAATGGCCGCATGAGTACCACGGCGCCACCGGTGCACATTGCTGTTACCGGTATTGAAAAAGTGGTGGAGAACCTGAGGGACGTGGTGCCTCTGTTGTCGCTGCTCACCCGCTCCGCATTGGGCCAGCCGATCACCACTTACGTGAACATGATTTCCGGCCCGCGCAAGGCGGATGAGCTGGATGGTCCGGAAGAAGTGCATCTGGTGCTGCTGGACAATGGCCGCAGCGGTGCTTTCGCCGATGCCCAACTGCGCCAGACGTTGAACTGTATCCGCTGCGGTGCGTGCATGAACCACTGCCCGGTCTATACCCGTGTGGGTGGCCACACCTATGGTGAAGTGTATCCGGGGCCGATCGGCAAGATTATTACGCCGCATATGGTTGGCCTGCACAAGGTACCGGATCATCCCAGCGCGTCCTCATTGTGTGGCGCCTGTGGCGAAGTGTGTCCGGTGAAGATTCCGATCCCGGAAATGCTGCAGCGCTTGCGTCAGGAAAACGTGAAAAGCCCCGCCGAACAGCCGAAAGTTAAAGATGGCGGCGCCAAGTATTCCCGCAAGGAGCGGGCAATCTGGCGCTTCTGGGCCAGCCTGAATACGTCGCCGGTGTTTTACCGCCTGTTCCTGTGGGGCGCGACCCGTTTTGGCAAACTGGCACCGAAAAACGTCGGCCCCTGGACCGAGAACCACTCGGCGCCGGTACCGGCCCGGCGGTCTTTGCATGATCTGGCCAAAGCCCATTTAAATCAGGGAGACCGGTGATGAGTGCCCGCAGCAATATTCTCAACAAGCTCCGTGCCGGTCTGGCCGGCACTACGCCCCGGCCGGACGATTTCGATGAGGCTCTGGTGACCCGCCCCTGGCAGTATGCGCCGGAGGACCGGATTACCCGACTGCGCTCCCTGATGGAAGCGGTGCACACCGAAATCCACCAGTTGACGACCGAGCAATGGCCCTCAAAGGTTCAGGAATTGCTGGAGAGCCGCGGCCTGAAGAATGTGCTTTATGCCCCGGGTACCGAGCACGGCAAGCAGCTGGCGGAGCACTGGCAGCGTGCGGAGCCCAGACCGGAGCTGTTGGTCTATGACCGCCCCATTGAGGAATGGAAAGAGGAACTGTTCTGGCAGGTGGATGCCAGCGTGACGGGCACAGTGGGCGGGATTGCTGCCACCGGTTCACTGGTACTGTGGCCGGATCGTCACGAACCGCGGCTAATGAGTCTTCTGCCGCCGTTGCATATCGCGTTGCTCAAGGCGAGTGAGGTGGAAGACAACCTGTATGGGATGATGCAGAAGCACAACTGGTCCGCGGGTCTGCCCACGAACCTGTTGCTGGTCTCTGGTCCGTCCAAGACGGCGGACATTGAGCAGGTGCTTGCCTATGGGGCCCATGGCCCCAAGGAGCTGGTGGTCCTCATCCTTGAGGACGGCTGATCAGAGTTCCTTGATCGCGCTGGTGGTGGCTTGCAGGACTTCCTTGGCGTCGCCCTTCACCATCAGGCTGTTGTCGCGAATGAACAGACCGTTGGGAATGCCGGCGAAGCCAGCGGACAGGCTGCGCTTGACCACCACCACCGTTTTCGCCTTGTGCACGTCCAGTATGGGCATGCCGAAGATGGGCGAGTTCGGGTCTTCGGCGGCGGCCGGGTTCACCACGTCATTGGCGCCGAGCACGATGGCCACATCCGCCTGCGGCAGTTCCGGGTTGATGGCGTCCATGTCTTTCAACTGGTCATAAGGGATTTCAGCTTCGGCCAGCAGCACGTTCATGTGCCCTGGCATCCGGCCTGCCACCGGGTGAATCGCGTAACTGACCTTGGCACCACGGCCCTCAAGCTGGTTGGCGAGTTCTTTCACCGCATGCTGTGCCTGAGCCACCGCCAGGCCGTATCCGGGCACCATGACCACTTTACGGGCACCATCGAGCAGCAGAGCCAGGTCGTCAGGGGTGGCGTATTTCACCTTGCCATCGTAGAACTCCCCTTCATCCTGCTGGCTCGCCGTGCTGTCTGATCCGCCCAGTACACCGCCGAACAGAACGTTGGGCAGGGACCGGTTCATGGCCTTGCACATGATGGCGGTCAGAATCAGCCCGGAAGCACCCACCAGGGAACCGGTAATGATCAACCCCTGGTTGCCCAGCACGAATCCGGTGGCCGCGCCCGCCAGGCCGGAATAGGCGTTAAGCAGGGCGACGACGACCGGCATGTCGGCACCACCGATAGGCTGGACCAGACCAATGCCAAGCAGCAGGCAGAGCCCTACGAGGGCCGCGAGGGCCAGCGGGCTGGTGCTGCCGCTGGTGGCAAACAGCACCGCTCCGGCGACGGCGGCAATCAGCGTAACCAGCGTGACACTGTGCCACAGGCGATTGTTCCGGCTGTCGCCAATATTCCCCTTGAGTTTCAGAACGGCTACCACCGAACCGGTCAGGGTCACTGAGCCGATGACGATGGAGGCCAGAATCGCGGCGGTCCAGCCGCCACTGCCGGCACCGGTGGCATTAACCGCGTGCATCCAGGTACTGGCGGCCACTGCAACGGAGGCGCCCCCGCCGATACCGTTCAGGCTCGCCACCAGTTCCGGCATTTCCGTCGTTGCGGTCCGTTTTGCGAGCCAGACGCCGATCGCGCCGCCCAGCAGCATGCCAGCGATGATGGCCGCGTAGCTGATGATTTCCTGGTGCAACAGGGCGGCGACGACCGCAATCAGCATCCCGATGGCGGCCAGCTGGTTGCCACGTACCGCTGTTTTCGGGCGGGTCATGCCCTTGATGCCGAGAATGAAGCAGACAGCAGCTGCAAGGTAAGACAGATTGATCAATGCAAACATGGTTATCCCTTCCGCTTGAACATATTCAGCATGCGATCCGTCACCAGAAAACCGGCCACGATATTGATGCTGGCCAGGGTGACAGCGATAAAGCCCAGCACGCCGGCGACATTAGGCGACAGCTCTGTGCTACCCGCGCTGATGATGGCGCCGACAATCACGATGCCGGAGATGGCATTGGTGCCGCTCATCAACGGGGTATGAAGCGTGGGCGGAACCTTGTTGATCAGTTCCACCCCGACGAACAATGCCAGAATGAAAATGGTAAAGCTGAGTGCAAACAGTTCCATCAGTCCGTGTCCTTTTGGGTTGAAGTTTGCGGAGTGTCTCGAGTCTCGGCGTTGTGGCGGACGCTGCCGTGCTGGACCACCAGTGTGGACGCAACAATCTCGTCCTCCAGCTTGGGCACCACACGACCGTCTTCGGTCATGTTGAGCAGAAAGGCGGTAATATTGCGGGTGAGCAGCTGGGAGGCATGCACCGGTACGCGGGAGGGGTGGTTGGCATGGCCCACCAGGGTAACGCCGTCTACATCCACCTTCTGGTTCAGAACGGTGCCGTCCACGTTGCCACCTTTGTCCGCCGCCAGATCCACGATCACCGAGCCGCTCTTCATGCGGTGGATCATTTCCTGGTCAATCAGTTTGGGAGCCGGTTTTCCGGGCACCGCCGCCGTGGTGATCACCAGGTCGGCGCGGGCGACGCAGTCTGCCAGTTGCTGTCGTTGGGCGGTGTAGAACGCCTCGCTCTGCGCCTTGGCATAACCGCTGTCTCCGGTGGTATCGGATTCAGGCACTTCGATTTCAATGAAATCGGCGCCCAGGCTCTCCACCTGCTCTTTCACCTCAGGGCGAAGATCGTAGGCCTCGACCACTGCGCCCAGACGGCGGGCGGTGGCAATGGCCATCAGACCTGCAACACCGGCGCCAATGACCAGTACCCGGGCCGGATGAATGGTGCCGGCGGCGGTCATCAGCATGGGGAAGTAACGGGGCAGGGCCATGGCGCCACTGAGGACGGCGCGGTAGCCGCTGATGCCCGCCATGGCACTCAACACGTCCATGGACTGGGCGCGGGTGGTTCTGGGCACCAGGTCCAGGGCAAATGCCTGTACGTTTTGCCCGGCGAGCTGTTCCAGCAAAGGCTGGTTGAACCAGGGATCGAGCAGGCAGATCAGGGTGGCGTCTTGCTGAATCAGTCGCGCTTCCTCTGAGGAGGGCGCCCGAACCTTGAGGATGACTGTGGCCTGACGATATAAGGCGTCGGCATCGTCGGCGATGATGGCCCCGGCGTGGCGATAGTCGTCATCGGTGAAATGGGCGGCACTGCCAGCGCCACTCTCGACCACCACCTCGTAGCCGGCCTCCAGCAGGGTGGAAACTCCGGATGGGATAATGGCCACACGGTTTTCACCGTCTTGTCGTTCTCTGGGAATCCCTATCATCATGCGTACAGGCTCCGTTCAGTTTGAGTTTGTTCTGCCCCGGTGTTCAGTCCCAGGGTGTTAAGGGTGTAGCGGCGGACATCGGCCAGCAGTTGGCGGTTGGCCTGAAGCGATTGACCGTAGCTCGGAATCAGCGATTGCAGGGTTTGCAGCGGTTGGCCCTGAATCAGCTCCGGGAAACAACGTTCTATAACCTCCAGCATTGCGGAGACGCAGGTGGAGGCGCCCGGTGAAGCGCCCAGCAGGGCTGCCAGGGATCGGTCCTCAGTGCTCAAAACCTCGGTGCCGAATTCCAGACTGCCCCGGCCCGAGGCCGTTGGCTTGATAACCTGCACACGCTGCCCGGCCCGCACCAGTTGCCACTGAGCCGGGTCCGGGTCCGCAATAAAGCGCGCCAGTTCGCCGAGGCGGGCCGATTTGGGGCTGAGGGCTTCTTTGATCAGGTATCGGGTCAGCGGCCAGTTGTGCACACCAACGTCGATCAGCGGCCGCAGGTTGTGGCTGCGAACTGAGCGGATCAGGTCCGAGCGATCGCCGCTTTTGAGGAAGCGGGTGGTAAAGCCGGCGAAGGGACCAAAGAGCAGGGCCGCCTTGCCATTGATAAAGCGGGTGTCCAGGTGCGGTACCGACATGGGTGGCGCGTCCACCGGTGCCTGGCTATAGACCTTGGCGTTGTGTGACAGGGCCATGTCTTCGTTATTGCAGGCCAGCCACATGCCGGATACCGGGAACCCCCCGTAGCCGCGAATTTCCGGAATACCGGTCTTCTGCAGCAATGACAAGGCCGCTCCGCCCGCGCCAATGAACAGAAAACGGCTGGTAATGCTGCGTTTCTCGCCGCTGCCCAGGTGATGCAGGCTCACGCGCCAGCCGCCGGCTTCGCGCTTGATATCGGTTACCTGGCACTGGAGCTGAATATCACAGGCGTTGTGCTGGGCCAGGGAGCGCCCCAGCAGGCGCGTCAGTGCGCCAAAATTGACGTCACTGCCGTGGGCGACGCGGGTAGCTGCGACCGGCTCAAAGGCTTGCCGGGTACCGTGGATAAGCGGGAGCCAGCGAGCGAGGGTGTCTGGCTGATCGCTGAACTCCATCTCCTGAAACAGCGGTTGGCCCTCGAGGGCTCTGTGGCGGGTTTTCAGAAATTCACAGGCCCTGGCACCCTGAACCCAGCTCAGATGTGGCACCCGGCGAATGAAGTTGGCCGGTGCGGGCAGGAGCCCTTTCTCAACCAGGCTGCTCCAGTACTGAAGTGAGAGCTCGAAGCGCTCGTTGATGGCGAGCGCCCGCTCTACGGAAACGCTGCCATCGGGGTTGGCGGGGGTGTAGTTGAGTTCGCAATAACCGGCGTGACCGGTGCCTGCGTTGTTCCAGGCGTCCGAGCTTTCGCCGGCCAGCTGTTGTCCCTGTTCGACCAGGGTGATCGACCGGGAGCTGTCCAGTTGCTGAATCAGAGAGGCCAGCGTGACGCTCATAACGCCGCCGCCAATCAGAAGAATATCGGTATCGAAGCCCGCCATGGGTATGCCCCTTTCAGTAGCAAACGAACAAAGGGGGCATACTTTAGTCTAAGGCGGTTGCCGCAAGAATCGTATTTACTGAGGCAAATGCATCGAAAAAATCGATCTATTTGGTACCGAAACCGCGACCGTTGAGGAATGGTTTTATGTGCGGGCGCAGTTTTGAGGTAAACAGCGGCTTCAGCTGTTCGGACCAGGTGGTGTCTTTATTGCTGCTGCTTCTGGCCTGGTAATACTGATTCATGGTCTGGTCGAAACGGTTCACCAGTGCGGTGTCATCGGCATCAGTGTAGGCGTCTTCTTTCAGAATCGCGGAAAGTGGCAGCCGGGGCTTAACTTCCGGGTTCTGATCGGGGTAGCCGAGGCACATGCCAAATACCGGGTAGACATGTTCCGGCAGTTTCAGAATCTCGCTCACGTCCTGCGGGTTGTTACGAATACCTCCGATGTAACACAGTCCCAGCCCCTCGGATTCCGCCGCAATGGCGACATTCTGTGCCATCAGGGCGGTGTCGATGGTGGCAACCAGCAGTTGCTCGGTCATACCTCGTATCACCTCGGCACCGGCCCGCTCTGCGGCTTCGGTCGCCCGTTTCATATCGGCACAGAACACCAGGAAGTCGGAACTGTTGGCGACATAGGGTTGGCCGCCGGCCAGTTCGGCGATTTTACGGCGGTTCTCCGGGTTGACCACATGGATGATGGAGTAGGCCTGAACGTGATTGGAGGTGGCGGCACTCTGGCCGGCACGAATCAGCTCTTCGAACAGTTCCCGGGGGATCTGTTGGTCCTTGAACTTGCGGATGGAGCGGTGGGATTTCAGAAGTTCAATGGTCGGGTTCATAACCTCTCGCCTGTCTTTGAGAAAGAGAACAGACGATAGCTTGCTCATCAGCAACCGCACAAGCGGACAAAGGTGGGTAGTTGTCCGGATGGTATGACTTTCGCCAGACAAAAAAGGCGCGCCGGGGAGGCGCGCCTTTGAGGGTGAATGCAGAGCCCGTGCTTTACGGGATCATGTCCACCGGCTTGGGCGTATTGGCCGTACTTGGTGGCAGTACCGGATAGGTTACTTCCGGAACATTGCCGGTCAGGGTCTTGAGGAAGGCGACGATGGATTTCACTTCGTCGTCGTTCAACTCGGTACCCAGCTGGGCAGTACCCATCACCGCAACGGCTTCTTCCAGGCTCCAGACGGCGCCAGAGTGGAAATAGGGCGCGGTCAGCTCGATGTTACGCAGTGGAGAGGCGCGGAACACATACTCGTCAGACGCGGTTTCGGTGACAGAGAAGCGGCCTTTGTCGCCCTCTGGCAGGATCTCGGCACCGGGCTTGGCAACCAGTCCGAACGGATAGTAGTTCTGGCCGCCGAGGTTCACTCCGCTGTGGCAGGCGGTACAACCGCGGTCCATGAACAGGGCCAGGCCTTCTTTTTCACTCTCGTTCAGAGCGGAACCGTCGCCGCGCAGGTACTTGTCGAAAGGTGCTTCCGGGGTGATCAGTGTCGCTTCATAGGCTTCAATGGCCACAGCCATGTTGTCGAAGGTGACCGGATTTTCCTGGCCCGGGAAGGCATCCTCAAAACGCTCGATATACTCCGGCATACTCTTCAGGGTAGCCACCACACGGTCTGGCGTGCTGCTCATCTCGACACCCGCCTGTACCGGCCCTTTGGCCTGCTCGGCCAAGTCGGCGGCACGGCCATCCCAGAACTGGGCCGCGTTAAACACGGCGTTGAATACGGTCGGTGAGTTCCGGGGGCCTTTCTGCCAGCCATGGCCGATCGAGGTAGGCAGCTCGTCATCGCCACCCAGTCCCACGTTGTGGCAGGTGTTGCAGCTGATCAGGTGGCTGGAAGACAGGCGCGGTTCAAAGAACAGCATCTTGCCCAGTTCAACCTTGGCCTGGGTGAGTTCATTACCGTCAATCACCGGTGGGTATTTGGGAATGGGCTCGAACATGCTGTTGGCCCGTTCCATCAGGTTGTCCGCCATGGCGGAACCTGCTGCCACGCCCAGGCTCAGGGTGAGTGCTTTTGCCAGTGGATGCTTGATCATGTCGCTTTCTCCTTTGAGAACAACTCGGTATCCATCTGGTTCCAACGTAACAGAGTGGCAGCGTGGTTCATCGCAAAAACGCGAGAGTTGGTTCTGAACTTGATGTTCATCAAGTTTGGTTCCGGTCTGCAATTTGTGGATCTTTCTGCGGCATTTCGTCGCGCAGAAAAGCCGTGCTCTCCCGCTTTTATTTAGGTTATAAAGTTATGCTCAGAAGAAATTTAAAAGTAGGCAGGAGTACGCGTTATGAAACCGATTGTTGTGTCTGTGCTTTTCTTTTTGACGGTTGCGATGTCAGCCCAAGCGGAAGAGGCACTGTCTGTGACTCCGGAGCAGACCTGGGACACGGTTCAGGAGCAAGGTGACAATCTGCTGTTCATTGATGTCCGGGATCCGGTGGAAATCATGTTCATCGGCTTTACCGATGCGGTGGACCGAAACATTCCGTTCCAGCTGGTGGATCGTACGCGCTGGAACGATGAGAAAGGTGTCTTCGCCATGGACATCAACGAGGATTTTGTTGCCCAGGTTGATGCCGCGCTGAAGGAAAAGGGACTGACGCGGGATTCCCTGATCATCACCATGTGCCGCTCCGGTTCCGCCCGCGGCAAGCCCAGTGCTGATTACCTCCTGGAACGTGGCTTTACCAACGTGAAGTACATCGACAACGGCTTCCAGGGCAGTACTGTGAAGGAAGGCGAAAAGAAAGGATTCCGTGTGCAAAACGGCTGGCAGAATTCCGGCCTGCCCTGGTCGACCAAGGCCAACCCCGAGAAAATCTATCGTCCGTGATAGCGACGACGCCCGCCTGCATTGGGCGGGCGTCACTGCCCGGTTTCACTCCTCCACGCAGATTTCCCGCCGCCGCACCGCAACTGCGGTTCTGATCACCAGCCCGGTAATCAGCAGGCAAAGCACTATCAGCAAGATCAGCCCCAACCATTTCAGGAAGACCAGCCCCAGGCTTTGATGCATCAACAGTGTGGCAATGGTGATTGCTGCCATGGGGAATGAATAGGCCCACCAAGACAGGGCGAACGGGACTTTGATGAATCGGGATGTCTGGGTAAACAGCATCAGGGTAAGGAACAGTGCGCTGTAGTAGAGAATCCGGGCGAAGGCGTCCACTTCTTCTCCGTTCAGCTGTAACCAGGACACCATTCCGACGCCGGGTGGTGCTATCAGGATAAACAGTGTAGGCAGCAGCTTTCCCGGTAGCGGTTGATGGAAGAACATTCGATTAAAAATAATGGTCAGCAGCACCAGCCAGAACAGCAGCCCGATGCTGAAAAAGAACCAGGAAATTTCCACCGACGCGTGATGCACTCCGGCGACGGGTACCAGGATGTTGCCCACAATCGGGATGAACCAGGCCGGGTTCATATGGTTAATCTCGAAATGGGTGTGATGGATCCAGATCGACAGCACATACAGCGTGAAGCCGAAATGCAGCACAGTGCCGGCGGTCCAGACAATCTGTGACAAGCCCGGATAATGAGGCAGAAGGGCAATGCTGATCAGTATCAGGCCAATCGAAATGGTCGGAAAAAAGTTGAGTTTGACCGGATGGCTCAGTTCAGCTTTGACACTGGCGGGGTGTCTGGCCAGTTTTAACAGGTAGAGGCCGGCCAGCGTGGCGAACACGGCCACGGTCAATGCCAGAAGTGCAGGGCTTGGGTGAATGCTCCACCCGAGTATCGCCTCTGCCCGGTGCAGGGCAATGGTCAAACCGGCAAGCCCCATGACTGTGGCAAACCAGGAAACCGGGAAGTTCTGTAGCCGTGAAACGTCGCTATGCGCCATCGGATACCTCGTTGTTTGCTTGTAACCAAAAGCGCCAGCCCGATAGAGGCTGGCGCATGAAAAACACCGGAACTATGTCAGGCCTCAGAAAGTGAAGGTGCGCATCTTGCGATCCAGCATCTGGGCGGCCATGGCCGGCGGGGTTGCAACGCCGACACCGTCCAGCAGGTCGTCTTTGCTGTACTCGCTGTTGGGCAGGTACAGCGCACATACATTCACCGTACCACCGGCTTTCATCAGACCACGCAACATCTGGCCCGGAGTGACGTTTTTCGGTGCCAGGGGCTCGGCCTCATAGGCTTTCAGGGCCAGGTCGCCGGCTTCGTCGCATAGCAGCACATTCACCTTGGCACCTTTCTGGGCCATGGTGTTGGATAGCACCATCGCCATACCCTGGGTTTGCAGAGAGTCGCTGGAGAGAATCACCAGAACCTCGTCCACGGTGTTTCCTTTATTGCCGTTGTTTGCCTTGTGGTTATCGGCCATGGCTGTCAGCGGGGCCGAGAATAGCAGAGCCAGTACAAAAGTCTTGATTGCATTCATCATGGGGTAACTCCTGAGTGTTGTTGGTTCACATGCCAATCCTAGGGGCATAACTATCGAAGCTTCAGTGACAATGTCACTGATCTGTCCGCCGCCGGGCGATAGATTGATCCTGCTCAATCTTTGTACACGCTGCCGGGAAAACCAGCACGGCGCGACTAGACTAAAGGTAGATGCTCATCTGAGTGGACGGTGTGGATATGAACAATAAAAGAGCTCTGCGAATCATTTTTTCGCTCAGGTGGTTGGTGCTCGTCGCCTGTCTGGTGTTTGCCGCGAATGGGGCCGCCTCGATAGCGGCTGTAAATGGGAAATCGACCACCACGGCAGATCACAGCAAGTTCAAGGCATTACAGGGCCCCTTCGAACGGGCGGAAGACGTGACGGCGGCCTGCCTGACCTGCCATACCGAGGCCGGTGAACAGATTCGCCAGACCACTCACTGGACCTGGCTCTACGAGCATGACGAAACCGGGCAGACCCTGGGCAAAAGCAAGGTCATCAACAGCTTTTGCGGGATGACCATTACCAACGAGCCCCGGTGTACGTCGTGCCATGTGGGTTACGGCTGGAACGATATGCGTGAGCCACCGCCGCAGGCCGAGAATGCGGTGGATTGCCTGGTTTGCCACGACACCACGGGGGAATATTGGAAATTCCCGACGCTGGCGGGCCACCCCACCTATATTCCCCGGGAATGGCCCAAGGGCAGCGGCAAAATGGTTCAGCCGCCGGACCTGGAGCGCATTGCCCGGAATGTGGGCGCCAGTGGCAGGGCGAATTGCGGTAGCTGCCACTTCCATGGAGGCGGTGCCGACGGCGTGAAACATGGCGATCTGGATACGTCCCTGATCAACCCACCGAAATCGCTGGATGTGCATATGTCGCCGGACGGCCTGAATTTCGGCTGTTCCGACTGCCACACCACCATGGGCCATGCGGTATCCGGCAGCCGGTACCAGGCCAATGCCCGGGATACTCTGGGCATTGATGTGCCGGGCCATACGGATTTCTCCCGGGCCAGTTGCGAGTCCTGCCATGGCCTTGCGCCCCACGACAAGCCAAAACTGAACGACCACGTAGACAAACTCGCCTGCCAGACCTGCCACATCCCGGCTTTTGCCCGGGGCGGGGTGCCCACCAAGACCTGGTGGGACTGGTCCACCGCCGGTCGGCTGGATGAAAACGGACAGCCAATAAAACAGCTGGACGACCATGGCCACCCGAGCTACCTCAGTGAAAAAGGGGATTTCCGCCATGGCGAGAATGTGGTGCCGGAGTACGCCTGGTTTGATGGCACAGTGAAATATACCCTGGCCGGGGATCCGCTGGATATCGAGAATCCGCCGGTGGCCATTAACCGGGTGGAAGGCAGCCCTGATAATGGTGAATCCCGCATCTGGCCGTTCAAGGTGATGCGTGGAAAGCAGCCGTTTGATACCGAGAGACAGACCTTGCTGGCCACCCATGTGTTCGGTGCCGATGATACCTCGTTGTGGAGCAATTTCAGCTGGGAGAAAGCCCTGCAAGCCGCCAGTGATCTGTCTGGCATGCCCTACAGTGGTGAGTTCAGCTTTATCGAAACCACCATGCACTGGCCGATCACCCACATGGTGGCACCCGCTGAACAGGCGGTGAAGTGCGGCAGTTGCCACAAGGCTGAAAGCCGGCTGGCGGGGCTGGGTGGTATTTATATGCCAGGCCACAACGGTAGTGTCTGGCTGGACCGGATTGGCTGGTTGCTGGTGGCAGCCACCCTGTTTGGTGTTCTGGTGCACGCCATGGCAAGGGTCGTGTTCAGTGGGAGGAAAGACCAATGAGCCGGGTACTGATGTTCAAACGTTTTGAGCGCTTCTGGCACTGGACTCAGGCGCTGCTGATTTTTGTCTTGCTGTTCACCGGCTTTGCCATTCATGGCAGCTACGACGTCATGCGCTTCAGTACCGCCGTGCAGGTGCATACGCTGGCCGCCTGGGCACTGATTGTGCTGTGGATATTTGCCATTTTCTGGCATTTCACCACCGGCGAGTGGCGCCAGTATATTCCTACCCGGGATGGCCTGTTTGCGGTGATGCATTATTATCTGGTGGGTACTTTTACCGGCGCCGCCCATCCCTACAAAAAGACCTCAAGGGCCAAGCACAACCCGCTGCAGCGGCTGGCTTACCTGTTCTTCAAACTGATAATTTCACCGATTATCTGGGCTTCTGGTCTGTTGTATCTGTTCTATAATGACTGGCCCGCAACGCTGGCCGGCGCGCTGCAGCTGGAAACGGTCGCGCTGGTTCACACCGGTGCCGCGTTCGCCATGCTGGTGTTTGTGATTGCCCACGTTTATATGGCCACCATGGGTAAAACCCTGACCAGTTATATCAAACCGATGATTACCGGTTATGAGGATCTGGACAGTCACTGAGCCGCAGTCAGGTAAACGCCTCTCGTTTGCCTGACCGCCCCCGGCCCGACAGCCATCCCGGCCGTGTAAAGGCCACTCCCACCGCTCTATATTCCCGCCTTGAGCGCTATGAACCGCGAAGGACCTTGTGCATCGCTATATTTCATATCGATATAACGATATATCTTAAATGGTGTTAGGATTTGATATACATCAAGATGAAATGCCGTGCGAACAAACACAAGAGGGTAGAGGCATGAACAGCAGAACAGAACCGGCGGGGGCAGACAGGCACCACACCATTGTTATCGTTGGTGGCGGCGCTGCCGGTATCTCGGTGGCGTCCAGCCTGTACAAACGGGACCGCCGTCTGGATATCGCGATCCTGGAACCATCCGCGACCCATCACTATCAACCAGGCTGGACCATGGTCGGTGGCGGCGTTTTTCAGCCGGAGGTTACCTCCCGGCCCATGTCACAGGTGATGCCGGGTTTTGTCTCCTGGTATCAGCAGGCGGTTTCGGGCGTAATGCCGGAGCAGAATCAGGTAAGACTGGCGGACGGTTCGAGTATTTCCTATCAGGCACTGGTGCTGGCGCCTGGGCTGGAGCTGAACTGGTCTGCGATTGATGGTCTGGAATCCGCGCTTGGGGACAATGGTGTGACGTCCAACTACCGTCAGGGTATGGCGCAATACACCTGGCAAACGGTACAGGCCCTGAAAAAGGGAAGGGCCCTGTTCAGCCAGCCACCCATGCCTATCAAATGTGCCGGGGCGCCGCAGAAAGCGATGTATCTGTCTTCCGACCATTGGCGCAGAAACGGAGTTCTTGGCCAACTCGATATTCAGTTTCATAATGCCGGAGCGGTTCTGTTCGGTGTGCCGGCTTATGTCCCGGCACTTCAGGAATACATTGATAAATACGGTATTCAGGTCAACTTTCAGAGTAATCTGGTAGCTGTTAACGGCCCCGCCCGGAAAGCCACGTTCCGGCTTACGGACGCTGAAGGTAACAGCCAGGATCGGGAACTGGATTTCGATATGTTGCACGCGGTGCCGCCCCAGCGGGCGCCCGGTTTCATCCGCGAGTCCGTTCTGGCCAATGACGGTGGCTGGTTGAATCTGGCGGACGATACGCTCCAACACAAAACCTTTGCCAATATATTCGGACTTGGCGACGTGAGCGGCACCGGTAATGCCAAAACCGCCGCAGCCGTTCGAAAGCAGGCGCCGGTCGTGGCGGAAAACCTCATTGCAAGTTTACGGAATCAGCCCCTGCCTGCGGCTTACCTCGGGTACGGTTCCTGCCCGTTGACGGTAGAGAACGGCCGCATCGTGCTGGCCGAATTTGGCTATAACGGTGTGCTTCAGCCCAGTTTCCCGCAGTGGGTAAACGATGGCACCAAAGCCACCCGCGCTGCCTGGTGGCTCAAGGCCAAGCAACTGCCCACCTTATACTGGCACGGTATGCTCAAAGGTCGGGAGTGGCTGGCCGGCCCTGCCGTCCGCGAGCATCACTGAAACAACGTTCAGAAAAACGGCGCCCGGACAGGGCGCCCCCTCCTGTGATTTAGTCCTCCGTCCTTCATCCATAGCGAATTAATTAAAGCTTCTGATATGTGATTTACCGGAGCTATCGCCTATATCAAATTTTATATGCGGTAATGGTATATGGTTATATCTAAAAGTATGGTCTACTGAGGGTGTGAGTTAACGATACCCATGCCCGAGGAGGACACGACGATGCAAACGCCATCAGTCACTCACTTCTTCGACGAAGCGACCAACACCTTCAGCTACGTCGTTCAGGATCCTGACAGCCAGGCCTGTGCCATCATCGACTCGGTACTGGATTTTGATTATGCCGCCGGCAGGATCGACGTGCGTTCCGCCGATCAGATCATCTCGTTTATTCGGGACAACAATCTTCAGGTGGAGTGGATTCTCGAAACCCACGTACATGCCGACCACCTCTCCGCTGCGCCCTACTTGCACGAACACCTGGGTGGCAAGACCGGCATAGGCGCGAAGATTGTGGATGTTCAGGAAATCTTCGGAAAAGCCTTCAACGCCGGCACCGAATTTGCCCGGGACGGTAGCCAGTTTGACCAGTTGTTTGAGGAGGGCGACACCTTCCGGGTTGGCAACCTGGAGGGGCAGGTCCTTCACACGCCTGGTCACACGCCGGCATGCCTGACCTACGTTATCGGTGATGCGGCCTTTGTTGGCGACACCCTGTTCGCGCCGGATTCCGGTACCGCCCGCTGCGATTTCCCCGGCGGTGACGCCCAGACCCTGTACCAGTCTGTGCAGAAGGTACTGGCTCTGCCCGGCGAGACGCGGATCTTCCTGTGCCATGACTACAAGGCGCCGGGGCGGGATGAATACCAGCATGAAACCACGGTAGCCGAACAGCGCGAACGTAACATCCATGTTCGCGAGGGCATGAACGAATCCGAATTTGTGCGGATGCGAACCGAGCGCGATGCCACGCTCGCCATGCCGAGGCTGATCGTACCGTCGGTGCAGGTGAACATGCGTGCCGGGGCCATGCCGCCGGCGGAAGACAACGGACAGGTTTACCTGAAAGTCCCGGTAAACGGCTTCTGAGCTGGAGATTAACGATGAAGATTCATTTTCTGGAACCAGGATTCGCCGTGGCAGATGCGGTCGCTCCTGAGGACTTTGAGGACATTCGCCGCCAGGGCTTCCGAACCGTGATCTGTAATCGCCGCGCGGGCGAGGACGGCTACGAGGGTGAAGAAGCCTTCCTGGAAGCAGCAGCCAGCCAGGGCCTGCAGTGGTTCTGCGTGCCGGTCGCCTCCGGTGAATACACCGAACAGGATGTGGATGCCTTTGCACAGGCACTTGATGCGGCCCCTGCGCCCATTCTCGGATTCTGCCGCACAGGCCGGCGGGCGGTGCACATGTGGGCCCAGTCCCGGGCCCGGAACCCGCAATGCAATATCCCGATGTTGCTCAAAGCGGCCCATGACGCAGGCCATGAAACCCAACCCATTGAAGCTTTGTTAACCAATGCCACAAACGTGGAAACCCCGACAGGAGAAATGAAATGACGATTCGTCTTGGACAAATTGCCCCTGATTTCAACGTAGACACCACCAAAGGCCCCATGAGCTTTCACGAGTGGGCCGGCGATTCCTGGGTGTTCTTCTTCAGCCATCCGGCTGACTTCACCCCGGTATGCACCACAGAAATGGGCCGCACGGCACAGCTGGCGCAGGAGTTTGCTGCCCGCAATGTGAAGCCTCTCGGTTTGTCGACTGACTCAGTCGAAGAACATCTGAAGTGGATTGATGATGTAAACGACACTCAGAGCTGTGATCTGCAGTTCCCGATCGTTGCCGATGAGGACCACAAGATCGCTGAGCTGTATGAAATGATCCATCCGGGTGAGAGCGAAACCGCCGCTGTGCGCAGTGTGTTCATTATCGATCCGGACAAGAAAGTACGTCTGACCATGACCTACCCGATGGCGGTGGGCCGTAACTTCGACGAGATCCTGCGTGCCATCGATGCGCTGCAGACGGCCGATGCCAATAGCTGTGCATTGCCGGCGGACTGGAAGAAAGGTGGCGAGGTGATCATTCCACCGTCCATCTCCAACGAGAAGGCGAAGGACATGTTCCCGCAGGGCTGGAACGAATTGCGTCCTTACCTGCGCCTGACCAGAATCTGATTTCTGGTACTGAGGAAGCGCCCCGACCGGGGCGCCTCCTCATAAGGCCCAGCTAAAAGACAGCGTGCCAAAGCTGAAGTTATCCTGGTTACGCTGTTCCTCCCCCGTCGTGGCCCGCAAAATCAGCGCGGCTTGCAGGTTGTCCCACTGCCAGGTGCCGCCCAGGCCTATCTGGCCGAGCAAGGGGCCTTCACTGAACCGGTAGGGCCCGGAATTGTCCTCCAGATAGGAATAGGCAATGTATTCCGCCCCCAGGCCTATGAATACTGACCAGGCGCTTTTCGCGTCACTGAAAGATCCGGGTAGCGCGATGGCCGAGGAGCTGCCGGCGTAATCCGGTATAAAATTGGCCGGAAGGTTTCTGCCCATCCGCCAGATCACGCCAACGGTCGCGGAGGTTCGAAAACTGGACAGCAGGCCGGAGCCCACCGCTGAAAACTGTTGTTCAAGGTCGCCGCGTTGCCCCGCTTGCAACAGTTTGCGCCCGTGGGCCGCCTGAAATCCGCCAACCACGTCGGTCCCTAGCTGGTTGTCCCATCCTTTGGGGCGTTCGCTCCCGGTGATTTTGTGTACCCATTTCTGGCTGGCTTCGGCGCCGCTTTCAGGACCAACCACGCCAATGTGAGCGCCGTACCCCGTAATACTGTCGGCGCTCCAGCTCCAGAGGGTGCTGCTCAGGGAGAGATGACCGGCGTAGGGGATATCATTGAGTTGAGGCTCTTCCTGGCTAATATCTGCCGGTGTCACCATGAGTTGACGCAGACTGACAGTCATTGCATGGTTGTTGGCGGCGTCGCCGACGCCGGGCAGAAATGACAGACTATCTCTGCCCGCCCTTGCAAGTCGGGCTGAGCCTCCGCCGGAGTCTTCGGCTGTATTGGTAAGGTAAGACAGGCGCACGCCATTGGTGTAGCCCCGGTCGCTGCCAGTGAATAGATCGTTGTCCCAGGCAAGGTTGAACTGTTCCGCATTGGCGGAAGCGGGTGCTAGCACGAGTAAGAGGCTAATGCGGGCAAAAAGAGCTCGGATGGGCATTGGGAATGGACTCCGTGAGGGTAGGATGCAAAGTATCTTAGCAGAACCCTGCTACGGTTTTATGGCGCAAACAGATCCATACCCGCGCTAATCAGGAGTCAATATGCACGTTAAAACCAATACCACGGGCTATGCCGATGCGCTGATTTGCGAAGCTGAGGGTCTGGAATCTCTTCGGGACGGGTTGCAACAGGCAGGGGTTGAAGCACTCCGTATTCCGGAGGTTATGGAGGTGAACCAGCACCGACTTACCCTCAGGCGGATTGACTCAGCACCGCCCGACGACAAGTGCCTCACTGCGTTGGGGGAGGGGCTGGCGCAGTTGCACCTGCTGGCTCGGGATCAATATGGCTGGCGCCGCGACAACTTCATTGGCCTGGCACCTCAACCCAATACGCTGACAGATTCCTGGGGCCGGTTTTTCCTGGAGCAGCGGCTGAAGTATCAGGTCAGCCGGATCTCAGATGCCGGGGTGCGAGCCAGGTTCGAGCGCACCCTGGAAGCCTGTGATGCCCGCCTGGCCAACTGGCTGGATCAGCATTGTGAACAGCCGAGCCTGCTGCATGGCGACCTGTGGAACGGCAACGTGATGTTTGACCGTAATGGCCCCTGGCTGATTGACCCGGCGGTGTATCAGGGCGACCGGGAGGCGGACCTTGCCATGACCGAGATGTTTGGCGGTTTCGGCGCGGCATTCTATCGTGCCTACGATCGCGTATACCCGCGCACTGAGGTCTACGCCACCAAGCGAGAAATCTATAACCTGTACCACTACCTCAACCACTACAACCTGTTTGGTGGCGGGTATCTGGGTGGTTGCGAGCGTGGCCTGTCGGCCTTGGCGGCGTTACCAGCCCCGTGATCAGAAGCTGGTAACGCCGGCATCACACTCAGCTCCTGGCGGGTTTGCGTTCCCACACGGTCACTTCAGACAGCGTGTGCTGGAACTTGTGCTCGGTCTCGCGAATCACGAAGGGCACTTTCCGGGGCTCGCCCACCATCCGGAAGTGCTCTCCAAGGCACTCTCGAATGCCGTCTAGCGTTCGGTGATTTTCGCCATCCTTCTTGAAACCGCCGAGCCATTCCTCTTTCGGGGTGTGTTCTTCAAGCCAGGTATACGGGGAGGCAATAATCAGCAGCCCGCCTTCATTAATGCGCTCGTGGATACCCTCCAGGAAACGACGTGGCCGGTACAGGCGGTCGATCAGATTGGCGGCCAATACCAGGTCATAACCGGAATACTGGGGCTTCAGGTTGCAGGCATCGCCCTGATAGAACGCCACCTTGGCGGCGGTATCTTCGAGATCCAGTTCTTTCAGGGTGCGGGTGTGGTAGCTGACCAGTTCGCCTTCTTCGGTCAGTGAATACCGGATGGCGCCCTGCTCGGCCATCTCCACCCCCAGACGTATGAAGTTGGCGGAGAAATCGACACCTTCAACCTCGTCAAACTGGCGTGCCAGCTCAAAACTTGCCCGGCCACAGGCACAGCCCAGATCCAGCGCTTTCCCGGTCTTTTTGCCGGCCATAGCGTCCAGGGCCAGTTCCGCCATGGTTTTCGGGAAATTGGCGACGCCAAACCAACGGTCGCCGTAATGGAACTCGGCGTATTCAGTGAGTAGCCGGTCGCTCTCGTAGTAGGCGTTGGGTTGAACAGCCTGGGCCTCGGAGGTGATGTAGCGGAAGCCTGCATGCTGGAAGAAATGCCGACGGAAGGCATAACGGGAGGCCAGCCTTGCTTCGTTGCCACAGGAAATCCAGGAGCCGCCTTTGATCAGATTGTGCTGGCCGTCGAACGTGGGTGTGGTGAAGTCGTCGTACAGTGGATGCACCTTGAAGTTGTCGAACGGATAGGTGGGCGTTTCGGTCCACTGCCAGACGTTGCCAACCACATCGAACCACTGGCCGTGGCGAAAGCGCGTTACCGGACACGACGAGGCACCATGGTCCAGGTGGAGGTTGGCGTTGGCCGGGGATTCTCCCACTTCTCGGACGCCGGATTCGTCACAGAGGCGATACCACTCGTCTTCCGTGGGCAGGCGGATGGGTTTGCCGGTTTGCTCACGTTTCCACTCACAGAACGCCTTGGCCTCGTGATAGTTGACCTCGACCGGCCAGTCCCAGGGCATCTCCACCTCTTCAGTCATCAGGCGCAGCTGCCAGCCATTTTGCCAGCGCCAGAACGTGGGGTGTTTGGCTTCGGCAAAGGTTCGCCAGGCCAGGCCCTCCTCGCTCCAGTATTCGTCTTGTTGATAGCCGCCGGCCTCGACAAATTCCAGGAACTCCTGATTGCTTACCAGGTACTGGCTGGCCTTGAACTCGGCGACGTCGGCCTGGTGCTCGCCGTACTCATTGTCCCAGCCGTAAAAGGCATCGTCGTAGGGCTTACCGATGTGTACTTTGCCAGCGGGAACGGTGAGCAACTCGTTTTCCGGTGCCTCGCCGGTTTCCCGAATGGGCGCCCATTCCGGTTGCGGTTGAACGCGTTCCAACGCGTGCTGGCGGATGAGCACCGAGGACGTCTCAAGGTGAATTCGCTCATGTTCGATGCCCATCACGATGGGCCACCAGTCACTGTCCCAGTCAATCGGCAGCGACAGCGGCATGGTTTCGATCAACTCCAGCACGGTCTGGCGCACCTGTGCCCGGTAGTCCAGTACTTCCTGGACAGCGGGCCAGTCGTAGTGATCGTCGTTCAGGTCGTCCCAGCTCATTTCATCCACACCCACCGCGAAGATGGATTCCATGTTGGGGTTGATGCGTTCTTTCAGGATCTTGGCCAGTACCAGTTTGTTCACAAAGAAGGTGGCGGTGTGGCCAAGGTAGAAAATGAGCGGATGCCGGAGCGGGATAGATTTCTGGTAATAGCCGGAGTCATCAGCCAGGCAATCGAACAGGCGCGTGTAGGTGTCGAAGGTGTCTGTGAAATAGCGCGCGATTTCCTGGCGCTTGGTGTCCGGGGTTCCCTCGGCCAGATTGGGCGTGCGGGTTAAACCGATGGCATGTTGGCGTTCGAGAATTGCAGTCGGGTTGGAGAACTCCATGGCTGAACCGATCCTTCCAGTGAATGATGTCCTACAGGATTACGTTCAACCATAGGTAACCGGTTCAGCGACTGGCAAGTAAAGGCCGGAATTAATCCGGGGGACTCAGGCGCGGTTCAGCTCATAAACCGCCATATTGACCGCGGAGGCCAGGTTCAGCGACTCGATAGCGGCCGCACCGGGGATGGTGTAGGCGTGGGCACTAAGTTCAGTCAGGGCTTGCTTTGGCACGCCGCGGGCCTCATTGCCAAACAGGTAGCAGTCCTGGGCCTGGAATTCGGGCTTGGTGATAGAATCGCCGCCGATGTCCAGGCAGGCGATGCGGGCGTATCGCTGCCCCAGCGTGTCCAGGGCAACCTCGGTCTCCAGCGGTACATGGAATATGGCGCCCATGCTGGCGCGCACCACTTTCGGATTGAACGGATCCACGCTGCCGGGGCTAAGGAGGCACCGGAAGCCACCGAACCAGGCCAGCGTGCGCAGGATGGTGCCCAGATTGCCGGGATCCTGCACCTCGTGAAGGTAAAGCGCTTTTTCCCGGGAGGCGTTTTCTCCGCGGGCAGCCGGTGGCAGTGGCACCAACGCCAGGATGCCCTGAGGCGTTCTGGTATCGGAAAGCTGGGCCATCTGCCGGTCACTGATGACGTGCTTGGGCCAGAGGCTGGGCCAGTGCTCGTAGGCGCCGGTCACATACAGTTGGGCGTTGCGCCAGTGGGGCACCTGCTTCGCCGCTTTTTCCAGCTCCAGTACCAGATGCTCGCCTTCCACCAGAAACTGTCCGAACGACTGGCGGTATTTCTTTTGATGCAGCTTTTTGATGTCGTCCAGTTTCACGGTCTGCTTTCCATGGTGCCTGGCACGGCCGGGGCCGGGCGATGATGGTTTTAATGAGGCATGTGATCAGGCGCTATTGTACGGGGGCTTGGCTGGCTTGTCAGGAAGTGGCTGGTTTTTGCGGCGTCACTGACGCCGGCGTACAATGCCGGTTTTCCCGCAGTGAACAGAAGGCAGGCGATGGCACGCTCGAAAAGCAGTAACCGGTGGCTCGAAGAGCACGTAAACGACCCCTTTGTAAAACAGGCGCAACAGGATGGCTATCGTTCCCGTGCCAGTTACAAACTGCTGGAAATCAACAACAAGGATCGGCTGATTAAACCCACGGACCTGGTCGTCGATCTGGGTTCGGCCCCGGGCGGCTGGTCCCAGGTGGCGGCGAAACTGGTGGGCCACAAGGGCCGTGTGGTGGCGTCTGACATTTTGCCGATGGATCCGATTGCCGGCGTTGAATTCATCCAGGGCGACTTCACCGAACAGGAGGTCTTCGACCAGATCATGGCGATACTGGACGGGGCCCGTGCTGACGTCGTGATCTCGGATATGGCCCCCAACATCAGTGGCGTAAACGCCGCAGACCAGGCAGCCTCCATGTATCTGGTGGAACTGGCCCTGGATATGGCCTGCCAGGTGCTCAAACCCAAAGGCAGTTTTGTTGCCAAGGTGTTCCATGGTGAAGGCTATGATGAGTATGTGAAAACCGTGCGCGAGTCCTTCGATAAGGTGGTGATTCGCAAGCCGGATTCGTCCCGGGCCAGATCCCGGGAGGTGTATCTGGTGGCCAAGGGTTTCCGCGTAGCCTGATTTTAAGGTCGAACTGCGACGCTCTGCGGCCAAACTGCTTTTTTGGTGCGAGTGGCTACATATTTTTTACTGCTGTCGAGCAGAATTTCCGAAATCGTCTATTCTTTAACCTGTGAGGAAAGGGACTGTTCTCGCAGGCTGCCTGATATTGCCACCTCCCTGAATATCCTTTTCTTTGAAACCACACCACGATCAAAAGGTATGGAGCGCCTGAGAGAGGCCTATGGGACTTGTGGCTGTTCGTTACAAAACAAACTGGAACTGGGCAACGGGACAGCGATAAACGCCGCCCCACCGACAACAACCGGCCAGGCTGAAAAGGACGAACCTCGTGCGACAGAATCTACCCATAACCGGGAACGAAAGAACGTTTCCGGAATCGCAAAAACTGATTTCCTCAACGGATCTGCGGGGAAAGATCTTGCACTGTAACGACGCTTTCGTGGCGGTCAGCGGTTTTTCCCGGGATGAGTTGATTGGTCAACCGCACAATATCGTTCGTCATCCGGATATGCCTCCGAAAGCCTATGAGAACATGTGGTCTCACCTCAAGGCCGGCCGACCGTGGATGGGCCTGGTGAAAAACCGCTGCAAGAACGGCGACTTCTATTGGGTCAGCGCCTACGTCACACCGGTGACCGCAAATGGCGAGGTTGTCGGTTATGAATCCGTTCGCTCTTGCCCGGGCCGGGAGGATGTGGCCAGGGCTGAGAAACTCTACAAGTCGATTCGGGAAGGGAAAACCGGGATCCCGTTCTGGCAGCGGGTGGCGCCGAGCACCTGGTGCCTTTTTGGATTGTTGATGGCAGCCGGAGGATTGTTTCTCTCAGGCCAACAAGTGTTGTCGGAGTTTTTGCTGTCGGTGGGTGTGCTCGCCTATGCGATCTGGATGAATATAGCGAGGCACCGGTTAATTCAGTCGGTTACCGATATGATGGGTAATACCTTTACTGACAACCTGGCAGCGCGAAGCTACACCGATGATGACCTGCAGTTGGGGCGCATCAAAGTGGCGGTCAGAGCGCAACAAGCCCACCTTGACGCCGTGTTGACCCGGATTGAAGATTCTGCCGCCGGCGTAAAGACTGCCGCAGTCAGAGGTCTGGAATACTCCTCTCAGGCCCAGGACACCATGCGGAAACAGCAGGCCGAGACCGAGCAGGTGGCTGCTGCAGTTCATGAAATGTCGCAGACCATCGGCGAAGTCTCCGAAAACGTGCAGCGAACCGCCGACAAAGCCGATGGGGCCAGGGTATTGGCGGAACAGGGCAGCCAGGTTGTCGCCTCAACCAGGCAGTCTATTGAAGAACTGAAAACCACCGTTCATGGCATCAGTCGCTCCGTCGGTGAGTTGGCGACGGAGAGTGAAAAGATTGCAGATGTGGCGAAGATCATTGAAGACATCGCCGAGCAGACCAATCTGCTGGCTCTGAACGCGGCGATTGAAGCTGCCAGAGCCGGGGAACACGGGCGTGGCTTCGCGGTGGTGGCGGATGAGGTCCGGAACCTGGCCCAACGGACCCAGAATTCCACCCGTGAGATTCACGGGATCATCGACAAGCTTCTCTCAAGGTCGTCCGAATCGGTGAAGGTCGCCGAACAGGGTAATCTGGCTTCAGACAGTGGGCTGGACCGTATGCTGGATGCGGAAAAGACCCTGAACCAGATTGCAGACTCAGTGAATACCATTGCAGAAATGGCGATTCAGATGGCCACCGCTGTGGAGGAACAGGCGCAGGTTTCCGACCAGATTAACGAGCAGGTCGAGAGCATTTCCTCGCTCGCATCGGTGAACTTTGAGAAAGGAGCGCAGTCGGCCTCCAGTGTCGAGAAGATGGAGAAAATTGCGGCTGAGTCGCATGAGCTGGTGGTGCGGTTCAAATAAGCCAGATTCGCCGCTTTTGAAAACGCTCGAAACACTTTGGGCAAAGACAAACAAAAAAGGCCTGCGTTCTCACGCAAGCCTTCGAAAATAATGGCGCGCCCGATAGGATTCGAACCTATGACCTTTGCCTCCGGAGTGCGCCTTCGAAGGTAGGCAGCAACCGGTCTAAATCGGTGAAAAGTCTGAAAGATCAAATGCCTAAAGCAAAAAACACCAGCCTCCAAAACCCCGATATATCAGCATTTTAAGCCAATTAGCGCCGAAGTTTGGCACACCTTTGTCAGGTAACCAATGTCCGGAAACAGGACATTTGATCGGTGCCCTCCAGGCACTCTAAACGGACATTTGGATCCAATTTTGTCGGGTCGGGGAGTGCAGAATTGTCAGGATTTCAGTGTCCGGAAATCGGGCACGCTTTAGGGTCCGGAGAAAACTACATCGTTGAATTAAATAAACAATAGCATTCCTGCCATCATGCTACGATCAAATCTATCGAGCACGATTCGCTCGGAGAAATGCCATTTCCGCGTGGCTTCTTGATTAGGCGAGGTTGTTTGTATTGCGACATACAATGGTGACGACTCACTGCAAGCCCTCTTCAAAAGCTTGCAGGTCTTCCTCCCTCCAACGAGTTGTCCCCGGGCCGACCTTGACCGGTCGGGGAAATCTCCCCTCTCTGACCCAGCGCCATATAGTTTTAGTTGAGACTTTGTAACGGCTACTCACTTCATCGACGGTGTAAAACATGGGCTTTCTCTCGGCAGTTGCGGAGGTTTCGATTTGTTCCGCTTCAAACGAACCTGTGATACTCCAGATGACGTTGTCTGAATTGATCGATGACAGCATTGATGAATGTCTGATTAGTAGGTATGGCCTGCTTTTGATCGTCAGACTCAAAGGCCGCTCGACTGGGTGAGTGGCGTGGTGGAAAGGCTATCCAATTCCGATGGATGTGGCGACAGATCTGATCGCCGTTGGGAGGCTTAAAGATTGAAAACGACTGATATGAAGCGGTATCCAATGAAAGTCATTAGCGGTGGTCAGACTGGTGCCGACCGCGCGGCACTTGATGCGGCGATAGACCGGGATTACCCGATCGCGGGCGCTTGCCCAAAAGGGCGCCTAGCAGAGGATGGGACGATACCGGAGCGCTACCCGCTTACGGAAATCACTGGAGGCTATCGAGCCCGAACCCGAAAAAATGTTCAGACAGGCGACGGTACGCTTGTTTTCTATCGCGACGAGCTCAAGGGCGGCACAGCATTGACTGTTTCTATGGCTCTGAAGGAGCGGAAACCGCTAAAGCTGATTGATATTTCTGTAGTAGAGCCGGGCCTGGCTGTTGAGAAGATCCGGGAATTTTGCATCGATAATCAGATAGGGACGTTAAATGTTGCAGGTCCGAGAACTTCGCAATGCGCTGGCATTTACCCCTATGTCTTTGAGGTCATTTCTGAGTTGCTAGGTGATAATTCAGGATGTTGATGAGGCTTAGCTCCGCCAATACGTCAGCAAAACTCGATGTTGTCACGTCGATCAAGCTTGAATAGTGTCCGAAAAAGTAGTAGTTTTTCTGACAATGCTTGGAGGTGTGTCATGTCCGTGAAAGAGTCCATTGAGCGTCAAATAGTCAAGCTCCCGCAAGGTGAGCCCTTTACAAATACAAGGTTTCTTCGGCTCGGGTCACGCGCAGCTGTGGATAAGGCTATGTCTAGGCTAGTAGAGGCGGGTGTGATTCAGCGGGTTGCAAGGGGCGTGTTTGTCCGGCCAAAGCAAAGCAGGTTTGTCGGGGTGGTGATGCCCGACGTGTCGCGTGTGGTTGAGGTGATCGCGAAAGAGCATGGAGAAACCATTCAGGTTCACGGGGCAGAAGCGGCTCGCCGCTTCAAGCTCAGTACGCAAATGCCAACGACACCGGTTTACTACACTAGTGGCCCCACCCGAGAAATTTGCATCGGTAAACTTAAAGTGAGGCTTGTGCACACCAGCAGTCAGAGAAAGCTTCAGCATGCGGGCAAAAGACCTGGCTTGGCCCTCTCTGCTCTTTGGTATCTGGGTAAAAACAACATCAGTACCGAGGTAGTGAAGCGGATCAAAGAGGGGTTGAGCGAAGAAGAGTTCGAGACGTTGCTTTCCTCCCGTATGCCGGCCTGGATGAGCGAGGTGTTCAGGCAATATGAGACTGGCCGTGTCCATGGCTGAGCAGGTATTTCTCGAACTTTCCGCGGAGGAACAACGCGATATCCTTCAAACTGTTGCACCTCAACTGGCTCGCAGTGCATCTGTTTTGGAAAAGGATGTATGGGTCTGCTGGACTCTGCAGGCGCTGTTCTCCATGCCTGGTGCGCACCCGATGGCTTTTAAAGGTGGTACATCGCTCTCCAAAGTTTACGATGTGATTGATCGCTTTTCTGAGGATGTCGATATCACGTTGGATTACAGGGCCTTCGAGGACGGCTTTGACCCATTCGCAGGGGGCGTAAGTCGTACCAAAACCAAGCAGTTTAGTGAACGACTGAAAGGTTATGTTTTTGCCTATGCGAATGAAGTGGTCGTTCCATACCTAGAAAGAGAATTGGCTAAATTGCCAGCGTCTGAGCATCACACCGTTGAGCTAGACGATGGAGGTGAAAAAATCTGGGTCACTTACCCATCGGTTATAGAGGATTCGGATGAATACATCCGTTCGCAGGTACTTATTGAGCTAGGTGGCAGAAATGTCATCGATCCCAACGAAACGCATACGGTCTGCCCATACATCTCTGAGCTGACGCAAGACCTAGTCTATCCGAGCAGTGAGGTCGTGGTGCTCTCGCCGGAACGGACCTTCTGGGAGAAAGCGACGCTCATACATGTTGAATGTAGTAGGGGTAAGCTCAGGGACAGTGCTGAAAGGTTGTCCCGACATTGGTACGACTTGGTGATGCTTGCAGAGCATCCTGCCGGCCGATCAGCGGTCAAAAACCGGGAGCTTTTAGAGGATGTAGTTCGTCACAAGAAAGTTTTCTTCCATACGGGCTACGCGAACTATGACGAGTGTCTGGATGGACGGCTGAAGCTATTGCCGGAGACCGATACTCTGGAGGGGTTGCGGGGTGACTACGAGAAAATGGTGGGTGCGGGGATGATGTACTCGACACCTCCGGACTTTGAGGAAATCGTCGACTCAATCCGGGATCTCGAAAGCCGTGTTAACAGCTGGTGAGCGTCGTTGTGCCCGCCATTTTACTGATTAGCCAGTGAACGCCGAGCACTGTCAGGGCACCATTTGGGCACAAGCCAAAAAAAAGGACCTGCGCTCTCACGCAAGTCCTTGATATTCATGGCGCGCCCGATAGGATTCGAACCTATGACCTTTGCCTCCGGAGGGCAACGCTCCTATATCAACTTATATGCCTAGATATGCGAAAATAGCATTTAAAACAAATAGTTGTGTGTTTTCGTTGTCTCTCGTTGTCTATTGGAATATCGGTCTATACACTCAATTTGTGGTTACAAGTGTGGTTACAATTTGAGTGGAGGATATTCCGTTGCTCACGACCGATCGCCAGATTGCATCACTGAAACCCAGGGAGACCGTTTACTGGGAGTCGGTGAAATCCCCGCATGGTGGGGGGCTTGCTATCAGAATCTCCGTTCGTGGAACAAAAACTTGGTCATACCGTTTTAGGTTTCGCGGCAAGCAGGATGCTGTTTCTTTGGGACGCTACCCTACAACTTCTCTGCTACAAGCACGAGATGTCCATGGTGAGGCCTGTGCGTTGCTTGCCAAAGGGATTAATCCAAAGAAGGCTTTCAAGGAAAGTAAGAAGGTCGCTGAACAAACTTGGACCGGCCAAGAATTGTTTGACGATTGGATTCGTGTGTACTCGAGTACACCTTCTACACGCACGAAACGAACTCCCTCAGAACAGGTTGTACGGCAAACAACATGGCGCTGGAATAAATACCTACGGCGAACACTTGGCCAAATTCTGATTCCTACAATTACGAAGCAGGCAGCAGCTTCGCTTATCTCCGCAGTATCCGAACTGAATAGTCGTGAACAGGCTAGGAAGTGTTTAACGATACTTAACGGTATGTTTGAGCTCGCAGTTGCCAAAGGGTTGATTGATGAGAATCCCTGCTACGGCCTGCAACCGGCCAAACTGGGAGCGTCGAAGGGATCGCCACGTAGTCGCGTTTTGACACCGTCGGAAATGAAGCGGTTTTGGGAGGCGCTTGAGGACAGTTCCTTGGACACCTCCGTTCGCGCCGCACTGAAAGCGATTCTGCTGACTGGGCTGCGCAGGGGAGAAATCTGCCAAGCAAAATGGTCAGATATTGACTTCAACACAAACGTTTGGAACTTGCCTCCAGAGATTACCAAGAGTCGCCGAAAGCACACCGTACCAATCTCCACAGCGCTTAAGAACCTGCTCCAATCGCTTGATATGGACGGTACCTACGTTTTCAGGAGTACCAGGGCACCTTGGCAACCGATTGGTTCAAACTCGCTCACAACCGCTATTGCTCGCTTGCAAGGCATAAAAACCCAACAAGTCAACGAGAAGGCGCCATTGTTTGGTTTAGAACGGTTCTCGGTCCACGATTTGAGGCGAACTGTGGCAACAGGTTTAGGAGAGTACTGCGAGACTCCGCCTCACGTGATAAGACGCATTCTGAATCATCTGAGTGATGATCGCCTGGAGGACATATATCAACGAGCAACACTATTTGACGAGCAGGCGAAAGCCTTGGAGCGTTGGAGCACGTGGGTGATGGAGACTGTAGAAGAGGAGTAAGGAGCCGGCTGTTTTTGCGAGTGTGTCCATCGCCAAAAACTGCCAATTTGGTCTGGTAAGATCTCAATAGATCTCGGGATACATCCGAGGCAAGAGAGGGAAGCTTGGCGCCATGGTTGGAGCCTCAACGCCAAGCTTCCATGTGTCAGCCAGTAAGCCGGCCTGAGCCAATTAGAATCTTGGTGCTGCAACACCATTACCTAAGAAGCTCTTGGACACTTTAAGCTTCAGGATGCCGTTGTGCAACGTCAGCGAGTGCCCAGTCGGTTTCTGGTATTTCAAACCAGGAACTATCCATGACCGATAATGTTATTTCTTTGGAACACCGTTTTTTGAATGAGCGTCAGGCTGCCGAATACTTAGGATTCAGCCCTTTAACGCTAAGGCAGAGTAGGTGGAATAATGAGTTGGCCGGCCTGCCGGCTCCGCAGCATGTCTATTTTGGACGCAATGTCCGTTACAAGTTTTCTGTTCTCCAGCAGTGGGCTATGGATGCTCAAAAAGGAGAGCTAAATGGCTGACAGTCCTCAGATTAATCGTTCTGCAGCGCCTTCCTCCAACGATGGGATTTTGCTAGGTCCGACAAAAGATCTGGAATACCCGATTGACGCACTGGGAGAAGTGCTCGGGGAAGTCGCCGCTTCATTAGCCGGTGTTGTTATGGTGCCGCGGGGGATTGCTGCTCAATCAGTCCTGGCATCCGCAACACTCGCAGGTCAGCCCCTTGTTGACGTCGCCCGTGGAAAAGCATTCCGGAGTCCGATATCACTTTTTTTCCTCTCGGTGGCTGATTCAGGTGATCGAAAATCTACGGTCGATAAGCTCGCCCTGCTTCCCGTTCATGAATGGCAAGAAGCGAGAGCTCGAGAGCTAAAGGCCCAAGAGCCTCATTACAGGGCCGGTAGAGAAGCCTGGGAGGCAAGCTATAAGGCACTTAAGCAGAAACATTCAAAAGCCGTTGAAGAATCTACAGGGAAAGACTTTGAGGCATTCGCGAAAGCTCTCACTGCGATGGAATTAAATCGTCCATCCCCAGCTCCAATCCCACACATTCTGATTCAAGAGCCAAATGCGGAAGGCCTATACGCGCATCTTCGCGATGGGATGCCAACGGCGGGGATATTCACCGATGAGGGTATAGGTTTCTTTGGAGGCCATGGGATGACCGACGAGAGCCGGGGGAGAATGCTAGCGATAATGTCGGCGCTATGGGGCGGAGATCCGGTAACGCGAACGCGTGCAAATGCTTTGGAGTCCGGCCAGCTCCGGAACAGGCGTTTGTCGGCCCATTTAATGTTGCAGCCTGTTGTGGCAGCTAAAGTCCTCTCTGACCCGTTATTAGACGGCCAGGGTTTTTTGGCACGTTTCCTCATATGCCATGAACAAAGTATTGCTGGTAGCAGGTTTGTGGATGAGCACAGTTTGAGTCGTGATATCCGATGTATTCCGGAGTATCAGCGATACAGCAAGCGGCTGTTAGAGCTCTTGAATACGCCAATTTCGATATGCCCCCATACTGGAGGAGTATTACCGGAGGTGCGAGAGATATCTGGTCCCGCTTTGCAAGAGTGGGTAAGACATTACAACCGTATTGAGGCGGAAATTGGTCCGGGCGGGACGTTTTCGGGCATTGCGCGAGTCGCTAGCAAGGCGCCAGAAATGGCTGCACGAATTGCTGCCACGTTATCTCTATTTGATGGGGAGCCTGAAATTAACTCTGATCATGTCATGCGGGCCTTTACGCTCATTGATTACTACCTGTGGTCGGCCGCCTCCAGGGAGGAGAGTGTTTTCTTCGGACGACGAGCGGCTATGGCAGGAGAGCTCCTTGACTGGATCAAAGGTAAGCAGGGAGGGCAGATAGCGTCTGATGATTTTAAGAGGGTGCCTCGCAGGCTTTGTCATCGAAAAGCCGACGACCTGAGGAGGACTCTGGCCTATCTAGTTGATGAAGGCTATTTGAAAGTTGTTAGACGAGGGCGAAGCGATCGGCCTGTTGCGTGGGCTCTGATTAGTTGATCCCCAGTACGCCAGTGTGAGCGGCGGAAATGGCGGAATTGGCGGATCACCTTGAAAATCAGAAGGTTAAATGGCGGATCGGTTGGCGGAGCTTGGCGGATAGAGTCTATGCAATGTTCCGCCATGGCCCGCCATTCCCCCGCCAGGGGTTTCGTGCGGCAGCACGCTGATTTTTAAAGAATTTTATAGTTCTCCGCCACTTCCGCCATTTCCGCCATTGCATACTGGTTGAGTTTATAGGGACTCAGGCAACGTGCTGAGTTCGTTCTCCCATAAAGACATAAGTGTACTCACTACACCTATGTCAGGACCTGGGCCAGGTAACCCATTATGAATGTGGCAATTCTTAGACTGAAGAAACTCAAAAGGGCTAATGTCGCTGGCAGTAGCGCTCATGTGATGAGGGAGATCAGCACCCCGAATGCTGATCCTCAAAGGAGTCGGTTCAATCAGATTCTGAAAGGAAGAGGAAAAACGCCTGCCCAACAAATTTTGAGTCTGGTGTCGAAGATTTCGGATCAAAGATCTTTGTCTGGGAAGAAGCGTCTTCGGAGCGACGCCGTATGGGCTGTGGAGTTCGTGATGACCGTCGAACAAAGTCATTGGCGGGGTAAGGATGGGGGTTATGTAAAGGATTGGGCTAAGCGTTCCCTATCATTTCTCAACTCAAAGTATGGTGAAGCTCGCATAGTGAGTGCTGTACTTCATTTAGATGAGACCAGTCCCCATATTCACGCCTACATGGTTCCAGTATCGAAGGACAGTGACGGTATCCATACGTTATCGGCGAAAAGGTTCTTCGATGGGCGAGGCAAATTGGCCAAGCTCCAGGATGAATATGCGGAGTTCATGAGTTCATTCGACTCAAGTTTGCAGAGAGGCTTGAAGAAATCGCGAGCCCGGCATTCTGAGCTGAGGACATGGTACTCCAGATTGCCCACTGAAATTAAACGAGAGGAAATACGCCTTCCTAGTTTCAGAGTTAGGTGTCCGCCACCTGCCATCACGCAAACCGCGCGCAGAGCGTGGGCTGACGAGGAAACAGCGCGTTTGAGAAAGGCGCTATTGAGTTCTTTACATCGACTTATTCAAGCGCGGAGAGAGGCACTCTTTGTTGCACAGCAATTCCAACTTCGATATCAAACGGAGTTACAGCGCACGAAAGCATTCCGAGATATACGACTGGATCCAAATGGATTGAGAAAATGGGTGTTGGAGTATGATCAATACTTGGCTCAGCTCTCAACGCTGCGAGGAGTGGCAGAGCACTTTGAGCAACTTTATGTTGAAACGATCGATGAACTGGATGAGATGGAAACCTTGAATTCAAGGTACGGAAGGGTAATTGAAGTGATGTGCCATCGTCTTGATATCTCCCTGGAAGATTTGGAGTATCGGCTGGATCGGAGTGAAACTAAATCGAGAATATTTGCACAGTTAGAAGAGATGGTTGTTGTTGACGCTGATGGCCTGAAGAATGATTGATTTGTTGATTATTCGGCCCTCGCGTGAACTAGCCCGATGTTTTATTTCCGTGTAGACGATGATCTTGGGTTTTGGAGTAATGATGTTGCCCAAAATGGAGATATAATCGTTGACACAGTGATAGGAGAGCCAGAGGGGGGAGCTAGCTATGGCTACAGTAAAGCGTCTAACTGAAAAAGAGTTGCTGGATAGTTTAGATGCATATACATCTCATGCTGACGAGTTGGCTGAACCGCTTCCTCAGGAGTTTGCTCCCCTCGAGCGCCTCAAGGGATCAGTAAAACATTATGAGCGACCAACTGATCCTGTGTGGGATGAGTTTTTTGACTCTGATGAGAGGGCAACGGATGACTTTATGTCGGATCGAGAGCAGCCTGAGCCAGATTGAAAGCAACATCTGATGTGGACCCTGGGTGAATTTTCGAAATCAAACGCTCCAAAGAACAATACCCTCACGGACAATGTTCTGAAGTAGAGCTGGATTAGAGTAGTTTTTCGGGTTATTCCACTCGCTCTCCCATATCGGCAGAGGCTGGATCAAAACGCCGGTCTCAACGAGCACATCAAACGCCACGCTTGCCATATCCAGCTTCGTCACCACGAAATCAACAGGCGATCCACTTAGGATAACTGCCAAGTCAGCATCACTCTCTGGCTTATAATTGCCACGTGCACGACTGCCATACAAGATTAGTTGAACTACCCCGAAACGATCAGCCAATTTTTCCGAAAAAGCTAGCGCCGCCTCCTGTATATTCGCCTGGCCGGCCAAAGTAGGTTGCTCCAAACCAACAGACCTCAACTGGTCCCACTCTCTCATGGCATCCGGCATCGGGGCACTTGGTTTACAGTGGGTCAGCAATTTTCGGAGGTGATAGCGCTTTCGTTTTTCCATGGCTTTACCGTCTGTCTCCCCTGCGCCCCCGGATCACTACAGCGTTTGGTGCACCGATTATCTGCTTTGCGAATCTGTTAGACTTCTGATACTCGCCATCCCATTCCTGAGCATGTCGGTACTGAACAACCTGTTCCATTGTAAGCTCGACGATGTCGTCGAATCCGGTTTCGTACCCCTCTACCAGAACTGGTGTTTCCGGTGGCAGTTCTTTCAGTTGCTCAATGAGCTCTTCCGCTGTCATTCCGACTCCCCGTTCAAATTTGAACAGATCAAAGACCTATCGCAATAGGCTCGTTCTCTGACGTTCTTCCTGGGTTTCAATCCGTTGGTTCAATGGTTACTGCGCCCGCGAGGTCTCTGCCATTGTTAATCAACAAAGTGAACTCGTCGGAGGGATCAATTCGCTGCTCAAAAGCCTGAATACGTCTCAACCAACCTTCGGAGCAAAGTCCGCTGAAGTAGGCAGGGAGCCCTTCCGATTCAAAAGGTTCCGAACGAAGAGGGAGGCTAAGGCTCAGCGGCTTTCCGAATTCGAGGTAGTTTGAGTCGTATTGAAATAGAACTCTATTTCCATGTCGCTCTAGGTGGCCTACGCGCTTGCCGTGCATAAAAACGATTGCTTTGTGTTTGACTCGATGCATAGATAACGCTACTCCCTGTATTTAAGGTAGGTCTGGATTCGCCAATAATTCTGCCTCAAGCGACCAATCCATAAATGGCAGAAGTCGGACGATGTTTCGGGCATCGTCGACGCCCCTGTGGTGACTTCCCTCAAAGGTTAGATCGTGAAAAGCTAGGGCGTTGACAAGACCATTCTTTTGTTTCTGTCCGGTAGTGCGCCGCCAAATGCGCTTTAGGTTCAGATGAGGATATCGACTCATTGCTGGGCGTGAGCCTGTTTGCTGGTTTTGGGCTTCTACATGCCGACGATCGTAGTTTCCCCAACTGCACCAGATGAACTCATCAGAAAGCCCTCCCAGCCATTTGTTCAGCGCTTCAATAGCTTCAGGGTAGGTTGGGGCCTCATCAACCATTGATTGAGTAATTCCCGTCAGAGCTGTGCAGAAATCGCTAAGTTGAGGGAAGCGGGTTGGCTTGACCAAGAAGCTAGCGCTTTCGAGAAGCTGCCCGTCTCGTGTTGCGAGTGCGCATCCGATTTCAATGATCTCCATGCTATCTACATCTTGACGTTTCCCCTCGGGAGTCAGATCCTCCCAGCAGGTTGATTCAAGGTCGACCACAAGTAGAGCCGGCGACTTGTTTCTCATGTACGTTTCATCCATTTAAAAATTTCAGCGACTGGAATGAGGGTAATATTTCCAGTTTGCTCAAGGGTGTCTATCCAGAATTGATTCCCTCGTCGAACGACCTCCTTCATACCTATGTGGCCAGATACAACCGCAGTCACGCCTTTGATGATTTGTGCCGGACCCTGAGCTCGATTCCAGGGCCAGGTACAATCAACGGCAAAACTTTCCGTAACTGTGGCGGTCTGCGCCTCTAGCCAGTCATCTGAGGGGCTCTGAGCATGGACCAGTCCTAAAGTACCTTGTTCACATTCCAAGGTGATGGTCAGTGGAAAGCTCTTGATGCAGAGCTGCGCTAATCTGCGGTACTCCTCCAACGCCAGTTGATCGGACCATTGACCTCCCATCGATAAGTGTCTTTGCCTATGCCGAGGACTCCACGCGCCGGCTGCGAACGTCAGCTCATGGTTGCCCATGACGCTGTAGACGTTGCTGGTGAATAGTGCCCAGTTTAATAGCTCTTTGGATTGGGGGCCCCGGTCTACTAAGTCGCCCAGTAGAAACAGACGATCAAGTAAGGGGTTAAACTCCTTTTGCTCCATGGTATATAGCAATTCATGGTATTGGCCATGAATGTCTCCGCATAGCCAGTCTTTACCCTGGAGGTTTTGTTGGATCGAAAGGTGGGCGGTTAATTTATTGATCATGACTCAAAACTCAAATCGTCCGTAAAGTTAGAATAACGCGTATGGAGCCTTTGGGGGCAATGTAAAAACCATGATCTCATTAATTTTTGGCTTGGTTATCAAAAGATATATTACTTTTTTAAGGTATTTCTGAAAATTGACAGAAAATTTTTGGAAAATGGTTTTTTTGATGGTTTTAATTCTTTCCTTGATGGAAGTGATTTGGAATTCGAGAGTGAAATGAATGAGACAATTTCCTAAACGTTCTAAGGAAGAAATTGGATTAGATGTCGCATTGAAAATCCTGGCCGAATGGGGGTGTTCTGAAGACCAGAGGCTCAAGGTTCTCGGGGTTGGGGATAAAGAATCTGTTTCAGACGAACTATCTTCGGATCAGGTGTTGAGGATTAGTCACGTACTGAATATCCATGCCGCCCTTCGGCTACAATTCGAAAATCCGGCCAATGTATACGGGTTTATGTCGGTGGCTAACGATCATAGCCTTTTTGGAGGTAAGTCGCCGCTGGAGGTGCTCATTACTGACGGCAGCCTGGATGTTATGCAGCGGATACAAAACTACATAGAGTTGGGCGCTGGGTGGTGAGTTGATGCGGGCAGTGGTTTTTCGTGCCTGGTGTTTTTCTTTCCTTGCTTTTAAATGGCGGGTTGTATTGCAGATATCATGGTAGGTGAGCGCTGGTAGATCGCCGAACCATCACTCTTGCCGTCATTCGGGCCTTCGGCCCGAGCTTTCCTTCACAGCCAGGCAAAGCCTGACTGCTCAGCAACGAGCTCAGCCATAGGCTGAGCTCTCAGCTACGAGCTACCAGCCAAATCCTCATAGCTACTGTTGAGAGGTGAGCAAGGAAAGAACCATGTCGAGCAAGGAAAAAACCATTTCCATTATGTCGGATGGACTAAACAGTTAGATGAGGGGCTTTTGAGAGGGTAATTTTCCGCTACTAATTGCCACAGGCTCAGCTTTAATGGTTTTTTGGATGACCAAAAGCCTTACAATGGTTTTTTGAAATGGTTTCTTTCTTACATTGCAGGAGATTATCAATTTTGGATCCAGAAGTAAGGCCACTGAGATTTCAGCGTTAATAGTTGAGCAGCAGGTTCAGCCATAAAAAAAGCCGCTCGAAAGCGGCAATTACGTTGTTCTGGAGGAACATGGAAATTTTTCCATAGTCGCAGAGTGAATGCAAATAGTCGTTTACTACGGTGTTTGGTGATAGGCGTAATTTTACGGGATCAATACTTATCGATTAGCCATATAGTCACATTGAGTTCCGACGGACATCTGCAATTTAGAGTACAAAAGTGTTTAACGGCTATCTTTTGATCTATATTGATGTACAAGCTGGCGATGTTTGAGGGCCGCTTTCCGAAGCTGAAGGGAGACCGGTTTTGGGTTGTCCAAAAGTTCCAGTATTCGATCAGCCGTCTGATTTGAAACCGCGATATGAAGAGCGTCGTTTTCGACAGCTAAAGCTTCTTTTGTTGCAGCCTGAATTATAAATTTTTCCGGCGTGCTACCAGCAAGCTCAGCGGCGCGATCAATGAGTGTTTGCGTTTCCTCATCGATATGTATAACCAGGGAAGCGCTATTTTGGTCTCTGTGCATCGTCTTTTGCCTGTTACAATGTGAGCGTTTAGACTGGAACTTAAATTCGGGTGCTGAGATATTATAGATCGCCGTCAGGGTGGCGAAAGATCAACATCGAAAGAAAAATCTTTGAAAAATCGGTACTTAGCCCGGATTTCTCATCACCCCGCCGATTCTGATTTTTTCTCGATTGTGACCCGGTCGGCAGGGTGAAGTTGATCGCTTTTTAGTCGCTTACGGCAGTTTTTCCGCCGATCAGGCAGACGGCCCCCTTACCCCCATTGGTGTGGGCCGGGGACGCCCGATCGGCTACGTCGGTTTGAGACGTGCAACCAAGCCGGCAAACAGGTCTTTTAGGGGATAGGCTTCGCTGAGCAGGAAGCGAATGCGGCGACTGTTGCGGATCACCACTGCACCGATTTTGAGAAGTTTGAGGCGCAGCGTGTGGATACTGGCCCTTGCCAGCTCGGTATGTTTGAGGTGATCACGTAACCGCTCGAACAGCACATAGGCGAAGGCCGACAACATCAGGCGCCATTGGTTGGCCCACCAACGCGGGCTGGAAGTGCGGCCAGCGAACAAGTCCAATTGCTGGTCCTTAATGCGATTCTCCATATCACCACGGGCGCAATAATCTTCGTAGTACTGCTTGGCGCCGTCCTCCTCGTAACGGGACACCACGATGAAGCGCGGATTGGCACCGCGTTCGTCGTGCTCCAGTCGGGAGACAATCAGGCGTTGCTTACGCCAACTACCAGCCCGGTAGAGAAATCGGTAAATGCCGGCCAGCTTGCAGCCAGCCCGTTCCGCCGCTTCAGCCACCAGTTTCATGGCCGGCGCGGCGGCCTGGACCAAGCGGTCGTTGCGGGCAATGCCAACCACGTAATCGACTTGATGGCGGTCGCACCAGTCAAGCATGCGATGGCGGCAGAAGCCGCTGTCGCCCCGGAACACAATGCGCGTATCCGGCCAGTGGCGACGGATGAACTTCACCAGCAGCGCCAGAATCGCCCAGCTATGACGGGCGGCGTCGATGTTGCTGGGACGCAGGTAGCTGACCAGCAAATGGCGGCCGCAGAACACATAGAGCGGCAGAAAGCAGTAGTGGTCGTAATAGCCGTGGAAGAAGCGGCCTTCCTGATGCCCATGGATGGGCACGTCCGTCGCATCAAAGTCGAGCACAATTTCCGCAGGGGCCGAGTCGTGCTGGGCGATGAAGTGCTCCCAGAGGATACGATGGGCTTCCACCACGGCTTTACGGTTGGTTTGCTGCTCCAGGCGCCCCAGCGTTGACTTGCCGGCCAGGGGCTGAAGCCGATTGACCGCCGTCTGCAGGGCATAGTCGTGGCGCAGATCGTCGTGGTCATTGAGGTCTTCGTACCCGGCGGCCAGGGCATAGATCCGCTGCGCCAGCAACATCGGAAGAGGGTGTTGAATCCGCCCTGGATCACGCCGATCTGGAAAGATCTGGGCAAGCTGCCGAGTCAGGCGATGCTGGCGGTCCACTTCCCGCAGCAGCAAAAGGCCAGCATCCGAGGTGATATGGCCGCCGGAAAAATTAGCTTCGACGAGGCGGCGGGAGAGTGGCGAAAAGGCGATTTGATCTGGTAGCATTCCGTGCACGGCTGAAGGTTTATGACTCTTTGTTTAGCGACAGGAATCATAAGGCTTTCAGCCGTTTTTGTTTAGAGGGTGATGAGAAATCCGGGTTAGCCAAATGATCTAACGAACAACCCAAAAGACCGTTCACGATGTTAAGTCACCATAAAGCCGATTTTAGTCTAGATTGGCGCCGATGACCGTCTTTATCAAAAGTTTCGAGGCACCTCCCACGATAATCCCACACCGTGATCAGACAGCGTCAGCCATACGCGCTTGCCATATTAATAACGAGGCAAGTGAATTGTCTGAATGAAGCTGACTAGATAGAAGGAGGAAGTTCGAGAGCAAGAAAAGTAATTTAGAAAGATCGGTTTTAGATGTGCACTACCTACTAGATTTCATCGTGACCGTCGGCCGATAAACTCGAGCGGCTTTTGGTGTAAATAGGTATAGCTAAACGTTATAGCTCGACTGCGTTACTGCCCAAATCGACTCGGTGGGAACCATCTTCTGCAATAGACAGTGTTACTTGCCCAAGTCGGGAAGAACCAATAACCCGCCTCGAACGGACGACTCCACTCATAGTCTTTTCAACAGTCTTATTTCGCTTGGGCAGGCTCGCTTTAGGCGCGGTTGTGCAATACAGAGCCGATGTCAAAGACTTCAACCGTCTCACATCCTGTTCCCGCGGCAAACTATGTGATGAGAACTCGGTGAGAATCCCGACTGGATCACCTTCTGTAAGCTCTGTCCAGAATTTCGGATGATGCCCTGTTTCCGAACCGTGATGAGGAATCTTCACAAATCTAGCTTTTGATTCTGGCCTCAACCTGCTGTTTACAACGGCGTCCCAGCCTATCAAAGGATTAGTCTTTGAAGTTTCTAAATCAGCGCCCAATATTGCTGTTGCAGCATCATTAAAGCGAACGTGCAATGCTATTGCGCAAAAGTTACTGGTTGGTCTCGGAATGATTCTTGGGCGTCGGCGCGCTTCATCTAAATGGGAGGTGAAGTCATCAAGCGCGGCCGCTATTTCGCCTTGTGAGGGAGACAATGCCCAAACTTCTACTCGGTCCCGACGATACAAGAGGGAGTTAGGACCGACGAAGCTGTACGGCATCTCGATATTTCTGTCCTTGGCTTCTTTCACCCTCGGCGTCAGGATACTGAATACCTTTTGTAACTCCGTCACGCCGGTGTCCGTCGTCTGAACAGGCGTAGAACGACCACTGTATATATTCGCTAACTCGTAGAGCTCAGCTCTTTGCAAAGCCACAGACAAAAAAACTTGGGCGTGCGGGCAGGAACGAACGACCTCAGACATACCTCGGACATGGTCATCATGCCAGTGCGAAACGACGATGCCTTTGACAACTTCGGCTGGGTCCAAGCCTTGTTCTTCAAGAAACAATAATGCCGCAGGTCGCTTCGTTTTAGGATCCCGACATGAGTCAATGACGAACCAATCGCCGTTGCCCAGATGCAGACAAACGCTCTCACCAACTCCCGGCCCAAAAAGCGAAATGCTTGAGACCCCATCCGACCCCAAATTTTGGATTTTATCCAAAATCATTAACTCCGAAGAGGTTTTTCATCTCCAAGGTTTTCTCTTTAGCCAGGTCAAACTCTTCTTGGCAAAATGGCGCCAATCGGCGAAGCCTTATCTCTGATTTCCTGGACTTGCTTCCCGAGCGGTTGGTTTCATAACCAATAGTCCAGAAAATCTCGCTACCAACGGTAAGAGCTCGCTGATCGGAAGGGCTGAGCTCATCAAGCGCGATTACAACCTCTTCGTCCGGATTGTCCGGGTTCGTTTTATCTTTTATAACCGCTGTGAATTCGTCATCTTCGATAGCGATAACATGGCCAGCCCACTTCTGAAGAAGTTCAAACTTTCCTGCAAGTGCTGTGCTTGTAGCGCGAGTAGATATTCTTTCATACTTTTTTAGCTTAAATGCTAAGCCAAAAGATGAGGCATCCTCAAAGTCACGCCCCTCTAGAACATGATGAAGGTGAGCAACAGAAAGGTCCGCAAATTTTGATAACCTCTCGTAATCTGTATTTATAAAACCATCTTCTGATCTAATCGCACCCTCTAGGCGGGCGACAACATCATATTTCGAATCATCAACGGTACTGTCGAACGAATGAGTTCTGCTTGCCTGAGTTTCAAACATCTTCTATACGCTCCAATGTAGATTTGAAAATGTTCGACGCCAGCTCCATCTCGACTTCAAAGAGCCTCATGAATATTTCGTATAGGCTTTCAGCCTTTCTTTCATCGATGCTTTGCGTAACCTCTATATGGGAATTGAAAGTGAAAGCAATATCAGTATTCTTGGAGCCTTGATTGAAGACTGGGAAAACCTTAACGTTTCTCTCTCCCGGAAATCCGTCATCTCTTGCGCCCTGAATCTCGACCCCTTTCATTCCAAGTGGTGCGCCGGGCAAAACTTCCTCCCATATATTCTTCGGGGCTAGAGTGTTTCCTACGAGGTGCCAATACTTATCTGATTCAGCCCGGTATATACACTGTTTATTGAAGCCCGCAGCCTCGACTGGAGTTTCATTTAAGACAAGAAAAGTACTGGCTATTAAATCGCGCAACTCTTCTGCCCGGCCTATGTGCTTGGTTCGGATCGTCAAACGTTTCTGCAAGACCTCTAATTCAAACCAGTCGGTAGAGAATTTTGCAACGTCGCTATGACAAACTTCGAGCTGAGCAGCCTCAGCCTCTGAATCAGACATCAAATTTTTGCGGGCGAACCACTGGGGATGAAAAATCGCCGGGTTAAACGATCCAAGGAGGACGATTTGGATCCCTTCCTCCAAAAGCTTGAAGTGTCGCATTTAGATTCTCAATAGTGAATGCTCGTGATCACTCTAGCGCCGTCCAGAATCAACGTTTTCGGCTGGAGTACCCCTTTCCCTCACTGACGCACATGTAGTGCTTTCAATTCTTCAAACCCTCACCGAGAGTATACGGCGATTGTTGCAAGCTTGGGTTCTGAAAAAAGGAACGTTCTATAGCTTTGTAGAACCTGAACGTTACCACTAAAGGCTGCAGCGTCCAAATTCACCATCGTCTTTGGTAGAGGCGTAGTCAATTTTCCGGTACTCCCTATGGAGGTATGATTAACTCATCTCTCCTTAGCGTTGGATTGCAACCTGAGGATAGACTGAAAACGGTCGTTTGTTGGACACCTAGACCCTTCGTACGAAAACCTGCAATTTTTTGTTGTTTTGTGTTCAGAAATCACGTACAAAAAACTATGATTAGAAAAGGTGCGTTTAATGATCATAGGCTATGCGCGTGTCAGTACCCAGGATCAGAATCCTGAGTTTCAGGTGGACGCTTTGGAAAAAGCTGGGTGTGAGCAAATCTTCCAGGAAAAGGTTACTGGCAAACTTCGCGAGCGACCCGAACTGTCGCAGTGCCTTCGTACCCTCCGAAAAGGGGACATTCTCGTCGTCTGGAAGCTGGATCGGCTGGCACGCTCACTGAAGGATCTGGTTGAGATCGTTCAGGATCTGAATGATCGAGAAGTTGGCTTCAAATCGCTTACCGAAGCAATCGACACAACCAGCTCAGGCGGACGCCTGGTGTTCCATATCTTCGGCGCATTGGCTGAGTTCGAGCATGATCTGATTAGAGAGCGCACAAAGGCTGGTCTTGAGGCAGCTAGGGCAAGGGGGCGCAAAGGCGGCCGGAAACCATCTATGTCCGATTCGGACGTCCGTAAAGCAGCGGCCATGCTCTCCGACCCTCAAATCACGAAAACAGAAGTTGCGGCTCACTTCGGTGTGACTCGAACGACGTTGAACGCATCACTTAAAAGAATTGGATTGGCTGCCTGAGATAGTCGCAGCCCGACAACATGCTGTATTGGAGCTCCACGGATGACTGACGACAAAACCAACCACTCCCAAACCGCCGCGTTTATCTGGTCGGTTGCCGACCTTCTGCGCGGTGATTTCAAGCAGAGCCAGTATGGGCGCGTGATTCTGCCGTTTACCCTGCTACGCCGCCTGGAGTGCGTGCTGGAGCCAACCAAAGCCCAGGTACTGTCAGCAGCCCAAGAACATCAAACTAAACCAGATGCGGTTCGTGAGAAGCTCCTGCTCCGGGCCGCTGACCAGCAGTTCTTTAATGCTTCGCCATTAAGCCTGGCTACCCTATCTGACAGCCAGACGGCCGACGACCTGATGAGTTATGTCCAGTCGTTCAGCCAGGATGCCCGGGAAATTTTCGAGCATTTCCATTTCGAAGACTTCGTACAACAGCTCAGCGCCAACAACTTGCTTTACCAGGTGGTGCAGCGGTTTGCCAGCATTGATCTGAGCCCGGCAACCATCAGCAACTTCGGTATGGGGATCATCTTTGAAGAATTGATCCGGAAATTTGCGGAGAGCTCTAACGAAACCGCCGGGGAGCACTTCACGCCTCGTGACATCGTGCATCTGACCACCTCCCTTGTCCTGACCGGACAGGAGAACCGGTTAACGCCTAATAGCATTGTGACCATCTACGATCCTACAGCTGGAACGGGCGGGTTCTTGTCCGAAGGCGACGAGTACATTCAGCAGATCAGCGAGAGTGTCACCGTCTCGCTACACGGCCAGGAATTGAACCCGGAGTCCTACGCCATCTGTAAAGCCGACATGCTGATCAAAGGACAGGAAGTCAGCAATATCAAGCTAGGAAACACACTGTCGGATGATCAGCTGGCTACTAATAAGTTTGACCTGATGCTCAGTAACCCGCCGTTTGGCGTGGAATGGAAAAAGGTTCAGAAGCAGGTCACCGATGAGCACAAACAGCGCGGCTTCGATGGTCGTTTCGGACCAGGGCTACCCCGTGTGTCCGATGGGTCTCTGCTGTTCCTGATGCACCTAGTCAGCAAGATGCGGGATGCTCGTGAAGGCGGCTCCCGGATCGGCATCATTCTCAATGGCAGCCCCTTGTTTACGGGTGGTGCCGGCAGTGGCGAATCCGAAATCCGGCGCTATTTGTTGCAGAACGACATGGTTGAAGCCATCGTGGCTCTGCCGACGGATATGTTCTACAACACTGGAATCTCCACCTATGTGTGGGTGCTTTCCAACAATAAGCCGGCAGAACGCAAAGGCAAGGTGCAGCTAATCGATGCAACTGACCGGGCGACCAAAATGCGTAAGTCCCTCGGCAGTAAGCGCCAGTTTGTGAGCGAGTCCGATCAGGACGAAATCGTGAGGATGTATGGGGACTTTCAGGAAACCAAAAAGAGCAAGATTTTCCCCATCGAAGCCTTCGGTTACAGACGCATCACGGTTGAACGTCCGCTGAAGCTGAACTTCCAAACCTCGGAAGAACGCCTTCAGCGGATTGCGGACGAAAAAGCCATCCAGAAAATGGATCAAGAAGACCAGGACAAGATCCTCGCTGCCTGTCGTGCTATGGATGCCGAGACGGTCTACCGGAATCGCAAACAGTTCCAGAAGGCCCTGAAGACTTCGCTCACCGATCATCAGGTGTACCTGAGTGCGCCTCAACTGAAAGCCCTACTCAATGCCCTGAGTGAACGCGATCCAGAAGCGGATATCTGCACGGACAGCAAAGGCAATCCAGAAGCCGATACCGGCCTTCGGGACTATGAGAACGTGCCACTCTCAGAGTCCGTGTACGACTACTTTGAACGGGAAGTGAAACCCCATGTGCCTGATGCCTGGATTGATGAGACGAAGCGGGACGAGAAGGATGGCGAAGTGGGCATCGTTGGTTTCGAGATTCCTTTTAACCGGCACTTCTATGAGTTCACGCCGCCTCGGCCTCTGGAAGAGATCGATGCTGACCTGAAGCAATGCACTGATCGGATCAAGCAGATGATCGAGGAGTTGTCTGCATGAGTCTCCTCGCGTATCCCGAATATAAAGAAACGAACCTTGAGCGAATAGACTCTATACCCACACATTGGAAGTTGGTTCCATGCCGAGCTGTAGTCGACGAATGCATTGAGAAAAATACTGACGGAAAAAATCAGAACTACTTATCACTGATGGCCAACGTCGGGGTGATTAGATATGAGGACAAAGGTGATGTGGGTAACAAAAAACCTGATGACCTTGCCAAATGCAAAGTAGTTCGCCCTGGAAACCTAGTCATTAACAGCATGAACTACGGTATCGGATCGTATGGTCTATCTCCCTACAGTGGTGTTTGTAGTCCTGTATATATCGTTCTGAATCCGTTAAAGGACGTGGTGGATAAGCGTTACGCTTTACGGGTATTTGAAGACAAGCAGTTCCAGGCTTGGGCCCAGTCATTTGGCAACGGTATTCTTGCACATCGATCGGCAATTGGTTGGGACGACCTAAAGAATATAAAGGTCGCGTTACCGCCACTTGTTGAGCAGAAAATCTTATCCCGCTTCCTAGACCACGAAACCGCCAAGATCGACGCCCTGATCCGCGAGCAGGAGCGCCTGATAGAGCTGCTTCAGGAAAAGCGCCAGGCGGTGATTTCCCATGCGGTGACCAAGGGGCTGGATCCGGATGTGCCCATGAAGGACTCTGGGGTGGAGTGGCTTGGGGAGGTGCCGGCGCATTGGATGGTAGCCAAGTTGGGTTACTACGCCGAAATCAACACTGGAGCGACACCAGATCGATCAAATCCTGAATATTGGAATGGTGATATTCCTTGGATTAAGACAGGTGAGGTTAATTACAAATTAATTACCGAAGCCGAAGAGCATATTACCGGAGAGGGAGTTAGAAACTCGGCTGTACGTATTGCGCCTCCAGGGACGATGCTTATGGCGATGTATGGACAAGGTGTGACAAGAGGTCGGGTGGCGATTTTGGGTACACACGCTGCCTATAACCAAGCATGTGCAGCTATTGCACCGAATCGATCGTTGAATGTTCACTTTCTGCGCTGGTTCATGATCGCTGCCTATCCCTACGTTCGAGATGATGGTAATGAAACCAGCCAGATGAATCTCAGTTCGAGTTACATAAGCAAGATTCCGTTGGTTGTACCGGCAAGCGATGCTGAGCAAGAAGAAATTCACTACTTCTTGGAGAAAAGGGTTCGCCGGTTTGCTGAACTGATGGGCGCAGCTAAACACTCTATGGAATTGTTAAAGGAACGCCGCTCCGCGCTGATCTCCGCAGCGGTAACCGGCAAGATCGATGTCCGCAACTGGCAACCACCAACTGAGGAAAGTGCCTTCGATGAAGAAGTTCGCCAAGCCAGGATGGAGGCTACGGTATGAGCCATGGACGCGGCATCCGCTTGTTCCTGGTAGACGGCACTCCGAACGGTCTTCTGACTGCAGAAATCATGAACTGGACCGGCCATGCTCTGACAGGGCCTCGAACTAAGTTGACGGAACTGGTGCAACGGCCCGAGTGCGGTCGTACCGGCGTGTATTTCCTTGTAGGCCCGGATCCAGACAACGCCATGCGTCCTTTGGTCTACATCGGCGAATCCGATGATGTGGCCAAGCGCTTAAAGCAGCACAATCGTCCTGAGCCCCAAGGCGGCAAGGATTTCTGGGAGCGGGTGTGCCTGATCACCAGCAAAGACCAGAATCTCACCAAAGCTCATGTGAAATACCTGGAAAGCCAGCTCATCACCATTGCCAAGCAATCCGGACGCTGTGGCCTGGTCAACGGTACCGCCCACGATTACACAGTGCTCCCTGAGTCCGATCAGGCCGACATGGCGTTCTTCATCGAGCAAATCCGCATCATCCTTCCGGTCTTAGGGTTCGACTTCCTGCGTGAGCCTGCTGCGCTGCACACCAAATCGCCATCGTCCGACGAAGACACACTGTTTGAGATGGAGTTGCCAAAATATGGCGTTAAAGCGCAAGCACGGGAAATTGATGGCAGTTTTGTCGTCCTTCAGGGATCGGAAGCCCGTCCTAAATGGACAGCCAAGGCTAATGGTTATGGCAACCTGTACGACCAGTTGGTAAAGGATGGCGTGCTGGCAGACGAGACCAACGGGAAACGGCTGTTTGCCCAAGACTATGAATTTAACAGTCCAAGTGCCGCTGCGGCTATTGTATCCGGCCGAAATGCCAATGGCCGAATCAGCTGGATGGTCAAGGGTAGCCAGACAACCTACGGAGACTGGCAAAGCTCACTCGTTGAGGCTCAGGATTCGCCAGAGCTCACGGACTGAACCCATAAAGATCTGGAATAGGCAGTACCTCATGACATCAATAATCAGACTGGCTGGCATCGCTGTTTTGGGTAGCTTTGCTCTCGCGGGTTGCCAAACGACCGGTGTTACCCAGAAGCTTCATACAGAAATGTATCCCCCGCTTGGATGGCCAATCAGCGCGGAAATCGGTGAAACCGTGTTAGAGCGCACCCGAGGCATTGGTTCTCCAGGGTTTAAGCTTGAAGACCTGGAGTTTGAGCAGGGCGGGTATCGGTTCTTCTTGCCGGGCGATCACTATCAAATCGGTTATGAATCGCCCGAGGGTGAGAGTATTGCCTATGGTTATGGCAATCTGAAGCCTCTCAACGAGGGCATCTCCATCACTGGAGCGAATTACCAGCTTGTGGCGGGCCCAACGGATACCGGTTGCACTCTCCAGGTTTCCAATCTGAATTTAATGAACGAGAACGGCAAACTCATCACGAACTGGGTATCGAACGATCGGGGGGAGCAACCGGAAGAGAAAGCCATCTCCATCGGTGGTCGGACGATTCTGAGCGGCTCCATCCTCGGGGGCTCACAAGCCATGTTTGCTGTCGAAGTGCCAGAAGATCAGTGTACCAAGCGATACAAGTTCGCGAATTATGGGCAAACTTTTCGGCAGGAGCTGATTTACCTTGGGCGCTCTGGTGATGAGTTGTCGTTCAAATATCGCGAATACTCCGGGAGTCTCGCTCGACCTGCTTTTTCTGCGGACTTGAAGTATGACCTCTCCGAGAGTCAGACCATCGGTTATCGTGGTGCTCGCATAGAGGTCATTGAAGCGGGCAACCAGCTTATTCGGTACCAGGTAAACAGTCACATCAAAGGCATTTGAACACGAATCGGCCGAAAAACGATTTGACGGATACAAGGAGTAGTCATGGCTGACAGCCGAGAGAGAGTGTTCCAGAACGACATTATTGCTTCTCTGAGTGATCAGGGTTGGCTGGTCGGCAAGGCGTCGGAGTACGACAAGGTGCATGCCTTGTATCCGGAAGACCTGATCGGTTACTTCCAGGAGGCCTGGCCAGATCGATGGGAAAAGTTCTGCAAGGGTAACCCTCAGAACCCGGAAAAAGTGCTCATCCAGAAAACGGTTCGGGAACTGGAGAAAAAGGGCACCCTCGATGTGCTTCGCCATGGCTTCAAAGTGCCGGGTGTAAAAATCGATCTGTGCAGCTTCAAGCCGGATCACGGCATGAATCCGGACACAGAGCGTCGATATAACGCGAATCGGTTACGTGTGGTCGAGGAAGTCTCCTATTCGCCTCATGCCCGCACCGGTGACTACAATCCCCGTCTCGACCTGGTGCTTTTCGTGAACGGGATTCCGACGGCGACGCTGGAACTCAAAAGCGAGTTCAAACAAACCGTCGAACACGCCAAACGCCAATACAAAAAGGATCGTCCGATAAAGGATCCGGTTACACGGAAGCCGGAGCCATTGTTGACGTTCAAGCGTGGGGCATTGGTCCATTTCGCTGTCAGCCAGGACGAAGTGGCGATGACCACCCGGCTGAATGGAAAGGACACGTTCTTCCTGCCGTTTAACCGAGGCACGGCCGATGGTGGTGCCGGGAATCCCCGTGCCGAGGATGAGGGTAGCTACGCCACGGCTTACCTGTGGGAGCAGCTGTTCCAGAAGGATGCCTGGCTTAAGGTCCTTGGCCGTTTCCTACACCTGGAAAAGAAAACCGAAGAAGATTTCCATGGTAACCGGAAGACCAAGGAAACCCTGATTTTCCCCCGGTACCACCAGTGGGACGTGGTTAACCAGCTGATTCAGACGACCCGCGAAGAAGGTGCCGGCAAACGCTACCTCATCCAGCACAGTGCGGGCTCCGGCAAATCCAATTCCATTGCCTGGGCAGCCCATCAGTTGGCCCAGCTCTACGATAACGAGGGCAACAAGCTGTTCAGCTCGGTCATCGTCGTGACCGACCGAACGGTTCTGGATAGCCAGCTTCAGGACACCATCTACCAGTTTGAGCACGCTCAGGGCGTGGTTCGCCCTATCAACCGTGATTTGGGTAACCAGAGTAAATCAGAGCAGCTGGCTGAGGCTCTGGCCGAACAGACCCGAATTATTATCGTGACCATCCAGACCTTCCCGGCGTTGTTCGATGCGCTGGAGAAGTATCCCAAGCTGGCGTCAGGGCGGTACGCCGTGATCGCAGACGAGGCTCACTCTTCGCAAACTGGCTCTTCCGCAACCAAGCTGAAGGCCATCCTGGGTGGTGACTTACCCGAAGGTGAGGAAATCAGTGCAGAAGAGCTTCTGGATGCTGCCGTCTCTGCGCGAAAGCCTAGCCAGGACATCAGCTACTACGCCTTTACCGCGACGCCTAAGGCCAAGACCATTGAGCTGTTTGGCCGTGAGCCGGATCCGTCACAGCCTCGAAGTGAGTCCAATAAGCCAGAGCCTTTCCATGTGTACTCCATGAGACAGGCTATCGAAGAAGGGTTCATCATTGATGTGCTACGGCGCTACACCACCTATGCCGTCGCCTGGAAGCTCGCTCACCCGGACGCAGAGGACGATGAGGTCGATTCCAAGAAGGCCCGAACCACACTGGCCAAATGGGTGCGCCTCCACCCATACAACATCAGCCAGAAGGTTGAGGTCATCGTTGAGCACTTCCGGGAAAATGTCCGGCACCTGCTGGATGGCCAGGCCAAGGCCATGGTGGTGACCAGCAGTCGGCAGGAGGCTGCGCGTTACCAGCTGGCCATGCAGCAGTACATCCAGGACAAGGGCTATCAGGACGTTCATCCACTGGTGGCCTTCTCAGGCAGCCTGCCAGCGGATGATGTGATTCCGGAGGAGGTTACTGAAACCAGTAGTCTTCTGAACCCGGGCCTGAATGGCCGCGATCACGCCAAGGCGTTCGATACGGACGAGTACAACGTGATGCTGGTAGCCAATAAGTACCAGACGGGCTTTGACCAGCCGAAGCTCTGCGCCATGTACGTGGACAAGAAGCTCAAGGGCGTGGAGTGTGTCCAGACGCTCTCTCGCTTGAACCGGCTGTTCCCGGGCAAGGAAACCTTCATCCTGGATTTCATCAACGACGCTCAGGAGATCCTCGATTCGTTCCTGCCGTACTACAACAAGGCGGAACTTACCGGGGTTTCTGACGCCCAGGTGGTCTATGACATCCAGGAAGCGCTGGATGCCGAGCAGGTGTACCACTGGGACGAGGTGGAGGCCTTTGCCAGGGCCTTCTTCGACCCAAAAGCCGAAGCCTCCAAGCTCAGCTATTACTGCCAGCCAGCCCGGGAGCGCTTCAACAAGCGGTACAAGCTGCTTCGCGACGAACGAGCGCAGGTCCGAGCCGCCCGGAAACAGGCTGAGGCTGATGGGAATACCATTGGTCTGAAGCAGGCTGATGCTTCTCTCAAAGAGATTGGCGAAGGTCTCGATCAATTGGATCTGTTCAAGAAAAACCTGGGCAGCTTTGTTCGAGCCTATGAGTTCCTGTCGCAGATTGTGTTCTTTGAGGATGCAGAGCTTGAGCAGTTGTGTGTCTTTGCCAAACATCTCCTCCCTCTGCTGCGCCAGGAGGCCCTGGACGACGACGAAATCGACATCTCTGAGCTGGCCCTCTCACATTACCGGATCACCAAGCGAAAGGAGCACGAGCTCCGATTAGAGGGGGAGGACGACCCAGACGGGCTGGATCCGATTACCGGTGTCGGTACCGGAAAGCCCCGTGACCCGGAGAAGAAGCGTCTGTCTGAAATCATCGAGAAGTTAAACGACATCTTCGGTGCTGAAGTCAGCGATGAGGATCAGCTTCATTTTGCCAATGGCATTGCTGATCGGGTTCGCCGGGACGAAGCAGTGATGGCCCAGGTAAACAGCCATTCAACGGATCAAGTGATGCATGGGCTTTTTCCGAAGAGGCTTACCGATTTAGTTCTGGATTCGATGACGGATCACGAAAAGCTGTCTATGGAAATTTTGGAAAACGAGGACAGCCAAAAAGCCTTTGCCGTACTCATTCTTCGTCTATTAAGTGAGAAAGGTGGCGATTCAGAGCTGAGGCGCTTCATAAAGTAACTTGGTGGTTTATATGAAACGCGTTTGTGTTGTTGTTTGGTATTGTTTTTGCGCCAATTCAAACCTTGGGGGACAGAGCAGGCATAGCAAGGCAATACCGTAAGCAGCGCTATGAAGAAGTTTGTGGAGACCACGGATTCCACGTGATCGATATACGTTAAAATTCTGTATTGGAGAGATGATGACCTCAGTTCTGGACCCTGATCGCGCCCTGGAAGACGAAGCAAAAGACAAGTTCGGTTTCGTTGGCATCGCTAAACGACTCGCGCCACCAATCATTGAGGCAGCAAAAGGCGAGGGAATGGTGATTGGGCTCGAAGGACGGTGGGGCTCTGGCAAAACGTCACTCCTGAATTTCCTTCGCGCCGAGCTTCAGGCGTCAAAGAAGAGCGGGATACATACGATTACAATTGCTCCGTGGCTGAACGGCGATACTTCTTCATTGGTTTTATCCTTGTTAGAACCAATGGCAGCGGTCTTGAAACAAAAGGAAGATGAACTCGCAGAGTCTTATGGCGAGGGACAAAGTGCAACGAAGGAAAGGGTAGCTGAAGTCGGCAGGCTTCTCCGTGCTTATGGTCCAAAGACGGCGCGTCGAATTGCTTCGTTGGCGAACGTTGCTGGGTATGTTCTTCCAGGAGCGCAAGCTATTGGTGGCGCTCTGGCAGCCAGTGCAAGTGCAGCAGATGAAATCTTTGATGTTGGCCCAACGCCTTCTGAGTTGAAGCAGGAACTAGCGGTCAAGATCCAAGAGCTTAATGTAGGGTTTATTGTCATTCTTGATGATCTCGACCGTCTCGAGCCCGAACAGGCGGTTGAGGTTGTTCGGTTAGTGCGATCCGTAGCTGATTTCCCGAAAGTCGTTTATTTAATGTGCTATGACCGGGAGGTTCTGTCCGAAGCACTAAAGACCGGTCTGAAAGTCTCAGATGGTGATCTTTTTCTTCAAAAAATTGTACAACTTACTTTTAACATTCCACTCCCAGAACCATTTGATCTTCGCACCCAGTTTCGAAATGAGGCGAAAGCCATTTATTTCGAAGCAACCGGTGTGGATCTCGATGGAGCGATCCTCCACGACTTAAGGTATGCCGTCGACCGAGAAGGTATGGGCTTGTCGACACCCCGTGAAGTCAAGCTTGCTTTGAACAGTATTAGATTCGTATTTTCACAGGTTAAAGATGACGTGTACTTTCCCGATCTTTGCCGTCTGCATCTCATAAAAACAACGAATTACAAACTTTATAAGTGGCTTGAGATTTACCTATCAGTTCGCTCTGTATTAGTGACTGGAGACGCGACTGTTTCAGAAGATGAAAAAACCAAAATGGGAGAAGAGCTAAAGATGCTTCTGCCTGCGAGTGGCCCGGGTTCCGTTCACTCAATTTGGAGTTTAGCGCGTTTCATTCCCGGAGTAGTCGATACAGAAGAAGTGTCAGAGCGAGTTTTTAATGCCATAAATTCATCTGCAATTTCTGAAGCAGTCAGACTAAAGCGACTTGGCAGCCCCCTGCATTATCGATTTTACTTTGCGCTCACAGGCCCGAAGACTGTTATGCCAGACGAGGACTTCAATACCATCTTAGAGCTGGCTCGCAATGACACCGACCAACTTGAATCCCGTCTTGCGGCGGAAACTATGAAGCGTCGCGATTCTGGTCGAACATGGTTTGAGCATGTTCTGGACAGGCTCGATGATGATTGTATCTCCAGTCTTGATGAAAGCCAGCTATCAGGGATACTCCACGCGCTATCGGGAATGATGGATATCGCAATGAAAGAAGATGGCGCGGTTCGGTCATTTGCCCTTTCACTTGATGGGATTGCTAATATCGTTGCAAAGCGCTGTCTTGTGCGATTACGAGAGCTGAATCCTGAAAAGCAAGCAAATACTGTCCGATCTATGGCGCAGGATGGGAAGGCTATCAATTGGCTGGTTGGAAAGTTTTTTAGAAGTCAGCTTTTTAACCATGGAAAAGTTGGAGAGAGAGCCGAGAGACCCGAACAATGGGAAATTTCAGAAGATCTTCTGGACGACATAATCGAAATACTCAGGAAGCGTGTCAGTGAACAAGATATAAAAAATTTGATCCCTAACCTGCCCAATGTTTCAGCATATTTATATGGCTGGATGAATTTAACTGATGACGATCAAGCGAAGAATTGGGTTCGAGAATATAGTGAATCCGATGAAGGCTTTCTTGATATTTTGAACCATCTTAGGGGCTGGGCGATGAGTGATAAGGTCTATTATCCTTTGTCCGAAAAGGCTGTTTCCAGTTTCCTCGATTGGAATGAGGTAAAAACGCGCTTGGATGTAATGCAAAGTGGAGAATTTTCGGACAAAGCTGCAGAGCTTCAACAGGCAATCGAGCAAGCTCTAGATTAGTTCAATGAGGGCCATCGTGACTCGGACCCGGTCAAGGGCATTGTGAGCCGCTCATCAGTCTAATCAGCACTGCGCATAATCTGACGTTATGGTGAATGCCACCCTTCGCATGCTTGACTACTACTAGATAAAGACGGAGCGCATATAACCATGGCGAGCAAACGTCCGATCGAGGAGGAGCTTTTGAAAGGCCGGGGGAAGCGCTTCGATCGCCCCACCGACTCTGTGTGGGATATGTGGTTCGATACCGCGGCAGGCGTATGTGAAAGCATCAACGAAAACCGTAATCAGCCGTCGGAAGGGCAGAAATAGTGGGAACGGTCTATATTACGGCCCTGGCGGCCCTATGCATTCCCCACCCGGGCAGACCAAAACCATTCTGGCATAGCCTTCCATTATCCGACACCAAATGGACCCTATCTGGCCGGGATTATCCAGACACATCCTGGTTCTTTGGAAAACGCGAGCTTGTGAATGTGACAGAATACTTTGCTCTGGCCGGTATCAAAACCGACCTAGTCCTCTGTGCTAGTTATGAGCGCGCCATCTTTGACCTGCTCTACCGCCATATTGAAAAAGACAACGCAATGGTTCCCAATGTTCAACCGTCTGACATTAACGACGTTGTGAATTTCGAGCGTATTCTTACCTGGGTTTTGGAGTTGGAGCGGTCTGGCCAATTGAAACGTGCGGAACCCATGCGGGGCTGGCTGACCTCTGCTGAGCCATGGGTTACGGCATAGCGATCACCTCAACGCAGCAAGGCGTTCGCTCTGCATAGAGATCTTGTGACCCGTGATTGAATAAAGTCTCCAGCCTAGATCCTGGTCTAAGAAATGACGGGCTGCCAAGGATGCATCTTGAAAAAGAGCCCCGAAAGCAACGAAGTCGGGCGACTCATAGATGGTCATAGGTCGCGCTAGTTACCCCAAGGTAACAAACTGCTACGGCCGACATTTTCACCTCTCGAACCAGATAGATCCATGAAGAACACTTTCCTTTTATCTCGCTTAATGATCCTCGGTGTTATCTGCTTTGCTAGCAGTGGTGCGGCTGCAGATCTCGTTAAACAATCAACCAGCGGCCTGTGCCATCCACCGCAGAGTAGTTGGTACGAAAGAACCTTAAACTACATACCCTTTAAGACCCTTGAGGCGTGTTTGGACGCTGGAGGGCGGCTGCCCAGCGGTGTTAGCTTGAGTGGGGCCCGAAAGTTGGCTGGGGAGCTCTCAGAGAACCGGAATCAGTATCAGCGATCAGCCTTTGGTCATGGTTGGGATGATGCTGATCGCGACTGTCAGGATAGCCGTGCCGAAGCACTGATTTCGACTTCGACGACACCGGTTCGTTTTGCTGATGGTAAGCGGTGTCGGGTGGTCACCGGCCGATGGATTAGTCCGTTTACTGGGGAGGTGATACAGAACGCTGCCAATATCGAGATCGACCACGTGGTTCCACTCGCTTTAGCCTGGGAGCGAGGTGCATGGAGGTGGTCAGATGAGCGCCGCGAACAGTTTGCCAACGATCCGGTCAATCTTTTGCCTGTCGAGGGTAGCCTAAACATGCTCTCTATAACAATATAAAATATCCCAAATGATCGTATGAGTGAGTGAATAAGCGTTTTTAGGTTTAGTAAACATACTAATCTAAAATCCTAAAAGTTAGCTGAAAGAAACCATGGCGTGACTTCTGTTCATGTAGTAGCACGCAAAAAAATCACCCCACTTTTGCGTCCACTCGGTTTTCAAAGCGGACCTTTCTGGACGTTCAGTTAAGCTCAAGCTCTTTTAAACAAATGTAGTGGCATAGTGAATCTGGCCACCTGATTTTGAGTGTATGATCACTCACATAATGAATCAGGTGAAGACGATGGCGAAAACTAGAAACTTCA
>NZ_JBRJHG010000010.1:0-171742 GCF_053628895.1 Marinobacter sp. MBR-105 | reverse complement strand
GCAGGGGACTTTCACCCCCAAGTCATCCCGAGGCACCACCCTCGGGAACAGCGCCAGTCAGGCGCTGCGCGCCATGCCTGGCGCACAAACAAAAAAGCGCAGCCTCTAAGGGCTGCGCTTTTTTTAACGACTGACGTCAGTGTCAGAACTGGAATTTCAGACCAACCCGACCGGTATCGAAATCCGGACCGTCGTTGGTTACCTGGCCGTTGAAGTCGTCTTCATCGATGTCCACATTGTAGCGGTTGTACTCAGCAAACGCCGTCAGCTGTTCGGTTACCCGGAAGTCGACACCGGCACCGACAAAAGGATTCACCTCATCGTAGGTTTCGTCCTCATCGAAGGCTTCAACATCAAACGCGGAAGCAAACGCACCGGCCTTGGCATAAACGCCAAAGCTGTCGGTCAGTGGCAGGCGACCGATGGCACTCAGGCCCGCGCCTTTAAGCTTACCTTCCACGTCATCATCGCCGAAATTGCCAAAATCGATGTATTCGGCTTCAAGGGCAAAGAATTCGTTGAACTGATAGCCCAGAGCCGCGCCAAGCAGATCGTTCTCGTCCTCGAATTCGCCACCGTGGGCCTTGTATCCCCCGTAACTACCACTGATGTACGGTCCTGACTTGTCGCGGCTGACATTATCCTGAGCCCAGACAGCAGGGGCAGTGAAGACGGCAGCAGTCAGAACAGTTGCACACGCAAATCCAGCTTTGTAGCTCATAACGCGTTTTCCTCTGTGGTTGGGTTTTCCATTCGTCGAAACGATCAATCGGAAATCCTGTTTCCCGATTGCGTAAAACCAGCCTACAGAAGAATTCAGGGGTACCGGGTTAAAACCGGACTAAGATTTCTTCACATTCCTGTCATCTCGTTCCCGCAGATAACCGTCGGTAATCCGCGTCACGGCCGCTCCCGCCATCGCCACACTGCCATAACTCAGCCGGGAAATGCCGTGGTGCCATACCCGAACCACTCTCGCTCCGGGCCGGGTAACCGGCACAGCTTCCAGTATCCGAAAGCTTTCTTCGGCCACCGACAAATGAACCCGCTGCAGTTTCACCGCGCCGTGTTGCACCCCGTGAGCGAGCAGATCTACCAGGTCCAGCCACCAGTGCATGTCGCCATTACCCTTGTTCATACCAACCAGTCCTCCAGTTGCTGGCACACCGATGTATGGTGAGCCAGGCGGATATGATCCACACCCGGAAAATTCGCACAGCCCGCCAGCTGCCAGCCGGATTGGCCAGCGCCTTCAGCACTGGCCTGCTGCACCAAGGCGTCACCAAAGAGCAGGTTCGCAGGGTGTTGTTGACCGCGCAGGAGCAAGCCACTGATCACATAATGCCGGGCCTCCGGTAACAGTGGCTGAGGCTCCACACCGGGTTCCAGGACATCGCCCCGGGACAGGTTACGGATACCCTCGCTACGCAGGTCGATCACTTCACCAATCACCCTCAGATAGTCCCGGGATCTCCGGTTTAACCAGCCGGCCGCCCGGTGGGCACCAACCGCCAGCCAGGAGCCATCGTGTGGCGAACCGATGTACACGCAATCCGGGTTCCGTGTGACCCAGGAGTGCCCATTCACCAGACCATAGTGGCAGGCACTTCGAATCAGCAATCCGCCCATGCTGTGCCCGATCAGGATCAACCGCTGCACCGGAACGGGCCAGTTACTGACCAGGGATTCAAGCAGAGCCGCCAGCTCCTGACCGTTACGATAAATCGGCCGACCGGTGTTGAAACGCAGTTTCAGGGCGCTGGCATCGCCAAGCTGTTCCGCCAGGTAGCGCCCATAGTGGTAACCCGGTCGCGAGGGAAAATCCCATACCGACTCCAGTTCCATGAGGCCGTGGATCGACAGGCACAGGGTACGGCCGGGCGCCTCGGGTTCCGGTTTCTCTACCTGCAGCTCTGTATCTCCGGCAAATACGGACATAGGAACGGCAAGACCATTGCCACGATGCTCCAGCCAGTCGCCAAGAAAACCACTGGCGATGGCCGCTACCTGTTGCTGGATTCGCCCGGTTGAGACCTGAGGTGCCATCATCATTCTCCTGTTGATAACTCCAGTGTACGCCTGCCAGGGACAATGGCTATGGCGATAATCGGGCCAGAATACGGCTCACGGGCGAATGGCTGCCAACGCTTCGGCTCAAGGAAGTTTAATCTGCCCGCAAGGGCGACAGAGAGGGAATCCTGATACGCTTTCGAACCGTATTTGTCGTTTAACCGGGAAAATACAAGGAAGCATCCAATGCGATCTGCTGTTCTCTTACTCACTCTGACAAGCCTGATTTTCTCCGCGCTTCCGGCATCGGCCGAAAGCACAGAAGAGGCCACACCGGAACCCGAGGTTATGGGGTTCGTGGAATGGGTGGTAATGGGCGAAACCGGCATACGCCTGAAAGCCCGTCTCGACACCGGTGCCAAGACCTCCTCTCTGCATGCGGTCAATGTTGAACCGTTCGAGAAGGACAATGAAGAGTGGGTCCGGTTCCAACTTCCACTGGGCGACCACAAAGACCAGCCCAGTGAAGGGGATATTGATCACGAAGAAGTGATTCTCGAATTCGAACGGCCGGTATACCGGACCGTTCTGATCAAGCGCAAGGGCGCGCCGTCACAACGCCGATACGTGATAAAAATGGACTTCTGTATTGGCGGCAAAACCCATGAAACCCAGTTTTCACTGACGGATCGGGGCAAGTTCTCTTATCCGGTGCTGCTGGGCCGTCGCTTCATGCGCGATGACAACATCCTGATCGACTCAGGCCGCAGCTTTATCGTTGAAAACGAGTGTGAATACAGCACCCTCGAGGAACTCGCCGAGAGTAAGAAGGCGCTGGCAGGCTGAACTATTCGATACTCTCCGGTTCGTCATTACGAATTCTTAGAAAGCTGGCGAACCGGGGTAAGCCTGTAGCCGTGAGGCCGCGATAGCGGAACGTAACCCGGGCGCCAATAGCAGGCGGATTGTGCCGCTCCTCATCGGTAAACCCGGTGCCAAGCCGGAACCGGCGACCACTTTCCAGCTCTACCTCCAGTGCCCCCAATAATCCCTCATACTTGCCCTTGCCGGGAAGATGAGCAACCACTGTGGCTTCCGCATCCTGATGTTTTTTCACTTTGAGCAGGTCATCTGAACGGCCCGCCTGATACCAACTTTTGCGGCGTTTCAGCATCAGTCCCTCACCACCGGCCGCGACCGTTTGCTCAAGCCGGGCCATCAGCTCATCGTGGCTGGCAACTACCCGCTGTTCCACCAGTACCAGATAACGCGAATCTGCTGCGGTCACCAGCTGTTGCAAGCGTCTATAGCGTTGCTCAAAAGGCCGATCTGGCTCGGGCAAATCAAAGACGTAGAAGCGCACCTGACGCCATTCCTGGTCTACTGGCTGAACTTTGCGGACTACGCCAGATAGTTCCGCAAAACGGCCACGACCGCTCCAGAGTTCGCCATCCAGCGGTTGAGCGGGAAACTGACGGGTAAACCAGGCCGGTGCGCTATACCTGTACCCGCCCCGAGACCAGAGCGTCTCGCCATCCCAGAATACCCGGACACCGTCCAGCTTTTCACTGACCCAGTACTCTTCCAGATTGACCCCGGGATGGTAGACATTGGCGAGCGGAAGAGCCGGCGGCCGGCCACTGGCGTGCCCAAACGCTGAAAGGAAGATTGATACAACAATAAAACTGAATGCCAGAGGCATCGCCCTGACACGGGTGGTATTGCAGAGTGGCATAGTCCTTTGCCCTGTTACGTCCCTGTTTACAGAATTCCGATATTGCGGCTCTTAAGCCGTTACATACTTCAGCAGCTCTACCACCTGTTCCGGCGTTTGAGCCCATGCCATGGCGGCGGCGTCCACTTCTTTGAGCGGATGCACAATGTCTTCGTCATGCAGGGTAATGTATGGCGTGCCCATGGCCGCACAATAACCGGCGTCGAAGGCCGCGTTCCACTGCTTGTACTTGTCACCAAAGCGGATGACCGCCAGATCACACTGCTCAAGCAGGGTTTTGGTGCGGATGGCGTTTACCTTGGACGACTGGTGGTCACGCCAGAAATTGTTCTCCGGCTTGCCCAGGAAGTCACCTGCGGCATCACTGGATTCGTGATCGGTATTGGCAGACGTGAACTCTACCGGCAGGCCCGCCGCCTCGGCACCCGCAGCAATCTGCTCGCGCCAGTCGGTGTGGATTTCGCCGGAGAGGTATACGGTCCAGATCATGTTGGGCTCCTTACGCCAGTTTAAAGCCGGCCAGTCTAACCTACAGGCCGGCTTTAATGTAGGCATCAGACAGGTGTTACAGCTCCAGCTAACGGCGCCCTTTCGGGTTCATCATGCAGTTGGCGTAATAGGTGGTCGTGGCCGGCCAGTCCGAGAATACACCAATGACGCCCACCTCCCGAGCCAGCACATCAATCACATTCATGACATCGCCGTCGTTATTGATGGCATCCGAAACTGTCTGGTAATACCAGCCACCGCCATTTGCCAGGGGACCACTACGCTCCACGGTCCAGGCGATCAGATCAAGACCAGCCATGCGGGCATTGCGGGCATACTCAGACGGTTCAATCTCGCCATAACTATCCAGCGCCAGCATTTTCCAGAGCGCTGGCGCCAGAATGTTCACGCCCCGGGACTTCAGGCTTTCCATGTGCGCCAGAGACTCTGTATCCGGCGTGATCGGCGACTGATCCAGAAACACTGCCTGTTCACCAAAGCGCGGCATTTCATTCACCCAGAAGAGTACGTCGTCCAGATTAAACGATTGCGGCCACACATCTTTCGGGTTAATGCCAGCGTCGATGTAATCCTGAATCATCTGACGGGCGTAGTCCCGCTGGCTGTACTCGCCCTCAAACGGCATATCGACCACTGGCGTTTTAAGCTCCGGTGTGAACTTGGCGCCCAGTGACTTGAACAGCTCTATACTCTCGCGGTGGGTCATCAAGGTGCCCCGGCTGGCATACAGATCGGTGCGCCAGTCAGCAGTGCCGCCGACATACTCTTCCGGTGTGGTCGCCATCGGATCGTAGGCGTCCATCTTACCCTCGAGGGTCTTGAACTCCGCCAGGGTGATGTCACTGGTCCGGCATTCAGCCTTGGCCGGAGTGCCGGATGCCGGATCAGCAGGGACGAACGGCTGGGTACACTTCGCGTTCAATTCCGGAATGGTGACAATGTTGGTGGTGGTGTGCAGATCATTCTGGGCGTGGCGACACACCAGCTCGCGATCCTTGGTGAAAGCAACATCACACTCCAGAATGCCAGCGCCCATCCTGGCGGCGGCGATGTAGGACTCCCGGGTATGTTCCGGGAACTGCAGGGGCGCTCCCCGGTGGCCAATCGAGAAGTCCGTAGCCTGGAAGTTGCGCACGTCACAGCTCTTGAGACGTTCCTTGAGCGGGCCGTCATCCATATCCTCAACCAACCAGTACGGCCTCGCGCCCACCTGAACCGATGGCTTGCCCTGATACTTGTACCAACCTTTATGCCCCTGGTGATCGTGCCATGCCTTTTCCAGCCCAGGCGGCATCCACTGACGTTCATCATGCCAGCCCGGTGTGGCATTGGCGGCTCCGGCCATCAGAGTACTCAACACCACACTTGCGATAACGCGTAACTTCATAACCTGCTCCTTGTGAAATGAATGATACTGCAGCGTCAGTGTTCACAAGAGCCATGACCACCGCATGACGTTTTTTTGACCAGCCGATCAACTTCTCTTCATATGCAGACTTTTCCTACAAGGATCTGACTGATCTTCCTACACACTATTTACGACATTCCGGTACATTCGGCCGCCCCAAGAACCCATCTGGAGTATCGAATGGACGCCCCGGCAATCTCACGGACAGAGAAAATGCTCTCTGCTGTTCTGAATAATCTGAAAAAATATCTGTTGGCCATCGCAAGCTCGCTGTTCGCGGTCTTCCTGGCCATGTCTTCCTTCTTTACCACGGAGCTGGGCTACACCTATGTGGTTCAGGACACCCTGTTTGGCACCATCCGCGTGTTCACCGAGCCCGGCCTGCACTTCAAAGTGCCGTTCTTCTCAAACGTTTATACCTACAATCAGGCCATGACCCTGAGTTTCGGTAACCAGGAGAGCGGTGAAAAGATCAAATCCACCCGCCAGCTGGGCGAAGTGGAAGTGCAGTTCGCTGACACCTACACCGCCCGGATTCCGGCCACTTTCCGGTTCCGACTGTCAGCAGATCCCGAAAAGATTGTGGCTATGCATCGTGAGTTCCGCAGCTACGACAACCTGATCGATTCCCTGCTGATCAAGAACGCCAAAAACGTGACCGTAGTGACCGCCACCCAGTACACCGGCGAAGAGTTCTTCCAGGGTGGTCTGAACAAGTTCAAGGTTCAACTGGAAGACCAGTTGCAGAATGGCCTTTACGAAACCGAGCGACAGCAGGTGGAAGTGGAGCAGACCGACCTGGCTGCCGTATCTTCAACCAATGACGACGGCGACCGGCTGGAGCGGAAAGTGCAGCTGGTCTGGAAGAACATCATCCTGCAGGACAGCGCCGGCCAAGCCAAGCGCATTGCCAACCCGCTGGATGCTTATGGCATTCAGGTACGCCAGGTGACCATTGGTCGTCCGCTGCCCGAGAAGCGACTGGATGAGCTGCTGGTGAAAAAGAAGGACCTGGTCGCCAAGCGGATTACCGCGATCCAGGCCCAGGAAACCGCCCGCGCCGAAGCCAAAACCGCGCAGCTGGAAAAAGAGATCGAGAAGGCCCGGGCCATCCAGGACGCCCAGCGCAGCAAAGAACTGGCCATTATTTCCAAGCAGAAAGAAGTGGAAATGGAGCGTCAGCAGGCAGAACTGGAAACCGTCCGCAAAGAGAAAGAAAAGGCCGTAGCCGTGCTGGAGAAACAGAAGCAGCTGGAAATCTCGGTTGCTGAGAGAGACATCCAGAAAGCCAATGCCGAAGCCGCCACCTACGCTGCAAAAGCCATTCGTGAGCAAGGCCTGGCGGAAGCCGAAGTCGCCAAGGCACACCTGCTGGCCAAACAGGCCGCCCGGGATATCTACATGGCCGAAATCCAGCGCGATATCGCCCAGGTAATGTACCCGGCCCTGAAGGACGTAACCATCGATATGCCGGACTACTATGTCGGGGCCGACGCAGGCGCCAGCCCAGTCAGTAGCCTGGAAGTATTTACCAGTCTTGGTGCTATGGAGCAGTTGCGGAGGGCGAACACTACGACAGCGCCATAAACACTCTACGACGTGGGGGTGTGACCTCTTCTGGTCACACCCTGCGAACGCTCTTGTCAAAAAACCAAGGACAAAACCATTTCCTGTTATTCAACGAATGGCCTGCACTTAAGGCGCTGTTATGACAAGCCATCCATTGCCATGCCGCGTATCTCAGCTCAGCACAAGAACGAGCACCAACAGGAAAGCCATAATCCCAAGACAGATGCCAATCACCGCACCGGGATCATCCGGATCTTTTTCAGTTGCAGGCATAACCCTGGACTGATCCCACAGAAACGCCTTCAAATCGGAAATGAGTTGAGTGTTAGAGGTTCGAATACCTGTGTACCACTCGTCAGGGAACTCGATGGCCGTCTGCGGCACCACAATAGGCCCGCACATCGAGCCAAAATGAACGACTCCATTCAACAGCAGACTGTCTCGGCGCAGTGTTCCCCTTGGCAGCTCTGCCGCTGACACTTGCAGGTCTTCCAGTGCTTCAACCACATAACCTTCGGGTAGCTCACCATGCACCAGCACAGGCAACGGTTGTTCGCCGCAAGGCATAGAAGCCAGTGCCGGGAACCGGGTATCGTCCAGGGGAGGATGAAAGATCCGGTCCAGATTATCCGGGCGAAAAGGCCTTAGCCCCGCAAACTGCCCGGGAATCAGCGACACTCGCGAACCAGGCTCTCGCCCCTTCCAGAATAACGTCCAGGCGATGGCCCGAACTATTTTCAAACGCAGAGATTCCGGAACTTCATGACGTCCGGGCGATTCTGGCAACCAGACCTCGTCCGAATAGTCCGTCACTGCCAAGCCATCGCCGCCCAGCCACAGGCACCACTCTGGGTGATCATCAAACACAATGCAGAATTTACGGCCCTCGACTCTATCCAGCTCGTCATCTCCGGGCTCTTCCAGTTCGGCGAAAACCTGACCTTTGCTAACGTCCAGATGAAGCCGGCGTGCATCGGGCATGATCTCATTGTTTATAGCCCGCTCAAGTTCACGAAATGAGTCCAGTAACGCCTCATCCAGCAATGATGGGTGAGGAACATAGGTGTCCTCAACAAGGTGATCCGCTTCCCTAACTGCATCCTTGGTTACAGCCTCAAAGTTATAGACCGGCGACGCCCAGGTGCCAAAGAGCATCGCCTCCTTGGCCCTTAACTGGCTGAGCTTGCGTGAAGAGAGGATTGAGCCTTCGTTCTCTGCGAACGCAAAGGATTTGCTGTCATCATAAACAAAGAACTCACGGGTCCGCTGAAGGCCGGCCCCACCCTCAATATCACTGACTTTCCAGATCTGGGCACTTACGTTAGCCGAGGTGCCGCTCTTATTCAGTGCAGGGGAGGCATAAACCTTCGCTTGATAAAGTCTCTCTTGCCCATCATCCAGCGTCACCAAGGCTTTCATCCCCAACAGTTCCATGAGTGAACTGTCCATGATGATCTTGGCATCAAACCAGTTCAGCCAGGCTCCCAGCATGTGGGCGTTTCTGGCCAACTCCCGTAACGGTACGGCCCTGACGAAAACATCGGCGTCTTCCGCCAAGACAAGGCGCTCCAGGAGGGCTTCTTGCACTTCATTTGCGTCCGGGCTTGCCAAAAAACTGCGGTGATCATCAACACTGTACAGCATTGGTAATTCGAGCCCCGGGTGTTCTCTAATGAACACGGTGTGAAACAGGACGTCACCCCATTCCCGAATGAGCTTCAGGTGGTTACCACTATTGAGTGCTTCCATAAACTCAGTGGCGGCCGGCACAGGCACATCTTCCTTGATCATAATGGGCAACATCCTTTTCTTGCCTTGTTTACGATTTAGCTCTGAGCTCCATCCTGAGTGAGCAATCTGTCCTGCAAGTCACGGATCACTCTCAACACACGACTCATTTCCTGCTGGGTTTTCAGATCCAGGTCCAGCTTGCCATCCATGGTTTTCACCAGCGGCACAATGGATTCTTCAAAGATCCGGGCGAAGGCCATCAGCGCGTCGCCCACCTGGGGCGGGCTGTCCAGGTTGACGGTGACAGCGGGATTCAGCTGTACCGATTGCAGGCCTTCGGTGAGGCCGGTTTCGAGGGAACGGGACAGCTGGCTCAGGGCTTTATCCAGATCAGGTTCCGGGTGTTTTCCGTTGTCCAGTCCGGCAACCAGCTGTTGCCCCAGTTGCTGCAAATGTTCCGAGATCAGGCCCAGCTGGCGAACCACTTTCACCCCGGTTTCCTCGTCGCCACCGGCTTGCTGACGGCGGCGGTATTCTTCACAGATAGCCTGCCAGCGCGCCGCTTCTTCGTCGGTCATGGTGCCGCGCATCTGCTTGAGCTTGAGCAGATTTTCTTCGGCGCCGTAGGTCAGCAGCTGAGCCTCGCCCTGATAGTGGTCATCAATCAGGGCTTCCAGCTCCTGGTCACTCATTACCGGTGACAGCTTCTCCGCCAGTTTGTTCATGTTCCGGTAACTGCCCTGCAGCTTGAAGGTGGGCTCGGTTCGGTAAGCCTCGGCCTGGGCGCTGGAGGCAATGTAAGCCTGATTGACCCGCAACACGGTTTCCCGCACCCGGATCATTTTCTTCAGCAGGGCAACGATTTCATCGCGCTCGGCGGCACTGTAGTCGTGTTCAAAGTCCGAATCCGCCACCGTTTTGCCTTCGGCCAGATCGGCGAACCGGTAAAAGTCCGCCATGCCCCGGGTGGCCAGCGGTGCCAGCACCCGGTTGGAGCTCAGGCTGTTCTCGATGTAGGACAACGCAAAGGCATGCTCCATGCCGGAGAGCACGTCACCCAGGTTGTAGATGTCGGCCCGGTTGGCGAGCATGTCGGGGACCTTGAAGACTTCGCCGCTCTCGGTATATGGGTTCCCGGCCATCACCACACAGAAACGTTTGCCACGCATGTCGTAGGTGCGGGTCTTGCCGCGCCACACCCCTTCAATGCGGCGCGTGCCGTCACACAGGGAGATAAACTTCTGCAGGAATTCGGGGTGAGTGTGCTGGATATCGTCCAGATACAACATCACGTTGTTACCCATTTCCAACGCCAGGTTAAGCTTGATCAGCTCTGCTTCGGCGGTGGAATGCGGTGCCTTTTCGGGGTCCAGCGACATCACGTCGTGGCCCAGGCTCGGGCAGTTGATCTTCATGAAGATCAGACCCAGGCGGTTGGCCACGTATTCCATCAGCGTGGTTTTACCGTAGCCCGGCGGCGAGATCATCATCAGCAGCCCGGACTGGTCGGTGCGGCGGTCTTCACCCGCCGTGCCCATCTGCTTGGCCAGGTTATCGCCAATGATCGGCAGGTAACTCTCGCTGATCAGCTTGTTACGCACGAACGACGACAGCGGGCGGGGCCGGAACTCGTCCAGCCGTAACTGGCCACGCCATTTCTCCAGTACCTGCTGCCGCACCTCCTGCAGCTGCTGCCAGCCAGGAATGATCTCCTGCTGGTGATAACGCAGGCGCTCGTCGAATTCATCCAGCTGCAGACTGAGCGTGCGCTCTTCAATGCGGGGATGCTGGCCCAGCAGGCCCTCAATCTGAAACGCCAGTTCGACACTGCGGACCGAGGTTTTCACCGTTTCACCCACGTTCAACACCGCCACGGCCTCCGGAAGATAGTGCAGCAGATGCTGCTGATCCGTCTTGGCCATCCAGGCTTTCAGCCAGTGGCTGGTGATGCTCCAGCGAGCGGCCGGCTGATCGGCCACAACCTCCAGTGCCTGCTGATACTGGGCAAACTGGTTATCCCGTTTCAGGGCTTCGACAAAGCCGGTCGCCAGATCCCCGGCATAGCGAGTGATATCGAAGGCTTCGGATTCTTCCGCCAGCTGCCGCACCAGATACTGAGCAGCCGAGTGCACCAGGCTGCGGCCATCGCTGCCCGGCCCGGCCAGCCTCAATTGCTGTTCTTCCACAAAGTTTGCGAGCTGCGGTTCCAGTTCCTGTTGCAGGGATTCCAGCAGCTCATCCGATTGCATCATGCGGCTGAGGATGCCGGCAGACAGGCACCGGGAACGCAGTTGCTGGCCCGCGCTCTGTTGCTGGCTCAACCCGGCCCAGAACAGCATGGCCAGTGCCCGCGCCCTGGGGCTGAAACGGAGCAACCCGGCGTTCTGAATCGCCGGCCACAGTGTACTGACAATCAGCGCTGCGTCGTGATCGTGGATGCCTTTTTCGTAGCCCTCCCGGTATCGGGGCGAGGCGAACTTGCGGATGTAACCGGTCAGTTCATCCAGATCCGCGACGTTAACCGGCAGGTCTCCGGCCTTGCGGAACTCATCGATTACCAGTGCCGACAGATACTCCGCCCGGTACACCCGGTCGGATTCCGAAGGCTGGCTCATGTTCCAGTAGCCCCGGAGGCGGTCCAGCTCGGGCTCCTCCAGGCGCTCGTAATACTGGGTTCCGGTCAGGTGCAGCAGCACATGATCGTCCCGGGGAATCAGGGTCAGATCCAGCTCCCGCTGGTTAACGCTGAACTTGTGCTTGCCCAGCCGGATAACGGCACCGCCATCCTCAAAGATATCGGCCTTGTCCCGAACGCTGCGCAGGGCGGTGTCCTGAGCCGCTTTGAGCTGGCCCAGGCAATCGTCCGCTTCCATGGCGGCGCCCAGCTCCCGTAACTCTCCGGCCATACTGCGCAACCGGCTAACCATGGCATCAGAGGCGAAGAAGGCATGCAGCTCTTCAGGGCTGCTGAAACGTTCGGTACGGCGGCCCAGGTTCTTGAGAATACGGGCAGCGGCATCGGTGAGCGTGGTTACCCGGCGCTGTTGCTGATCCTGGAGCTGCTGGCGCCGTGCCTCGATGCTCTCGTGGGCGTTCTCGCGCTGCTCCAGAATGGCCGCCAGGAACTCGTCATATTCGCCAAACTGGCTTTCCAGCTCCTGCAGCTGATCCAGCATCCGGGTCATCAGACCATCGCATTCGCGCACATCCGACAGCGCGCTGACGCCGTTCGCCAGGCTCTGCTCAAACAGCCGGATACGAGCCGCAAACTGGGCCCGGGCTTCCGCACTGCCCTGCTCTTTCAGCCGGATTTCCGCTTCGGAACGCTGCTGGTTGATGGTCGCGTAGATGCCCGAGATGTTATCGGTGATCGCCGTTTCCAGCGCGGCATCGTCACCGCCCATGGACGCCAGCATGCCCTGGATCATGTCCAGGCCTTCGGTCAATTCCCGATAGCGATCGACAATCTTCTTCAGGGCATCCCGGCTGTCGGCCTCGGCCAGCGCAGTCTGCAACTCGGTCAGGGTCTGGCGGTAGCCATCCAGCGCCTCCGGCGACGCCAGGAAACGGAAGGTGCGCTCGGTCAGCCGGTCCTCAGCCTCGGCCAGCTCCTCTTCAAGAGTGTCGATACGGGCTTTGTCGGCGTAACGCCGATCATTGAGGGTTCGCACCCGGCCGCGATGATCGCGCAAACGTGCCAGGTAACTGACAAACTGATCCGGTGCTTTCCAGCTATCCGGTTTCAGGTCCCGCATCAACGCGCCCTGGTCCTGAGCGACCTCGGTAATGGCAGCTTCAGTCTGGGCGCGAATGCTCTGGACTTTCTCATACTCATCCAGCACCAGCTCTGCGGTGCTTCGGATGGTGCTGAGCTGTTGGTTTAACCCGGCAAACAGGGCTTCTTCCTGGCGCGCTGACAGCCAGAAAAACTGATCCAGAATACGGTCCACGGTACGAATCAGGTTGGTGAAATGCCGCTCACTGGCGCTGGCGCCCTCCACCAGGGTAACCACCGTATTCAGCTCGGCAATTCCCCGCACCAGCTCGGGATTGCCAATGCGCGCCAGCTCGGAATCGTTGGCGACGTTCGCCGCAGCGTGGAAACTTTCAGAAGTGAACGGCGTTTCCCACACCTGCAACGGGTGCACCAGCGTAGGTTCCTTGTCGGCATTGAAAATCACCAAATGCCCGTTTTCGAACAGGGCGTAACCGTGGCCAATCAGTGGCACATCCGCCTGTTTGCGAATCAGGTTGTAGCGGAACAGGATCACCTGACCGGTGCGCTGTTCGAAGAAGACATACAGCATGTCTTCGCCGTTGGGGGCCCGCAAGGTACGCTTGAGCCGGAAATCCCCGTCGGGAATCTGGAAGGTTTTTAGCTCGCCGGTACTCAGGTAGTAACCCGACGGAAAAATCAGTCCGTGATTGTCCGGCAGCGACGCGACGGAACCGGCCATGGCGTCAACCCGCTCGATCTTGCGCTCGGTGCGATTGAACAGGTAATAGCGCCAGTGTTCTTCGTTAAACGGCAGAATCCGTACCAGCAGAATCTCGCCCAGATCGGCAAAATCGAAGCTGGCGTCGTCCAGTGACTGGGAATCGGACTCCACCGGGTCCGAGTAGATGCCTTCGCCGGTGGAGGTGTTGTTCTCCACCTTGAAAGTAATGTTGCCCCGCAGGTTATCCACAAACAGGGTGTCGGCGATGTTCAGGTGCGGAGAGCGGCCCTGAACCTGGCTGTCGCGGCCCACGGTTTTCCAGGGAAAACTGAAACGTTCCGGGAAAGACAGATCGCGCTCGCCGCGATTATCAATGTAGCGGCTGACCTCACCATCGGGCTTCAGTTCCCAGCGAAACACCCGAAGATCATCAAGCTTGTCACCGATGCGAAACGCCATCAGCAACATACCTTTGAGTATCACCAGTTGCGACAGCGTGGCGGTGTTGTAGTACTGCTGGAGTTCCCGGAAGTCGGTGGCGAAGCGTTCATCCTTGAGAAACGAGCCCTCAATGGCCGCTTCGGTCATCTCGAAGCCGCTGTCGCCGTCGTTCAGGTGGTACAGCCGGAACACGTCCTCAATCACCAGCGTCTTGCGCAAGCCCAGCTGTAGATTGAAACCGAACAACAGCTTGTCGCCCAGACGCACCACATCCCGGGCGATGGCGTTGTTTTCGGTTCGCACCCGGGCCCGGCCCAGCACGTTCATGCCGGCACTGCCAAAGATCTCTTCGCGGGCCTGGTTCAGCCCGGACACCTGCTCACGCAGTTGCCCGCCCTGCTCTTTCAGCCGGCGCTTGATGGTTTCAAAGGCTGAACCTTCCTGAACAATGCTTTCGAGCTCGGTGCGATCCGTCGACATACCAAATCATCCTGAACCAAAGAGGGGAATGCGGTTAGGGGAAAGCACTCCCGGCACCTTGGGTCCGGTACCGGGAGCCATCGGCCTTATCAGGCCGTCTCGGAACTGCGGTTAGGCTTTTCACCTGCCACCCGGCCGGCAATGTTCGAGAGCGCCGCCTGCAGCGAGGGGGACTTGTCCAGCACGCCCTGAACACTCTTGCCGTAGCCAAGGCCCTGGGCAAACTTCTCGAAAATGCCGCCGTCGCCGCCGATCATTTCGAACTTGGCGTCTTTCAGGGCAGCAGCCATAACCCGGCCATTTTCCAGCATGCCAGCCTTCTGGGCGTCGATCTGGGCCATCACTTCCTTCTCATGAACTTCCAGGTTCATGCGGAACTCTTCAAAGTGACGGGATTCCTCAGACATGCCATCGTAGGCCTTGAGTTTCTCAACCAGACCAGCCGCTTCGGCCTTGGCCATGGCTTCGCGGGCTTCGGCTTTGGCGTGGCCCATGCGCTGCTCACCTTCGGCTTCGGCCAGAACCATAGCCTTACGGGCATCGGCCTTGGCAACACCCAGTTTCTCTTCACCCATGGCTTCGGTTTCCAGACGCTGCTCAAGCACCCGAACCTCGGCCATGCCGGCTTCTTCATCGGCCTTGGCGGTAACCGATTTGACCTCGGCGCGGGCCAGACCATCGGCCCGGATGGCAGACGCCTGAGCTTCCTTGACCTGCGCTTCAGCAAGACCATCGGCAGCCGCCATGGCCTGGCGACCGCGAGCCAGTTTCTCATCAGCCACCGATTTCTTCTCGGCTGCATCCATTTCCGCCTGGGCGGTGACCCGAATCTGCTCAGCTTCCAGCTTGGAGCGCTCAAACGCCGCCTCGGCCGCTTTCACATCTTTCAGCTTCAGTTCTTCGGCATCGGCTTCAGCCGCCACCACTTTCTTCACCTTCAAGCGGTCGGCTTCAGAGCGGTTGCGAACATCCTTGATGTTCTCTTCCTCTTCCGCCACATTGCGCTCAACAGCAATACGCTGGCTGGTGATATCGGCAATTTCCTTGCGCTCTTCTTCCAGCGCCTTTTCCATGCCAATGCGCTCGATTTCCACCGCCCGCTCACGATTAACATCCTCGAGCTCCCGGGCCTGGCGAATACGCACTTCTTCTATCTGCACCGCACGCTCGCGGGCTTTCATGGCCATTTCAATCTGGCGCTGCTTGTTTTCGTCCGCAATCGCCAGTTCTTCATCCGTCTTGATGCGAGCGGCTTCGGCACGGGCCCGTTCCTGCTCACGCACCTGCTCGGTTTCCGAAGTCTCACGGGCCTGCAGGGTTTCAATTTCCCGGCGCTGGCGCGCTTCGGCTTCGGCCTGGCTGCGTTCCAGTTCCAGCGACGCTTCCCGGGCCGACACATTCTTGCGCTGGATTTCCAGTTCCTGGTCCCGCTCCAGACGGTTGGTTTCCACATTGTGGAGGGCGGTGATTTCGGTAATCCGCTTGATGCCCTCGGAATCCAGGATATTGTTCGGGTCCAGTGAGGTCTTCGGCGTCTGCTCCAGGTAGTCGATGGCCACGTCTTCCAGCACATAACCGTTCAGGTCTTCCCCGATGGTCTCGACGATGGAATCGCGGAAGCGCTGACGCTCCTCAAACAGCTGCATGAACTCGAGCTTCTTACCAACGGTCTTCAGCGCTTCACTGAACTTGGCATTGAACAGCTCGTTCACGGCATCGCGGTCTGAGGCACGGCCCACACCCACCGATTTGGCCACGCGCAGCACGTCTTCCTGGGTTTCATTCACCCGCAGGTAGAAGGCAACGGTAATGTCGGCCCGCAGGTTGTCCTTACAGATCAGCCCTTCCTTGCCGGTACGGTTAAGCTCCAGGGTAATGACCGAGATTTTCATGGTCTCGGCGCGGTGGATAACCGGCAGCACCATGGCCCCGGTGAAATACACCTTGGGCGTGGGCGACAGGTCGTTCACGATCAGGGCCTGGCCCTGGTCCACCTTGCGGTAAAACGCCTTGAACAGGGCCAGTATGCCCAGTATCAGCAGAACCAGGACCCCGACGGTCATGATTGCTGGCATCATCCAAGATAAATCCATTTAGTCATTCTCCTGCGCTGATTGAAGGGAGTAGGTGCGGGGATTAACCGGCCGATTCGCCGGCAAGGAATTCAGCTTCCGGAACCACCCACCAGGCGTTCTTGTCCGGAATATGTTCGATCAGCACCGCGCGCTCGCGATGCGCCAAAGGCGTATGGCTGCGGACCTGCAGCACCAGATGGGCACCGTCCAGAATCGCTTCTGCCCGGCCTTTGGTTTCAGTCACCGTTGCGGAGGTAATCACGCAAGCGGTACCGATAATACGTTTCTGAAGCGGGGGTAAATACGCCCGCCGGAACAGTGGCCGCAGTGGGCGGATAACAACGGCTGTCACCAGAACACTCATCACCAGAGCGCCGGCGATGACCGCCAGGCCGAACAGTGCATACAGGAAACCATCAGGCACCAGTGCACCGAGCAACAGCTCCGCAAAATAGCTCGCCAACCAGGCAATCAGGAACAACAAGGTAAGTACGAGTGGCAGGGGCACGCCCTGAAGCCCCAGGGTTACCATCAGGCCGGAGAAGTCGCCGGAGGCATCAATATCGCCATCGGCCTCGATATCGCCCAGACCCACAAGGGAAATCAGCCAGTAAACGATGGCCACGCACAGCAATACGGAAAAAATGACCGTGGGGAAGGAGAAGGCAATTGCAAAGAATGTATCCATACGCGACCAGACATCCGTTCTGGTAAATCCACTGGGCGACAGTCCGTGTCAGACTGACGAGTTGTTTATAACGTAAACAAACTATTTCTTGCAAATGTTTAATTGCGAGGTATAGACTCGGATTATTGACATAAAATGTCAAGCGACAGGACAAGGTTCGTCCGGATCGGCCGAACCGATTCAACGCCACAGGAAGGAGCTATTCGTGGATACCCAATCTCTCACCCTGGCCCTGGGTGACGCCACCCATGCTGGCCGAACCTTCGATGTCATGCCCATTGCCGGCGAAGAACCGGTGCTGCAGGTAATCGTGTCCGGCGCCGAAGAAACACCGGTGTATATTACCGTAACCGACACCCAGATTCTGTGCCTTGCGTACCTTTTCGACGAACAGGAACTGGCCCCGGAACGTCTGAACGAGCTGCATGAAAACATGTTGCGCATCAGTGTTCCCATGCCCTTAAGCTCTCTTGGCAAAACCAGCCAGCACTATGTGGTCTATGGCGCACTGAGCCCCACGTCCGGCACCAGCGAGATCATGCAGGAACTGGTAACCCTCGCCGAGAATGCCATCGACCTGTTACAGACTTTTGAAGACTACCTGGCTTGAGTGAGGGCTGAGACATGAGAACCGTACTTAAAAAAATCCTGACCGCCATGCGCGGGGGTGTGAACGAACTGGGTGAAGCCGTTGTCGACGGCCAGGGCAACCGGATTCTGGAACAGGAACTGCGCGATTCCGAGCATGAGCTGAAACAGGCCAAGCAAGAGCTGGCGTCACTGATGGCCGAAGCGGCCTCCCTGGCCCGCCAGATCCGCACCGAGCAAGACAGCGCCACCAAGCGTGAAGACGATGCCCGCAAAGCCATCGCGGCTGGCCAGGAAGACCTGGCCCGGGAAGTGGCCGAGCGAATTGCTGGCCATGAGCGCCGCGCCTCAGAGCTGACCCAAACCCGGGAACTGCTGCAACAGCGCATTGTGGGGCTGAAAGAGCGAGTTCAGAAAGCCGAGAAACAGTTGGCCGACTACCGCAGGGAACTGCAAGTGGTGAAGACCAACGAGCGGGTGCTACGCACCACCGCGCAGATCGACACCAACATCAACAGCCAGCAGTCCTCCCTGAGCACCGCGAAAGAGACATTGGAACGGATTCGCGAGCGCCAGGCCCGGGAAGAAGACCGCCAGACCGCCAGCGCGGCCCTGGAAAAAGAGCTGACCGGCGCAGATCTGGACGAAAAACTGAAAGCCGCCGGCATTGACGGCGAACAGGATGCCGTCAACGATGTGTTGGCACGCCTCAAGGGCGGCAACGCAAACCCGTAAACCCTGAGCGCCCCGAGTTCGGGGCGCTCACTCAAGCACCTCAAAGGCGCTCTCACAGGCAACCCCATGGCGAAGAAACAGGACTGGTCCCGAGAAGAACAGGCCGTTCAGGCGGTACAGATGGCCTTCGACCTGTCCAACGATATCCAGCGCGCGTTTCGCGTGTCGGCGGCCATGCAGGATATGACGACCGCCGACATGGTGCGCAAAGTGCTCCACCTGCCCTACCGTAAAGGCCGTGCCCGCCCGCGGCTGACGGTAACCCTCAAAGACGAGGACTTCGAACTGCTGGCAAGCAAGTACGAACTGGATCCGCAGGATCGTGCCGCTATTCGCCAGCGCGTGGCGGAGGAGTTGCAGGGATTTGCCAGGCAGTATCTGACTGCCTCGGATCAGTAATCGCCAGGCGCTTCAGAAACCGCTTTACCAGGAAAAGGACGTCATGCCCAGAAACCGCTATCGACAGTGCCCGGCCTGCAATACCGCAAGCCTGGACTCCTCCAGCCATCCCTCCATATTCGACTGCCGCCTGTGCCACGGGCTATGGTTTGAAGATGGCGCATTAAATCAGGCGATTGCCGAGCATCATGACGGCGTAGACCAGTACGATCACGAGCAGCACCTCGGCCCCGCGCTTCGCACCAGCGACCGGCTTTGCCGGCGGTGTCGCGTGCCCATGACCCACTACCAATTGCTGGCTCACTACACTACGGAAATTGACTGCTGCCCCGGCTGTGACGGTGTCTGGCTCGACAAACACGAAGTCGATCAGGTAATGCAGTCGCCGCAACTGAAGCAGGCTCTTAAAGACCTGAACCAGAAGGTGAGCTGGAAATCCTGGCTATTCCAGTTCCTGACCGCCATGCCGGTGGAATACAACGTAAAACCCCACCGCACCCCCTGGGTTACCCGAACCCTGGTGTTCCTCTGTGCCCTGGTGTTTGGTGTTGGCGCGCTGTCCCCTGAGGCTAATGAGTGGATCTTCGTAAACCTGGGATTGAACTCCGACACCCAAAGCCCGTCACATTTTGTGCTTCAGTTGCTGAGCTATCAGTTTGTGCACGGTGGCCTGATGCACCTGGTCGGGAACATGTACTTTCTGTGGATTATCGGCGACAACCTGGAAGATGCGCTGGGGCATGGTGCCTTCCTGGCACTCTACCTGTTTGCCGGCATTATGGCGGCCCTTGCGGAACTGCTGTTGTTCGATGCCAGCCAGGGCCCTCTGCTGCTGGTCGGGGCCAGTGGCTCCATCGCTGCCCTGTTCGGTCTCTACCTGATGTGGTTCCGGCACGCCAGTCTTACCTTCATGATCATTGTTTACCAGAAGAAACTCGCACCTCACTGGTACTTCCTGATCTGGAGCCTGATAAACCTGTTCGGGATGTTCACCGCCCAGGGCGGTGTGGCGTGGGCCGCGCATCTGGGTGGCTTTGGCTTGGGGTTACTGCTGGGCTACCTGTTGCGGGATTATGTGCTGCGGAAGAATCCGCTGATTGCGATGCTGAATCAGCCGGAGGCTGCGATTAACCGGTAGCTTTGCCGGTTAATCGCAATAGGTACCTACTCGCCGCAGGTTTCTTTAACCTTGGCGCGGAAACGGTCCCGAATCTGCTGATTTTCTTCCTCAGACACGTACTCCCGCTCACCCTTCTCATTGATATCGTAGAAGGTCGAAACACTCTCCAGGTGCTTGAGACGGGCCTGGAGATTCCTGCATAGCTCCTCCTGCTTTTCGGCCTGTTGCCGGGCTTTCGCTTCTTTGGCCTGACGCTCCTCCCGCTCCTTCTGTTGCTGTTCCAGGAACTCCGTCATTTTCTGCTGCCGGTCACGGGCTGTGGCATCAGCCTGGGCCGGCGCTGCATTGACGCGCACTTCCTTGGAACTGGCCTTCGCCGGGGGGCGATCGCCGAAATGGGTCTGACCGTTGGCATCTGTCCACTGGTAGACGGCAGCGTGAGAAAACGGACCAAGGGATAGCAGAAATAAAGAGATGAGAAGCTTGCGTGTCATAACTGAATTCCTTTTCGAATAATGCTTTGGACAACTTTCGAAGGAGTAGTCTACCCGATGATGTGTTTGGGAACTTTGACCGGGTAGTCACAAGAGCCGTCCTACCTGGTTCGCAATGGAAGCCCCCAGTTCACAAGTCAGGACGCATAACTCAGCTTTTCCGCCATCAGGTCTGGCCTGCGTGTGGTATCGATGATGGAGACATCGGTAAACATGTCGTCCACTTTCTGCTTGAACGTCTTGTCATCCATATCCCGCCAGTAACGCGACGGACGGCCTGTCGCCTGATCATGCTTTGCGGTGGTTGGGTCAAGGTGTCGATACTGCTCCAGCATGGGCAGCTCCGGCAGCGGCCTGGTGATGTCCATGTAATTCTGGATGAAATCCCAGTAGGCGTAACACATGGTGGGACTGCCGTGGGCGCCGAGAATATCGCCAACGGTAACATCCAGTTTGCTGTAACGGTGGGAGAGCACCAGGTCAAACAAAGTGCCAAAGCGATCCACCCTCGCGCAGCACCAGGCATCGAATTCGTAGAAGGGCTTTTCAACCACTACCGGCGGCTTTCTGGGGAGAAAAGGAAACTTTTTCGGGTATTGCCAAACCTTGATCATGCCGGTGCGACGGTTGAATTCCCATTCAGGGCCTCGGCCATTCCGTAAAAGCCATTTCGGGAAGAGGCGTAACGCCAGTTTGGCCATCAAAATGAGAAGCCAGCCGCCTCCAAGGAAAATCAAATAGGGCAGCGCTTGGTCCAGAGAGTAATCTAACCAGTTCCTTTCACGTTCACCAAACAAGGTTATTAAGACCAACATAAAAAAAGCGAATGGAGAAACAATATAGGCCCATAACGCACCTGTAACACTAATTATACTCACTAATCGAGCCTGGAGAGCCAATGGTGCATGCCGGAAGCATTCATGATTACTCTCAACGTGAAGTCCGTACTTCTCTGCCAGATCCTCTTTTTTCTCCAGGCGCCGCAACTTCTTGGGCGGGTTTCTTGACATGAAGGTGGGTGGCATCACTTCACGAGTATTACCCCACGGTAATCGTAAGCTGGCTGAGCGATCTAATCCGGTTCGGTTTAGTTCCTGAGTCTGATTGCTTAGCTGGGGAATCGAGTCAGAACGGTAGCTATGCGGTCCATAATAATCGCTCGAGCTACCGTGCGGAGAAGAATCAATTGACATTTTCTTGAACTCTTTGACTGTACCAAAATGGCTGGTCTTCACTGCTAAAGTCAGGTTTGGAATGGCGCTCGTCCGTTTCACTAAACACGAGAGGGTCTTCCGGTGGAGGTGCCGGGAATACCATTAACAAGGATTGTAGCGATTGCCTCGCCTGTATCTGGACTTTTGCCTTCCATCCATAAGTTCGCGTTTCCCATGCCTCGCTCTGCCAGACCGCGGTATCCAACTTACGTCTAGCGCTCTCAGGTGCATCCAGATAAACATACAAACCCGCACCAACGTTCTCGGTCATTAGTACATATGGTTTCAGATCAGCTCCTTCTATTCGGTTATTCCGAACGTGACCCGATCTACCTTTAGCAACTGCAATCGTTTCGTTGAGTTGGAGCTTTGGTAAAACACTGACAACCCCGCCAGAACTGAACAATTCAGGAATGGCGCTCTCAATAACAAGACGTTCACCAGCCATCGACAAAGCGGCTATCTGATCATCGCTATAGCCTTCCAGAACGCCGTCTCGCGCCATTCGTCGCAAGGGATTGTATTCAAGTCTGACCGTGACGCCCATTAACTGGCTGATCAAGCGATAGTAGGCTTCGTCTGGCTTTTTCAAGAAGGGTTTCTCCGCCAATGGCCCGAAAGGCCCATGCCGCATCCAGATGTCGAGCGGTTCGTCGCTGAATGCGAAAACCGTCGCCAGGCCCGCTACGGCCAGGATAACACCTACCGCTAGCCAACCTTTCGGTCCTAACACCAAAAGAAGTCCTGATTTACCTACAACACTTGCGAATCCGAAAGCGATCCCGCTACCCGCCAGCAATCCATAGCCGAACGCCGCTTTGTGATTACCCATCCGATACTCGTAATAGGCGTCCCACCCGGCATCCAAGGCCATAAAAAAACCGGCTGCGGCGCCAAGACCGCTTCTTACTGTTAGTGGAGCACCAAGCGATTTAACGAAAACTCTTCCAATGTCTTCTGGCAGTTCGAGCGCCAAGATCTTGGATGGCCCCAGTACCCACCGTTCACTAATTGCCGTGCCTGCAACAAACAAATCAAAACCAGCACTAAACTTCCGAAAATCCGCACGCAGCTGGCCTTTTACCCTGCCATCTTGAGCTGACGCCGACCAAACACTCGCAGTGTTAAACACCTCAATCAAACCAACAAATACCGGAAAAGCCGGCTTATTCAACACCCGATATAAACGACTGGATCTGTTACTGTTAATTTCTGCCTGATCAATCTTGTTCGCCGCATCGTTCGCGGCCTCCAGGTCACGGATATACTGTTCTTTCTTCGCAACACGGCTTCTCCGGCTATCAATCTCTTGCTCGAATGCTTTGAGTTCCCGTTCCGCTCGGGCAACTTCAGCTTTTGCTGCCTCGATTCTTTGCGCAGCGGCAGCCATTGCCGCGGCGGGGGTGCCGGGACTCGGCCCAACGAGCTCGTCGAGTTCAGCTAACGCACGCACCGCTTGCCGGAAGTCAGACTCAGCTTTCCGGATATCCTCAATTAACGTCACAACCGTTTCTGTTTTAGGGACTGCCAGCACGTATACATCCTCAGCAACCTCGGATGCGATACCCGCAGCCTTGCTGCGTCTTTTACTTGTTGACGCGCGAACGTCAGGTTCTTCGCCTGCCTGTATCAAGTCCCCAAAAAGCTCTACAGCCCGCTTTCCAGTTCCAGACTTGAGCTCAGCCTCACTAAACTCGAAGATGAAATAATCTTTCTGACGCGCTTTCGAGAGTCGCATCAACTCTACTTTCCCTAGAAGCTCTGGTAGGGACCGACGTAATTGCTCCAACGAAACAGAATAAAGCTTCATTCTGCCTGCAACCGCCGTTTTCATGATTGATTGTTTCTGCCGGCTCAGTTCTTTGAAGCGTACGTCGAGCTCGATCAGTTTGTTCCGGATCGCCTCAAGCTCAGCTTCTTTCCCTCTGAGGTTGTTAATTCTCCGTTCGATGTTCCAGCGTTGGTTTTCAAGATTGGAGATTTCTATTCGAAGCTCTGCCAACTGCTTCTTTATAGCCGCCAGCTTTGCATTTCTCGCCTCAATAGCTTGGCTGGCATGATGAATCGCAGCCCACATATTGCCGTGGACACTCATCAAAACCTGACTACCGAGCCTCATGTTCGCCGTCAGAAGTGTTTCGTAGGACCCTGCGGCAGCTTCGACTGCTAATTCAAGCCCATCGATCGTTTTTAGTTCATCAATATCGGGAAGATCGGTAATAGACATGGCAGCGAGTTCCGTTTCGCGGAACTGCCCGTTGCCATGATTGACCTGAGGCTCTGCCGGAGGTTGATACGGTTTTTTCTGATCTTCCGGGCTGAAGCGGGGGAACAGCAGAGAGTAGAGAACTCGACTGTGCCGGCCCTCACACAGCCCCTGTAACCAGTGTTTTCCTTCACCATCGACCGCACCCTCAACGTCAATGTCGAGGGCATCACATTCCGCCGGTTCGGTGACAAGGTTCATAACCAGAGATGTTACGAAATTGAATGCACCAGCGTAATCATAGCTGTCATGAGTGAACAAATCCGTCAGAACATGATGGGTGCGTTCGTTTGATAGCAATTCCAATAGCTCAGAATGCACCTTCTCGAGATAAGCTCGCCCCATCTGACGCTCAGAAACCGCAAGCGAGCGTTCAAGCTCTGCTCTGCCCTGATTATTTATTTCCGCCATGTGCTTGTGAAGCTGATTAGGCTCCGACGCAATGTGTTCTGGCTCGATTACAGAATGGACCAGCAAGGCAGAGTCAAAGTATGGTCTTGCCTTGGCGCGCCGCACAGCGGCATTCATATACCAGGCCGCCACCTGTCGACGACGCTGGTTGTATCGAAGCTGGTAGATCGGATCGTCCAGCAGAATAACGCCAATGCCACGTTCTTTTGCATTGATCGTAGCATCCGTCTCAGCAGTTCCAGAGCCAGGCCAAGTGAAGGGCTCTGGGTCCTCTGGCCGACACTGCTGTATCAATGCCTCCTCAGCCTGGTGCAATGATCGATGCAGGCAATTGCTGAGAGCAGTCATCTCCGGTCTTTCGTCTTCGGCGATCGGGTCTTCGGGATCCGGACTTTCCTGCCTCTGGTGAATGGACTTTGCTTTTTGCATAGCCCGATCCGGATAGGTTCCCTCTAAATCCAACAGATAGTCATCGGGGCGATCAAACTGCCACTCCAATGCGGGCACCCGGGAGCGTTGCGGTGAAAGATACTCCGCAAGAAATGCAACACTGTTACCGCTGGAAGTATTGGAGTTCTCTACACTTTCCTTCGTTTCTGATCCAAAACGCATATCGATGCTAACGCAACGACTTTCCCGGTCTGTAGCGGAGCGCTCCAAATGCATCACGCGCTCTCCCGGCCACTGCGATTCGCTGAAGGCCATCTCCAATGTCAGCCAATCACTTTTAATCCGGGCCGGTATCCAGATTTCACTCATTGCGGACCCAGTGACTTTCCGGTATCCAGACTCTAGCTGACCACTGCGCGAACGATACTTGGTAAGCGCCACATCGTGATACGAAGTTTGCCCTTCTTCATCTATGCGGATTTCAATTTCACGCCATAGCTTTTCCTTGTAAAAGATATACAGGAACCCTGCACGAGCCAGAACCTGGCGGGCAGGCTTCTGCCCATGTAGCTCTATGCCAGACAACAGGGTCGCCGGCACGACCGGTAGTACGACGTGGCGTTGATGCTCAACTTCCCTTTCGGTGCTGGTCGCATCATCCAGAAATGGCACCCGAATCGGGCCATCTTCAGACTTGATTTCTATCCAGACATTCCTTGAGGGCTGCCCCTTCCAGGGCCAGACATGCAGAATGGAATTTTCCAGAGGTTCTATTTCAACCTGTTTCTCCAACCACTCTTGCTGCTCGTAGTTGGATTCATCAAAGATTCGAAAAGCATGCCCATCCGGGTGCTCTTTGCCGATAACCTCAATAATCAGCGATTCGTCCTCGCAAGTCGGGCTACAACCAGTTGTAGACTGCTTTGCACTATTCTCAGACATCCCTGTCATTCCTTGCGTTCTAAACGTATCAATTCGGACTCAGGCCTCTGGCTTGTTCAATGCCTGCCACTGAGTTTCTGAAAGCGTTGGTACGGGCAACATAGTGAACAGACTTGGTCTGTCGGTGGTTTGCCAACGTTCCTGACCGCTTTCTCCGTACCAATAAATAACCCGTTCAATCACATCCGCCTGGTCTTGAGTACCCGGAGATAAGCGTTGCCATACCTCAGGGTCGTAAAGTCGCAGCAGGCCCTGTCGTTCCCCGTCAAAGCGCACTGTCAAGCGAGCCCTTAGCCAACTCGTCACGGACTCAAGGCTCTCAGAGGACTCCAGAATCAGCCCGATAAGCCGCCCTTCTTTCAAGCCTTTCAAAGCCCACTGATACTCCGGGCTCTGCTGTTTAGCCTCCAGAACAACGGGGCTTTCGGCCAGGTACTGTTGCCAGTCAGTCTCAGCAAACAGATAAAGCCACTTCGGAGCGTCTGTCTGTTCATACAAAGACCGCACAACTGATGGTTTCCGCTGCGCCTCCAGCACTAAAAAAAACACCTTGTCAGTCGAAGGTTGTGCAAATACCACAATGGGCTCCTTCACGTATCACGCTGTCTGATTCTTACCGCAAGGACAGTTCCCAAGCGGACAAGTGCCATCGGGTTTCTGCTGGCACTGCTCAACAATAGCCGTTCGATTCATCCGAGCCTGTTTCAGTCGGTGGGCAACGATGGCTTTTGGCTGAGCACTCGCTCTCTGGCTAACCTCCGCCAACGCCTCCGGCGCCACTGCCCCGCCAGCAGCCGTCACCAACCCCGGCATCTCCGGCACCTGCACCTTCTGCCCACTGCCTTTACCTGCAGCCCCACCGGCATTCATCTTGATACTCGCGCCCCCCATGGCCACGCCACTGGGATCGATCTTTACGAAGCTGCCGCCGGCTTTCAGGGTGATCTCAGCGCCGGCTTCGATCACGGCTTTCTGGCCGGCTTTGATGTGCAGTTCGGTGCCGGAATTGCTGAGCCAGGCGGTGCCGGCTTTCAGGTGCAGAGTACCGGTGACATTTAAGCTGTGGTCTTTGCCGGTTTGCTCGCGCTTTTCGCCGTCCACGGTGTGATGGCTGTTGCCTTTGGTGTGGCTGAAGCGGTTGTTTTCCACCGTCAGGTGGCTGTCGTTCCTGATGACTTCGGTGCGGTTGTTTTCCGTCAGCAGGTCCAGGTCTTTCTGGGCGTGCACGTAGATCTGTTCTTCGCCGGCTTCGTCTTCAAACCGCAGTTCGTTGCTGCCCTCGCCCTTGTGGGTTTTGGTCTTCAGGGTGGTCCGGGTTTTGTGTTCCGGCAGCGCGTACGGCGGTGTATTGGTGGCGTGATAGGTTCTTCCGGTGATGATGGGCTGGTCCGGGTCGCCGTCGAGGAAGGAGACGATGACTTCGTGGCCAATTCTGGGCAGAGCCATAAAGCCGTACTGGCCACCCGCCCAGCCCTGGGCCACGCGCAACCAGGCGCTGCTGTGTTCGTCGTTCTTTGAGTATCTATCCCACGGGAATCGTACTTTCACCCGGCCGTACTGGTCGCAGTGGATTTCTTCCCCGTCCGGGCCAGTGACCAGAGCCATCTGGGGGCCGTCCATCACAGGTTTATGGTTGCACAGGGGGCGCCAGGTTTTGTCGGCCGGGATGGCACTGAAGGTGTTGTGGTAGCTGGTGGGCTCACTGCCACCCTCTTCTTCCAGGGCCTGGGGCTGTTTGCCGGTGTGGGTGATGGCGGTGAGCAGCCATTCCCGGTTCAGAGTCTGGCTGTCGTGGTCCTGCAGTTCCACTTTGGCGCCGGGGGTGAAGTCCGGGCGGTTGCTTTTGCCGTTGGCCATGGCGGCGTTGTTTCGCAGGGCATCCAGTTTGTTCTGGGTGAACGGCTGGCCGCTGGCGTCGGCTTTGTAGCGGCCGGGGTAGTCGTAGTGCTGGTAGTCTTCCCGGTGGTTAACACCGCCGGCATTTTGTTCGTGCATCAGGGCGTAGGCGGGGTTCTTGAAGGTGTAGTCCTTCATGGCCACGGTGGCGGCTTTGACCCGTTCTTCGTAGGCAAACTGGAACACGCAGGCCTGTTGGGTGCTGCCACCGGCTTTGGTGTTGCAGGTGACCGGGTCCAGTTTCGGGGCGTCGCCGTGGTGGTCGGCGAGAATCAGTGCCGGTTGTTCTTCACCATCCACGCTGCCGTGCTGGTAGCGGTAGTGCCAGCCTTCTTCGGCGGCCAGGCGTTCCAGGAACTGCAGGTCGGTTTCCCGGTGCTGGACGCAGTATTCCCGTTCTTCCGGTGGGCGTTTGAAGTCGAAGATGGAGTCCACAATGCCCCGCTCTTCGAGCAGGGTGCGCACGATGGCGTCGGTGGTCTGGGTCTGGAAGATGCGGCTGTTGTGCATCAGGCCCAGGCGCCACAGGGGCGGCTGGATGACCACTTCGTAGCGGGTGCGGCGGTGGCCGGTGTCGCCCCGCATAAATTCGTTCACCACGCCGGTGAACCGGCGCAGGGGCTGGCCGTCCTGCCACACCACCAGGTCTACCGGCTGTTCCAGTACATCGGCGGCGGCCACATCCGGGTCGGTGCTGGCCAGCTGCAACCGGCCATGGAACAGATCAGACAGACGTTCGGTCAGCGCGAAGCCGACAACGACAAAGTGATCCGAGGGGAATTCGCCTACACGGGCGGTGAACTGCAATCCGCTTGCCTGGGGCATGACTTCGATCCCTGAAGATTGAATGTATCCGTTTTCAGCCTGCGCCATCCGGGTGCCGGCTCCCGCCAACCCGGGCACAAACCCGGGCGACGGGACACAGTTTAATACAAGCTGCGGGGTATGCGGTACCCTGAGAGCAATTGCTCTGTGAACGGGTTGGTATTGCTGGCCGCGTGCAGGCGATAACGCATTTCCCCGTCATCCACCGTGAACTTCACGTCCACCGCATTGCTGCTGACACCGGTAATGTCCGCTTTACCCAGCAGCCGGAACAGTGCCCAGGGACCGCTCTCGGAAATACTCCGGGGCGAGCGGTTAACCTGAATCGGCACCAGCGTTACCCGGCTCTCCACGGTGTCCCGCAGGGTGTTTGGCCATACCAGCGGAATGCTCTGGCTGGGGCCATGGGAGAACTCCACCAGCTGGCCATCGATGTTCACCACAGAGCGACGTTTGTTGTTGCTGAGGTTCAGGGGTTCCAGCGCGAATTCCACATCCAGCGTACCGCTGCGGGTAAAGAACGCCTGGCGAATCTGCCGGGCGCGGTCCAGCGCAGCAACCACGTCCCGTCGCACCAGGCTGGCCCGGCGGGCATCACCCACATGTTCCGGATGGTCTTCCAGGAACAGCTTCAGGTTGTCGTTGTAGAAGGTTTCCAGAATACCGTCCGGCGCGAAGAAGCGCTCAAAGTCCTGAAGTGCGGCATCACGTCCTGCTCCCTGGGTAAACGGATAATGCCGGGCCAGGTTCTGCTGGAATGGCTGGTAAACTTCGCGATACCAGTCACGCTCCAACTGGGCTACCGCACTGTCCAGAACCACCCGCCAGCTTTCGGTGGCCAGGCGGTTCAGTATCCGGTTCAGGGGTTCCGGCTGATGACCGGCCATGCGCTGCAGGGTGAAGATGGGGTCGGCGCCCTGCAGACCCATGCGGGCACGGGCGGCACTGAGGGCGGCTTTGCCGGTATCCGGGGATTCCTGGATGCTACGCATGTATTCATGCAGCTCACCCACCACCAGCATGACTTCCTCCAGCCCAGACGGCTCCTCACCCTGCTTGCGGGTAAGCTGGTTCAGATCGCTGAACTGGCGCTCTATGTCCTGCAGCATGCGGTAATGGGGGGATTGCTCAAGCAACTTGCGTGCGGCTTCCGCTTCGCCTTCACCTACCGGAATCAGGCGGGTGTTTTCCCGCACCTGCGCCAGCAATCGGGCCAGTGGCTGATGGCCGCTGGTCAGGCTGTCGAGAATACGAACGCCGTGGTTGAGATCCTCAAACCGATGGATATCCAGCCGGCTCAGCGCTGTGCGCCAGGCCTCGGCATAGTGCTCGGCGTACAGCGTTTGCAGGCTGGCCAGCAGTTCGGCTTCATCGGCCTTGCTGAAATCAACATCATCCCGACGGCCCAGCACCCAGGCGTCAATCAAGGCCAGTTCGGTGACCGATCCGGATTCCCGAAGGAACCATTTTTCCAGTCCCTCCCGGGTCAACAACGCTGGTATCGAGAGTGGATCCTCAGCAGACGGCACATCCTCGGCAAGCGGCTCGCCGTAACTGTCCAGGCGCGTGAACACGGTCGAGAACGCCGGGCCGGAGCTGCGGGCCAGTTCCAGTGGGGTCGGGAAATCACGGCTGGCCTCGTTCTCCAGCTCGCGGTATACGCGGTCTGAGGTGCTGATACGACCAAGCTCGTGCTGTGCCCATTCAACACTGCTGCGGAAGGGCGCCAGAGCCATAGTGGCGGTTGGGTCGCCGTTGGCTGCCAGGTCCGACAGGTCAGTGTGGGCCATGGCGTATTGCAGGTGCCCATACAGGCGATTCTGCACATCGCGCTGGCCGGGGAAACGGGCCTGCCAGTATTCACGCATGTAACCGGACACGATGTCGGTACGGCGGCCGCTGGCATCGTATAGCATCCGCAGCACGCGCAGGTGTTCGAGCCGCTCAGTGCTGTTATCCGGGGCCTGGCCCATTTCCTCCATCACACCAAACATCAGCGCAGGCAGGTATTGATAGGCCAACATGTTCAGGTAGGCCTTATCCACTTCCGGGCCCACCTTGTGCCCCTGGTACAGCCCCATATCGGTCACCAGCGGCCACTCCTTGCGGTAATCGCCGAAGGCCAGCGTGGCATCCCGCAGCTCATCCAGCGGTTGCAGAAGATTACGGCCGGTGGTGTCCGGCTCATAGCCAACCGGCTGCCAGTCGTTCAGATAGCTTTTCACTCGGTTTTCCACCTGGGCGGCCGCTTCGGCATTCTGAAGAAAATAATGCTGCCAGCCCGCGGTCATGCCCGCACCGGCGGCCAGAGCCACCACGGCGGCTACCGCCACCCGACGATGACGCTGGCGCACCACCCGCCGGTTATCCCCGGCCAGGCCCGCCTCCGGATAGATGATTTCGGGGAACAGGCCCTTGGTGAACAGGCTCGCAGACTGGCCACCACGCTGGGCCGGCTGAATCGGGTTCGACATCTGGTAGTTCCGGGCAGCAGCGGAGACAAAGGCGTCCTCGGGCACACCTTCCTGCAACACCGAGGTGAAGTAGGTGCCGCGTACCAGTGCCGGCGTGGAGAAAGCATCCGCCGACAGCAAATCCGTCAGGAACTGCTCCATGGCGGGCTTCAGGCCCGCCAACTGGCGGGTGAACGAATAAGCCGCCGCCCGTTCTTCGTTATCACGGGTGTTAGCCAGCACGTCCGGCAGACGTTCGGTGAGCTCATCCACCATATCGGCGTAACGCTCGGCAAACTGTTCCAGCCACTGGTCCTGATCCTGCTGGCCGTCCAGCCTGAAGGTGAACCCGAGGGCCTTGTCCTTCTCCGCCTTGCTGAGAGTACGGACAAACGGCGCAAATCCGTACATCAGATCCATCTTGGTGAAGATCACATACACCGGCAGCCGTGACCCAAGCTGTTCCATCAGCTCCCGCAGGCGGGTGCGCAGCAGAATGGCGTGGGCTTCACGCTGTTGTTCGTTGGCGGCACTCAGGCGCGCAAGATCCACAGCCAGGATAACGCCATTGAGCGGCCGCTGGGGCCGGCTGCGTTCCAGCCAGGCGATAAAGTGGTTCCACAGCCGGCTCTGGATTTCGCCAGTGGCGCCCTCACCCTGGTTCTGGCTCAGCAGTTCGCCATCCGGGTCGATCAGGACACCGTTGTCGCCAATCCACCAGTCAAAACTGAACGGGTTACGGTCGCCACGGTTGTTACGGGTGACGTTGGTCAGGGTATAGGTTTGCCCGGCACGCTGAATCAGGCTGGTCTTACCGGCATCTTCCAGGCCCATCACCAGATACCAGGGCAGACGGTACAGGCCCTTGCGACCCGGCAGATTGCTTTTCAACGCCTGCAGCTGGCGGTCCAGCAGCCGCTGTTGGCGACGCTCCATGGGCAGAATCGGGTCTTCCTGCTCCCGCTGCTCCTCGGCCTTGGCCCTGTTCACTTTACCCAAGCGACGGGCCAGCATGGTACCCCAGACCATCACCACCAGCAGGACCACCCCGAGGGTGACCAGAGCACGCATCTGCCAGGCCATCAACGGGTAGTCGCCGTTGATTTCCAGGCGTGGCCCCAGCCACCAGGTGGCTACCAGCAGGGCAATTACCCCCAGAGCCAGGGTGACGGGGGCGGCGCTGCGGATGTAGGGCAGAAGCCAACGACCAATGAGTAATGCTTTTCTCCACATGGTTTCCATTCCTGCGTTCGTTGCGTCTTGCGGGCGTTACGCCAGTCGTTCCAGTTGTTTTATAAGAGCCGGTTCCCAGTCATCGAGAACCCGCCCCTGGATCTGATTTTTCAGATCCTGAATCTGTTCGGCGGCCAGGGCTTTCAGGCCGGTTTCCTTGAGCAGCCGGGCCGTGGCCAGGCGCCAGTAGAAGCGCTCGCGCGGCTCCCGGGCATCGGCCAGACCCTGCTCCAGCAGTTCCATGGCCGGCGCCAGTTTGTTCTGCCGCACCAGCTCAAGCGCACCGTCGAATGCCTGCTCCCAGGGATTGGCACCTGCGCCCGTTCCTTTGCCAGCTGCCGGGGCTGTGTGCAACCAATCTGCACCATCGTCACTGAGAAACGGTGTGCCATCGTTGAAGGTGAGCTCGGCCAGTTGCGGCAGGCGGTCGACAAACGCTTTCAGGGCTTCCCGGATGGCCTCCGCGCAATCGGTATTGCCAAGGGCCATGGCCGCCCGGGCGCTGAGCCAGTGGCCATCGAGCCAGAACGGGCTGACCGACAGGCTTTGTTCAATGCGCTGCCACAGTTCAAGGTCCGGTGTTTTCTCCAGAGCTTCCTTGTACTCGGCCACCCGATCTGCACTGACGGCGGCCAGGTCTGTGCGCTTGCCATCCCGGGTTGGCGGCAGGCTGGTGATACTCTGCCAGATGGCGTACCGACGCATGCGGTAGCCCAGGGCGTTGTCCGGTTCGCTGCTGGTCAGCAGTTCGGCGACCCTGAGCAGACTCTGTCGGGTCGCACGCTCGTTACTCGGGTCCAGTGTCAGATTGCCCAGCGACGCGGCCGTGGTGTTGGAACTGGCCGAGCTGGAGGGCGATGAGCTGGCCGTGCTCTCCTGTTTGTTTGTCGAGGTGCTTTCAGAAGCTGTCCGGGGCGCCGTGGCCTGATCCGGCTTGGGCAGCTTTTCCACGGCCCGCTTCAGGTCGAACAGGGCGGCATCAGGCAAATCCCGGTCTTTGGCCTGGGTATCCAGTTTCTCAACCAGGTCCAGACAGAACTGACGACCATCTCCTACACTGGCATCAAAGTTCAGGCTCTCGACCGCTTTGAGGGCCCGCTGCAGCATCTGGGTAAACAGCATCTTGCGGGCCCGCTGCCCCTTGGCACCGGGATAGGGCCAGGCGTTTTCCCACCAGTCGTCCAGCACCCGATGCAGCAGGTACAGCGACAGGGCAAACCGTTCACCATCGCCGCCGCGTTGCAGGCTGAGCATGACAAAACCCAGCACCTTGATGTCCTTGCTGCGATCCGCCAGCAGTTTCAGTGCTTCGCTTTCAACCTTGTGCCAGTCGATGTCGTTGTGGGCCAGCGAGCCCACTTTCATGATCTCGTCTTCGAGAAACTCCAGCGTGCTGTCTTCAGCCAGGCTTTCGCCGACCCCGGTGTCACCCGGGATCGGGTTCAGTACCTGGTCCACGTAAGGATGCTGTTCAATCACCTGCATGCCATCACTCCTTACCAGCCACAGGCCTGGCGCAAAGGCTTGATCGCCTCAGCAAAGCCGTTGAGGTCAAACAGCAGGCCATCAAGCTCCCGAACCCCCGCCTGCAGGCGCACATCCGGCTGGTTGACCACATCCAGTACGGTGCGGATAGCGGGCAGGCCGCGACCGGCGCTGACCACCAAACCTTCATCCCTAACCCGCCAGTGTGCCCGATGGGGCCCCAGAGTTACGTCCACTCGCTCGCGATCCAGTGGCTCCGGCAGCATGATGGCCAGCTCGGTGATGTTGTTGTGGCACTGCAGCGACAGCACCGGGCGTGGAGGTTTTACCCCGAGCGCGGTCACCGTCACCAGATGACCCGCCGCGCTGCCGGTGTCGCGATAGACCACCCCGCCGGCATCGTTCCCGCTGGCCTGTGCAAACACCCGGCGCCAGCGCTCCGACTGGTTCACCAATGCCGGATGCTGGCCGGCCTCGTACTGCGCCAACGGCGTACCGAACACCTCATCAAAACAGGCCAGACGTTCCAGCCGGTTCGGTTGTTCAGTGCAGGCCCGGGCTTCCGCCAGGCGGGTATCGGCCCAACTGCTGGTACTCACCAGCAACAGGACCATCAAGGGCAATCGGTGCAGGTCTTTCAGGGTCATACGTCGGTTACCTGATACTTCAGACATTTATGGGCCAGTGTGCGTTTTGGCAGGCCCAGGCTTTCCGCGGCCTGGGCGCGATTGCCGCCATACTGGCGCAGACGTTCGCGGATGATGGCGGCCTCAAAGGCCTGGGCGGCGGCTTTCAGGTCTCGGATATCATCGGCCGGAGGTACGCCCGGGATGGTTTTGGCTTCCACGAAGGCCATGGTCGACTCCGGGGAGTCGGCAAACAGATCATCCAGGCGCAGGACTTCCGGCTGAATGTCGTCACCGGCCGGGGTCTGCAGACAGGCCAGTTCGATGATGTTGCGCAGTTCCCGGACATTGCCCGGGAAGTGGTAGTCGGCCAGCGCACTCAGGGCATGGCTGCTGATGCCCAGCGGGCCACTGCCCTCGCGCTCGGTGTAGAGCCGGATGAAGTGACGGCTGAGCGCTTCCAGATCTTCACTGCGTTCCCGCAGTGGCAGAACGCGCAGGGGAAACTGGCTGAGGCGGTAGAACAGGTCACGCCTGAACCGGCCATCCTCAATGCCCTCCTGAAGCGGCTGATGGGTGGCCGCCACCAGGCGGAAATCCGAATGTTGCTCTTCCCTGGCGCCCAATGGCCGGAACTGTCGGCTTTCCAGCACCCGCAACAATTTGGATTGCAGTGCCATGGGCATATCGCCAATCTCATCCAGAAACAGGGTGCCGCCGTTGGCCTGGGCCAGCAGGCCTTCTTTGGCCTGGTCGGCACCGGAGAAGGCACCCTTGGTGTGACCAAACAGTTCACTCTCCAGCAAGGTGTCCGGGATGGCGGCACAGTTGACCACCACCAGAGGCCCACTGGCACGGTCGGACATATCGTGGATGCCCCGGGCCACTACATCTTTGCCACAACCGGTTTCGCCCTGAATCAGCACAGACAGCTGGCTGCCAGCCGCTCGCACCACCTGGGCCCGGAGGTGGGTCATGGCTTCGGAATTGCCAACCAGGGTATAGGCTAACTGGCTGCAGCGCTGGCGCAGGCTTTCGGCATCGTGCAGGTGGTCCAGGGAGCGCTTGAGCAGCCGCCGTTGCCACACCTGGTCACGGGTTTGCAGCTGGCTGATCCATTGATGCACCAGCAGTTGCTTCAGGCCGCTGTACAGTGGCTGCGTAACGATGCCCTGCCAGTCAGGATGGTCGCCGCACAACACGAGCATGCCGAGGGTGCGGCCATCTTCGCCCTTTAATGGCTCCAGCCAGAAGCTTCTTGGGCGGCCACTAAGTTCCAGGAGCGTCTGGAAGCCGGCATGATCCAGGCGATAGCTGGCAGCACGGGTGAGTTCCCGCGGCTGGCCTGTCTGCAGCACGTGGGCAAAGGGGTGGCTGAAGTCGTTACAATCAAACTCGCCCGCTTCGTCCAGTTTGCTGCAGTGCAAGGTCCGGCCGCTGAGGTCGAGTTCCAGCGCCCAGCACTTGCTGAGCCCGAAGGCGCTTTCGAGTTGGCGGGTGGCGGTGTTCAACAGCGCTGGCAGTGTGTCCTGTTTGATCAGTGCCACCGCCAGATCGATGCCGGTGTGCAGTTCCTTCTGCATCCGTCCCATTGATATCGTTCCTTCTTCATGGAGATCGCCGCCCGCACACCGTGGGGGATAGCTTTCCAAAACACGCTGTGAATACATCCCTGTAAGCTCCGCTCCGCCCCTCACTGCTTACTGCTCCTGCGTCGCAGTGAGGGTCCTGTCTTGGCCATCCCTGGCCAACCCGTGAAGGGCTTTCGCCCTTCACCCATGGCTCCGCAGGGTTTTGGAAAGCCATCCCCCACGGTGCGCTACGATTCAGTCAGCCCGAAAGTCAGGCGACTGTGCCCGTGAACTTGTTTTCAGTAACCCCAAGCGTCACCTTCGTCACCGGCTCCCTGGCCGCCAGTTTTTCCAGCAGCGCCAACGACACCGGTGGCAGCAGTTCGCCTTCGATGATCGACTCCAGCATCCGCGCGCCGTTTTCACTTCTGGTGGCGCGGCTGCGGATGGCTTCGACCAGGCCGTCTTCCAGTTCCACCTCGGTGTGGTAACGAGCTTGAATCTGATCCGCCAGGCGCTGGAGTTTGTCCTCAACGATGCGGTTAAGAGTGTCTTCACCCAGCGGCAGGTAGGGCACCACTTCAATCCGCGCGAGCAACGCCGGCTTGAAGAAGTTGGCCAGTTCCGGGTACAGCGCTTCTTCGATCTTCTCCGGCTCTTCGGCGTGGTTGACGATGGTCTGGAAGCCGAGGTTGGAGGTCAGGAAGAAGACCACGTTCTTGCAGTCGATCAACCGGCCTTCGCCGTCGGCCAGTTCGCCTTTGTCGAAAGCCTGGTAGAACAGGTTGAGCACTTCCGGGTGGGCTTTTTCGACTTCGTCGAGCAGCACCACGGAATAAGGCTTCTGGCGGATGGCTTCGGTGAGGATGCCGCCTTCTCCGAATCCGACGTAGCCTGGGGGCGAGCCGATCAGGCGGGAGACAGTGTGTTTCTCCTGATATTCGGACATGTTGATGGTGGTGAGGAACTGGCGGCCGCCGTAGAGCAGTTCAGCCAGTTGCACCACGGTTTCAGTTTTACCTACGCCACTGGGGCCCACCAGCAGGAAGGCACCCATCGGGCGGCCCGGTCGGCGCAAGTCGGCGCGGGCGGTGAGCAGGTGCTGGTGCAGGCAGTCGATGGCGGTGTCCTGGCCTTTGATATGGGCCTGCAGGTACGCCGGCAGATGGGTGATTTTTTCCAGCTCGTCGGTGGTCATGCGATTAACCGGGATGCCGGTCCAGTCGGCGATGACTTCGGCCACCTGGCGGGCATCCACCCGGGCGTGTACCAACGGTTCGTCGGCCTGGAGTTCAGCCAGTTCCTGTTCGATGGCGGAGGCTTCGCTTTTCAGGTCCGGGCGTTCTTCGCGATCGCTCTCGGCCAACTCAACAGCAACGTCATCTGCGGTTTCGCGCTCGACATCCCCCACCAACAGCTGTTCACGGATCTCGACCAGCCGGGCAACAAGCTCCCTCTGGTCATTCCAGCTTTGTTCCAGTGCTCCGGATTCGGCGGTCAGGTCGGCAATCTTCTGTTCCAGGGCCTGTTCGCGCTCGGCATCCACGTTCTGGCCAAGCGTGTGTTCCCGGCTCAGAAGCTCCTGTTCCATGGCCAGCTGGTGCAATTCACTGCGCACATGGCTGAGACGGCGTGGCGGTGTACTCAGGTTCAGGCTGACCCGGGCGCATGCGGTATCGAGAACATCGATGGCCTTGTCCGGCAGCTGGCGACCGGCCAGATAACGGGCGGACATTTCTGCGGCGGCTTTAAGGGCGCTGTCGGCGATCAGTACCTGATGGGCTTTTTCATAGACCGTGCGCAGGCCACGGAGGATGTGGACAGCTTCGCCCGGCGTTGGCTCGTCCAGGGCCACCGGTTGGAACCGGCGGCTGAGAGCCGGGTCTTTTTCGAAGTATTTCTTGTACTCGCGCCAGGTAGTGGCAGCGATGGTGCGCAGTTCGCCACGGGCCAGGGCTGGCTTCAGCAGGTTGGCTGCGTCGGAGCCACCTTCGCTGTTACCCGCGCCGATCAGGGTGTGAGCTTCGTCGATGAACAGGATGATCGGGGTCGCCGAACCTTTCACGGCTTCGATCACGCCCTTCAGGCGTTTTTCAAACTCGCCCTTCACCGAGGCACCGGCCTGCAGGGCACCCATGTCCAGGGTCCAGAGTTCGACGTTCTTCAGGCGGTCCGGCACGTCGCCGTTGACGATGCGCAGGGCCAGGCCCTCCACCACGGCGCTTTTGCCCACGCCTGCGTCGCCCACCACGATGGGGTTGTTCTTGCGGCGACGGCATAGGATATCGATCATCTGATCGATCTCGGCATCGCGACACACCACGGGGTCCAGTTTGTCTTCCCGGGCCAGCTTGGTGAAGTCAGTGGCATAACGTTTGAGCGGGTCCATATCGGCTTCAACCGCTGGCCTGGCACCACCGCTTTCCGTCAGCTGCGGACGCTCCACAGAACCCTCGGTTACCCGATCAAACTGCTTGCGCAGCTGTTCCCGGTTGATGTCCACCAGCGCCTGCGCCACCCGGGGCATCAAGTAGCGATCGGCGTTCATCAGCAGGGCCAGGAACACCGCGCCGGAACGCAGTTCGGTATGGCCGAGTTCGGTGGAGGCCAGCAGCCAGGCGTCCTGCATCAGTTCTACCAGCAGTGGCGAGAACGACGGATACGGTTCGGCGGTCTGAGGTTCGCCATTCAGGCTGTCACCCACCACGGGTTGCAGTTGCTGGTGGTTGATGCCGGTGTGTTCGAGGATCTGGCGCACATCCGAGAACGGCGTTTCCAGCAGTTTGAACAGCAGGTGCGCCGGGGTAATCTCGGCGCCCTGACGGCTGATGCACAGGGCCGCGGAGGCTTCCAGAGCCTGGCGTGAAATGTCGTTAAGGCGCCCGATCAGCGCCGGCAGTTCTACCCGAATCACAGTGATGTCCTTATTTCGGTAGTTGTTCCAGAACGCTGAGCACATCCCTGATGCGTTCGTTCAGCGCCATGTTATAGAGCGAATAGATCCCGGCCATGGCCGCCACAAACAGGCCACCAATACCCCACAAGGGCAGGCCGCTGCGCAGGCGGTTGCGGGCCGGCATCAGGTTTTCCGTAGCGTCGGCCAGCGGCCGGCTGTCGCGGTCGCCACGCAGTTCGCGAAGCTGGTCATAGAGGCCACGAACCACCTGTTCGTATTCGTCCCGACCGTTTTCCATAACCTTGTAGCGACCCTCAAAACCCAGACACAGGCACAGATAGATGAACTCGAGCATGTCCCGGTAACGAGTCGGCTCTTTTTCCATGCGGGCCAGGATGGCAAACACCTTTTCGCCACCCCAGGTTTCGTTATGGAATCGGCTGAGTAGCGAATGCTGTGACCAGACGCTGTGGGCGCCCCAGTCAGTGCCCAGCACGGCCTCGTCGATGAAGGCGCAAAGCACGTAGCGGTAGGCCACCACCGTGGGGCGCTCATAGCCCTGCTCCACCAGTTCCCGGTCAACGGCGGCGACTTCGTCCACTACCTGCTGGTACAGGGTTTCCACCTCGCGGAAATCCGCCAGTCGCCGCACCCGAATAACCAGTCCCAGCAGCGGGGTGGCGGCGTCAATCAGCCGGTTATCTTCCAGGCCACGAAGCTGGAAGCTGCTGTCATCGGATTCAACCGGCGACTGGCCGGCGCCGCTATCGGCAAACAAAAGGTCGCTGAATGCACGATCACCCGAATCCCTGGTGTTGTCTGGTCTGTCCATTACCGGTGCATCTGCCATGATTTAGCTCCTGATTGCCCAGAATTGCATCTCCAGCCCCGGGAAGCTGCCCGCCACGTGGAAGGCAAATCCACTGGCGTTGTCCAGCATCTGCCAGGCCTGGCTTTGATCGTCCAATCGGAAATACACAAAGCCGGCGTGGTAGGGCAACTGACGCGGGGCCACCGGAAGTGCCGACAGTGGGATGCCCGGCAGCTGGAGGCTGATGAGATCCCGAATCTTCTCCACAGAGGCCACCTTGCACTGTTGAACAAACTGTTTGCGCAGGTCGTCCAGTGGCATATCGGCTTTGACCGCCAGGATGAACTCGGCGTCGTTCATCAACTGGCCATCCTGAACCGGTGCCACGGTGAGTCCGTACTGGCGCTGCTGCAGGGCAATCGACAACGCCCGGGGTTCCAGGACCGTGCTCAAGGCCTGCCGCAGAATCTGCATCAGCGGGCTGAAACAGCCTTCCGGCAGATCGTGATCGTAAGGGGTGAATTCCCTCGGCAAACGGCTTTCATCGGTAAAGGTGACCAGCTCGCCACACAGCTCCAGAAGCGCTTCGTACAGACGCTCCGGGTGCAGCTGACGCAGCCGTGCCAGGTGCATGAAACGCGGGTGCGCCCGGTTCAGCATCTGCAGCAGCATGAAATCCGAAACATCGGCGACACCGCCCTGCCCGGGCGCGCCCACCCGTTCGGCAATGTTGCGGGCCCGTTCCTGCATCAAACCCGCCATTTCACCGACAAAGCGCTGAAGCCTTGGCGCCGAGCGCACGCTGAGCATGGTCGGCAGGAAGTTCGGGTCCATTACCAGGCTGCCATCGGGGCGCTTTTCCAGAATCCGGCCAATGGCCAGTGCTGCATAGGCACTGCGGTCTTCCCGCTCCAGCATCAGGCGCGGAGCCACCCGCCCCACATCGATAGTGTGAGCATCGCCGTCAATGGAATGCAGATCCCGCACTTCCACCGGCTGCGCCTGGAACCGGCCGGCCACGGGCGCTTCCGGCCATTCGACTTCGGCCAGGCTATCGCTGCCCAGAGGTAAAGCCAGATAGACCACCTGGTTGGCCACCGAGGCATCGGTGATCTCCAGCGGCTCCGGCATCACGTCGTCCTGGGGCAGGTTGAACCGGGTTCCGTCCGGAAACAGTCCGGAGGCCCGCACCAGTCCGACCCGGCCAAAACTCAGGTATTCGGCATTGAGCTCCAGATCACTGAACCCGAACAGGTAGTCCGAGACGGCCAGCGCCCGTTCATTAATCTGGTGTTCCAGATAGCGTTGCTGTTGCTGGAAGTGCTGGGGTTTGATGAACAACCCATCACTCCAGACCACTCGATTCGTGACTGCCATTAGCTTTCATCCGACCGTCTGAGTTGCACTTCACGTTCGCGCAGGTTCACCAGCAGGTGATACCGTCCGCCAATCGGGTCGACCTTCACCACTTTTTTCCACTGGGACAGGTTCGGGTAGGCGTAGAAGGCGATCACGGCGATGTAGCGGGTGTCGGTACTGACCTCAAAGGGCTCGACAAATTTGAACTGGCCGGGCACGAGGCTGTAATCGCTATGGTCTACGTAATTCTGGCCCAGAGAGTCCTCCAGGTCGTTCAACAGCTGGTCGAAATCGCCCGCCATTAGCAGCGAGCTGTCCCGCAGTTCAATCACCTGAAACGCAATGGGGGTGGGTGCCAGGGATTCATTCGGGTTCACGTTCGGTTCCGCCAGCATGGTGAGATCCACCCGGCTGGGCAGATCTTCCGGGTAGCCAACAGGAATATCTGGATCCCAGAGCACCTTGGCGGTCTTGGTCACCGCGTTGTAAGGGGTGCTACACCCCGCCAGAATCAAAGCAACAACCAGCAAGCTCCATTTGCAGTACTTCACAACAGTTTCTCCCTCTGTAATTGGCGCAAGTGTTGGTCATAAGCCTGGTCGAACACTTCCTGGAACAGGCGTTCGAAACCCTGCTGACGACTGGATTTCAGTTCACGGTAATAGTGTTTGTACATATCCCAGGCCCAGCGGCCCTCGTCTTCGTTGTCCTGCAAACCACGGCGATAGCCGTGAAACCGGCGCAACAAGGCTTCCGGTGAGAAGGCGTGCAGAATGGCTTCCAGCGCCTCGCGAATGGCTTCCCGGGTGGCCTGCTGGTGGTGATTCAGGCTTTCCAGACTCTCACGGACAGCGGCGGGGGCCGACAGATGCACCGGGCTGCGCTGGGCGGCAAACAGGGTCTGAATGGTGTCCGGATAGTCGTTGGCCAGCCGCAGCGGGTTGTCCTCGATGGGCTGCAAGCGGGTGCGCAGCGCCTGGTGACGGCTGTCTTCGCCCTGATGCAGCGCCAGCAATCCTTCCACCGTTGCCTTCAGGGTCTGGCCGGCTTCCTCCAGAAACAGCCGCATTTCGTCGCTGTCGGCAAAATCAATATCCGCATCCAGCCCCCGGAGCAGTGGTGCACCACTGATGTGCTGGCGGCTGACCTCCCGCATGTTTCGTGTCGTTTCGGGCATTCCCTGTCGTTCCTTATGCTCGCGTTGTGGGGTGACCGGCAGACCCATGGCCACATCCCGGTTCTCCCGGTACTCATCGCTAACCTCAGCCGAACGGGCAAACCAGGCTTGGTCGCTGGCCAGCAGCTCGGGAGCCTCCTCGTCCGGGCGCGCCGGTTTTTGCTGCCAGGGCGCCAGCGGATCACAGCTGACCGGATCGCCGGCTGCCGGCTGCAAACCCTCCAGAGGCTCGCGACCTTCAGGCCGGCTCTGTTCGTTGGCGGCATGCCGTAAACCATTCTCGGGCGCATCCACCAGACCATGATCTTCGCGTGCGTCGTGTTCGGTTTCACCGACAGCCGCCGGGACGCCGGAGAGTTCGGCCCGTATCTGGTAGCGGCCTATGGTCACGGTGTCGCCGTGGCTCAGTCGGGCACGACGGCCCCGCCCCACAGGCTGACTGCTGCTGTTGATGTAGGTCCGGCCACTGCGATCAATCAGGCAGAAGCCACCGTCCAGGTAACGCACCTCGGCATGGCCGGCGACAGCGCCGGTACGGTGAGGCGAAAGCTGCCAGCTATCGCTGGCCGCGGTGCCGATGGAACCGCCACGGGTTCCGAAGCTATGTTCAATGCTGGCGCCACCACCGGTTTCCGTCGGGTTGGTGATCACTAATGTCAGTTCTGCTGCTTGTTGTGCCACGTCTCCGGCTCCCTGCCCTAACGTCTGATCTGTATCCGCACCGCCGGACGCTCACGGGCCCGATCCGGTGTTACGAAGGAATTCCAGCCCAGGCGAACATCCTCGCCCAGTTGCATGGGGCGAATATCCTTGGGCCGCATTTGCAGCTCCAGGTCATAGGCCAGTTGCTCCCGGGTAGCGAACTCCACCAGTTTGACCAAGCGCTGGTGATCCCGGCCATTGGGCAGAAAATCCGCAAACCGCTGCCGGGTCAGATTGCGCAGCCGGAGAATGAACTTGCCGCTGCGATCCCGGATGCGCGAACCCACCAGCGTGTCTTCGCCCAGGGTGGCGTTGGCCCTGCCCAGCGAGGTTTGCTGATCCCGGGCGATGTCCACTTTGCGCAGTACCCACTGTTCGATGCTGACGTCGTCCAGGTCAAAGCAGTGGCCGGTGATACCGCTGACCACTTCCGGTGACCGGCTCCGGCCCGCCATCAAGCCGGCATAGGCCAGCATCTTGGACCAGTTCACCGGTGTCGCTTCCCGCAGCCGACTGTCGCCCAAACCGGTCAGGGCAAACACCAGTTCCGAAAAACCGTCGCTGGCCCCGGGCTGGAATCGGATGTAGTACCGGTATTTGCGCCAGGCCCGATGGAACAGGGTCACCAGCCGGTGATTAAAGAAATCGAGAAAATGCCGACGAACACCGAGATTCTGCCCCGCTTCCCAGGCTAGATCTTCCAGGTAATAACCGGGCAGTGGCGACTGGGAGCCGTGAAGCCCCAGAAAGCTGACTTCCATCTGATAGGGGGCGTGCTCATGCTCCGGCGACAGCGCCGACACCACATCGCTGCCAGGAAACCCCAGGCCGGCCGAGGCCGAGAACCGGATGCGTTCCTGGCGGGGCTCATCGTGACCGCCACGCTCCAGGTCGTCTCCATGGTGCCGGTGAATCAGATCCACCAGCTGAAAAAAACTGTATCGCCGCGCGTTGCCGAGAACGGGTTCCAGCCCGGCTACATCAGCGGCTGCTGACCTTGCTGTAACGTCCATGTGTACCGTTCCTGATTGTCTGTATTCACCACTTCCAGTTGGTGAAACGCATTGATACTCGCGTAAAGCGCAAAAAACTGACTCAACACCGTGCCGAACAGGTAGAGGTCACCTTCACTGGCAAACCCATGCTGATCCAGCTGCAGCTCTGAGCGGATACCGCGCACCGGCAGCCCGCGAATCATGCGGTCAACCGGCTTGGTGGTGATGCCCGTGATACCCGCCAGCCGCTTCTGGGACACCCGCTCAGCCTGTCGGTCGACGAGGGCCCGGAAGTCATACACTCGCAGCACGGTGCGCAGGGCATCCACATCCAGCATCGACAGGTAGTTCAATGACAGGTTGGAGATCAGCGTCCACAACAGGCTGCCATCCAGGGTCGGCCGCAGGGTCGCCGTCGGGCGCGTGATATTGCTGAATGCGGCAAAGGCCGGTGTGCTCTCGGTGGCCATGCACACTTCCCCGACGGCCAGTTGTTGTGGCAACTGGCGATTGGTGCAGGTGAGCGTGAGCGAGACCGCTTCCTGACGATTCAGACATTCGGTTTCATCACCGCGAACAAAGGAAATGTAGTGATCAAAACCATCACCACGCACGCTCTCCCGGGTACGTACCCGGTAGTACAGGGCGGTGCGGCCCCGATCCCGCTCCACTTCATGCTGGAAACTCTCGAACGCCGTGTAGATGCGCGGCTCGCCTCTACCGGAACGACCTTCCAGCCAGCCCTCAACCTGCTCGATACTGAACACCTCGTAGTGTTCCGGGCAGCGGCTGGAGGGTGAAATACGGTATTCAGTCTGGCGACCGTTCAGGTCTACCGGCTCGCCTTCGTGGCTAAAGAGATTAACCGCGGGGGTGCAGTACAACTGCATGGAGTCGCGGGTTACCCGGGTGTCCGGGGGCAGAATCCGGCTGAAGTGGAAACGCAGACTGATCTCATCAGCCTGCACCGCTGGCAACCGGGATTTCAGGCCGGTGATATCAACAAACCGGAAGGCCTCCGGGAAACTCAGGTACTCCTGGATAATCCGGTAGCCGGCATAAGCATTCTTGGGGTAAGGCAGGATCGCCTCATCTGCCGCAAAGCCAACCGGCTGCAACAGGGATGAAGGCAGGCTGACCACACGGTCGCCCACCACCAGTTCCATACGGCTGAGGTAATGGTTCAGCCACAGATACAGAGTCTCTGCCGTGTGGTTGTCGCCGCCCAGGTAAAAGCGCAGATTTTCCAGGCCAATGCCATTCAGTGGCTGGTCCGTATGCAGCGCCAGGTCTACGGTTACGGAGGAGACTTCCCGTGAGTGCTCGGCATTGGCCTCGGCCACACTGATCGGAAAAATATCCACCGACCGGCAGGTGCGGAACCGGCATTGGGTCTGGCGGCTGGCGTCGCCCAAGGGGCGGCTCTTGATCTCGGTATGACGATCAACAACCTGACGTTCACTGATGGCATGCAGCTGTGGATCAAAGCGCATGATGGTGCAGCTGGGCACTGGCCGCAGATAATTGGGCCAGAGCATGTTCAGCAGCGAATGAGTCAGCTCCGGAAACTCGTCTTCAACTTTTTCCCGCAGTTTGCCGGTCAGGAAGGCGAAGCCTTCCAGCAGCCGTTCTACGTCCGGGTCGGTGCTCTGTTCGGATAGAAAGCGGGTGAGCTGCGGGTGGGCTTCGGCAAATTCCCTGCCTTGCAACCGCAGAAAGCTCAACTCATCCCTGTAGAACCTGTTTAACTTCATGTTTACTGCACCTTGACTGCTCGGTCTGGCTCCGAGCCAGGATGTGGGTAGTCTTTCCAAAAGACGCTTCTAGCCCGTCCATGGGACGCTTGGGCTCCGCCATCCATGGCTCCGCACACTTTTGGAAAGACTACCCACACCCTGACTCTCATACCTGCCTTCAAAAACTTCGGCCGCATTCCACTCAGGTTTGCCGGAGGGGATGGGGATGCTTTTCTGGCGGGAAAAAAGATGTCTGAGCAAAGCGAGTTATTTTTTCCCAGAAGAAAAGTGTCCCCATCTCCTCCAGCCACCAAGTCTAAACAACCCGGTAGTACCGCTTATCATCCAAAACCAGGTCTATCGTCGTCCGATCATCGCTTCCTGCAACGTTCAGGTAGACCGTCACCTGGAACTTCAACTGCAACGGGTCCGGGCCCGGTGGCATAGCCACCACATCCACCCGCTTAACCCGCGGCTCAAACTTCTCAATGCACTGACGGATGGCCCCGCGGATCTGGATGCTCAGGTCATGAGTGCCCAGAGTGGCGTCGTTGAAATCCAGCAAGCCAAGATCCGGTGCGCTGCTGCTGTTGCCCGGGTGGGCGTTCAGCAGTCGCACCAGGTGGCGCTTGATGGACTCCACCACATGGGTGAACTCCCCCATGCTCTGGCCCGCAGGAGCGGCAGCCTGTTCAAGCCGTTCAAACAGGCTGCCGGTGTTGCGAACGCCGTCAGTGCCGGTGCCGCCGAACACGGATTAATCCTTGTCCAGTCGGCCAACCAGCGAGAGTTCGAAGTTGGCGCCCATGTATTTGAAGTGCGGACGCACTGCCAGGGAGACCTGGTACCAGCCCGGATCGCCTTCTACATCGGAGACTTCCACTTTCGCGGCACGCAAGGGACGGCGGCTGCGGACGTCCGCGGGCGGGTTTTCCTGGTCGGCCACGTACTGGCGAATCCAGGTGTTCAGTTCCCGCTCCAGATCCTGACGCTCTTTCCAGGAGCCGATCTGCTCTCGCTGCAGCACCTTGATGTAGTGGGCCAGGCGGTTCACGATCATCATGTACGGCAACTGGGTACCCAACTTGTAGTTGGTTTCCGCTTCCTTGCCTTCCTTGGTGTTCGGGAACTGCTTGGGCTTCTGCACTGAGTTGGCGGAGAAGAACGCGGCGTTATCGCTGCCCTTGCGCATGGTCAGGGCGATGAAACCTTCTTCCGCCAGCTCGTATTCGCGACGGTCGGTAATCAGTACCTCAGTCGGAATCTTGGCTTCCAGCTGACCGAAGGACTCGAAGGTGTGCACCGGCAGATCTTCCACCGCACCGCCACTCTGTGGACCAATGATGTTCGGGCACCAACGGTACTTGGCGAAGCTCTCGGTCAGGCGTGTGGCCAGCAGGTAGGAGGTATTGCCCCAAAGGTAATGCTCGTGGTCACCGGAGACATCTTCCTTATAGTTGAAGCTACGCACCGGGTTTTCAGTCGGATCGTAAGGCACCCGCAGCAGGAAGCGCGGTGCGGTCAGGCCCAGGTAACGGGCATCCTCAGATTCCCGCAGGGAACGCCACTTGGCGTATTTCGGCCCTTCGAAAACGGCGCTCAGCTCTTTGATAGCCGGCAGTTCCTGGTAGCTGTCGACGCCGAAGAACGACGGTGCAACGGAGGACAGGAAGGGTGCGTGGGACATGGCGCCAACCGACGACACGTACTGCAGCAGCTTCATGTCCGGCGTTGATGGGCTGAAGGCGTAGTTGCCGACAATCGCGCCCACCGGCTCACCACCGAACTGACCATACTCGGCCGCATAGATGTGCTTGTAGAAGCCGGTCTGGGTCACGTCCGGAGCAAATTCGAAATCTTCCAGCAGTTCGGTCTTGGTGGCATGGAGGATATCCACCTTTATGTTCTCGCGGAAATCGGTGCGATCCACCATCAATTTCAGGCCACGCCAAGACGATTCCAGTTCCTGCAGCTTGGGCGCGTGCAGAATCTCATCCATCTGGGCGCTGATTTTGCGATCCAGCTCGACCACCATCTGGTCGACCAGCGCCTTGTTGACCGGCTGGCCTTTTTCATCGCTCTTCAGCAGGTTGGCAATAAACGTGGCCACCCCTTTACGGGCAACATCGTAGCCTTCATCGGCCGGCGCCATACGGCTGTTGGCCATGACCTGGTCAAGCAGAGAGCCTTCTGCTACGGATTCGGAGGCAGCAGATTGCTGCACAGCAGTATCAGACATACCACATCCCTTCAGTACGTGATTGATAATCGGTGTAGGTTACCGGGTTCCGGTGTTGCGATTACTCGCCGCCGTCGGTGGCCAGCTCAAGTTCAGCCAACAGCTTTTCCCGGGCGTCGTCGTTGTCCAGCAGCTCCTGCAGCTTGGAACGGAACGAAGGCACGTTGCCCAGCGGGCCCTTGAGGGCAACCAGGGCTTCACGCAGCTCAATCAGCTTCTTGAGCTCAGGGACCTGGCGGGCAATGCTGTCCGGAGAAAAGTCTTCGAGCCCCTGGAATTCGAGATTCACGGGGAGGTCGTCGGCACCGTCTTCGAGCTTGTTGGAAACACTGGTGGAAAGCGTCAGACCCGCTTCCTTCATGACAGAACGGAAGTTGTTCTTGTCGACGGAAATGGCCTTACGGTCTTCAATGGGGGTTTCTTCAGCGTGACCCTTGAAATCACCAACCACGAACATCTTCAGTGGTAGTTCGGTTTCGGCCTGCTGATCGCCTGTGGCGGGGACATACTTGATATTGATGCGCTCTTTCGGCGCAACGGAACCGTCTTTGGCAGACATGGCGTGCTCCCTGTGCAAGTCATTTGCAATTGTATCGATCCTTGGTGTCTGCCCTCCTGGCAGACAACGCGTAAAACTGTACACAGGTCACCCAGGGTTCTCAAGCAAAAATTGGCCAGCGATAGCTCAAAATGTGTGCTTGGGCAAACTTTTGCCAGATTGCCAGGGCGACCGGAAAACCGCTATTTCGGTCAATGACGCCAACCAGCCCCGTCGCTATACTGCCGGCATACTTGAATGGAAAAAAACCACCAACACCACGGAGACACAACATGAGTGACCTGAAAGCGAAATTCGAAGAAGCGGTAAACTACATCCAGACCGCGGAAGGCGACTTCAAACCTTCCAACGAGTTGAAACTGGAATTCTATGCCCTTTACAAGCAGGCCACCGAAGGCGATGTCAGCGGCAAGCGTCCGGGCATGATGGATTTTGTTGGCCGGGCCAAGTACGACGCCTGGGAGAAACTCAAGGGCATGTCCAGCGATGACGCCATGCAGCAGTACATCGACAAACTTGAATCCCTGAAGTAACGCCCCTGCCCCGCCGTCAAACCGGCTGCGGGGCACCGCACCCGCCAGAATTTTGCGCCGTTCAAACGTTTGTCATATGATGCGCGCAACATAACAAAAACAAGCTTTTGAACGAGTAAACACCATGGACATTACTGAGGCCCTGGAGCAATCGCGCCCAGGCATGATTGGCCAGGTACAGGCCGCCATCCGCAAACGCGAACTGAATCAACGCGCCGAGCAAACCTATCTGCACTGGATCAGCCGATTTGTGCTGTTTCATGATCTGAAGGATCCGGACAATCTGGCCGAAGAGGATCAGAAGCTGTTCCTGACCTATCTGAGTGAAAAGATCCGGGTATCCCGGGCCCGACTGAATCAGGCCAGTCAGGCTCTGAGCTTTTTCTACGAAGATGTGCTCGGCAGGCCCGCTGCTGCTGCAGATTCAGCCGCTGCCTGAGCCCGGGCAGCAGGGCCGATGATTAACGGCCAGTGAGATTGGTATTCAGGGTATCGTAGGTGCGGTTCTCGGGTGGCCGGATCACGTAATTGTTGCCGTGGCTCTGGCCCGGTATCACTTTGGGATTACTGAAACGGATCACGACGGGAATCTCGGAACGGCCCAGATCGGTTCGCGGGTCTCTCGGCTGCAGGGCCAGCGGGTCCAGATAGAAATCATCATCCGTTGCCTGCTGCACCGGTACCCCGGCCGCCGGCGCTGCCAGCCCACCCTCAATCACAGTATTGGCCAGCTCCTCTTCCGCGACTGAGCGAAACGGAATCGTGTCGATTGTGGAACGCTCTTCGTACTCAAACGCGGCGTCATCTTCACTCTGGGCATAGGCAGGCAAGGCCATCAACAGCATCAACGGCAACGCCAGCAACGCTGCCCCGGCTCGTTTTCCCTCTGTCTGTTTCCTGGCATTCATGGCGTTCATCCCAACCCTAGCCGATCTTCCATTTTCCCTGACGGGTGACAATATTTGATCAGTCTATCGCCAAAAATGACCCTTTGCCCAGACAAAAGCCAGTTTTGTGACAGCACTCACTTGTCGTTCGAGGCCATTTGGTAGCGGATATCGGTAATCACCACCTGCTTCCAGCCCTCAGGGGTTCTCACCGATACCTCGTCATCCAGATGCTTTCCAATGAGCGCGCGGGCCAGCGGAGAATTGATACTGAGATAGCCTTTTTCGAGATCGAATTCATCGGCACCCACGATTCGATACTCCTGCTCACTGCCGTCCTCATCCTCGATGGTCACCCAGGCACCAAAGAATACCCGGCTCCGGTCTTCTGGCAGGCGATCCACCACCGAGACCTCATCCAGCCGCTTGCTGAGGAAGCGTACGCGACGGTCGATTTCCCGAAGCTGCTTTTTGCCATAGATGTACTCGGCGTTCTCGGACCGATCCCCCAGGGCGGCTGCTTCACGTACTGCCTGGGTAACCTCTGGTCGCTTCACTTTCCATAGGAATTGCAGCTCATCCCGGAGCGCCTGTTCACCTTCGGGGGTGATATAGCGCGGCCGGTTGTTGCCTGAAGGCGTCTGGTTGGCCATGGGTGTCCTGGTTCAAGAAACAATGCATTTCGGAAGGGCAAAAAAAACCCCGTGAATCACGGGGTATAAGGCTAGCGCTGTGCTGGAGGGGGAAGCAAGCAGATCATCCGCCCGCTTCCGCATCTACACCCTCTATTCTGCACATTGACCATTACCTGCCTGTGGCCATGCGATTACCTTTTGGCAAGGCATCCGTTTCGCAATCTAGGTTGAACACTCTAGCGCCAAGGATTAGCGTGGCCGACAATGACACCTAATCTTTTCTGCATGGAGATATGCTAATGGATACCAAGAAACTGATGAATCTGGCACTTGAAGGGGTGGATAGCCTGGGTTTCCGGCTGGACCAACTGGGCATCACCAGCCGCGTCAATCGCCACAATATTGCGGCGTTTCTGATGGCCGAACAGAAGCATCTGGAAGGCGAGTGGGACAGCATTCAGGCCAAGGTGGATCGCCGTCGCTCGCAGTTTGATCATATCAGCCAGCAGGTCGAGTCACGGGCCGACGCGGTACTTGGCCCTGTCCTGAGCCGTATCAACCGCTTTCGCGCCAGCCAGTAATCTCAGGCCGTGCCGGGTTCTGCGGAGGAGCGACCCTCCTCCGTTGAACCACCATTCTCAGACTGTGTGGCCTTGATCCGCTTTTTTACGGCGGTGTACGCTGGCATCCGGACCGTGACGGTCAAGCCCGGCATGTCTTCACCAGGATGGGTATCACTCAGCAGAATCTGGCCCTGATGAATCTCCGCCACCGCCGACACCAGGCTGAGCCCCAGACCATTGCCGGGTAACGAGCGGCTCTTGCCAACCCGGTAGAAGCGCTGGAAAACCTGGTCTTTCTCATCATCCGGAATACCGATACCGGAATCCTGAACCTCAAACACCGCTCCGCCGCCGTCCCGGCGAACGACCACCTTGATGGCACCATGCTCCGGCGTGTATTTGATGGCGTTGTCGATCAGGTTACTGATCATCTGGAACAAGAGATCCCGGTCTCCCTCAATCCGGACGTTTTGCTCAAGTTCCTGAGAGAAATTCTGATCCTTGTCCTCAGACAGGGCCTCGTAGAGTTCACAGGCATCGCTGACCAGTTCATCCAGCGCCACCACTTTCATGTCGGCCGAGTTGCCCCGGGTCTCCAGCCGGGCGATGCGCAGCAAGGCATTGAAGGTGGCCAGCAGCTGGTCAGCCTCCGCCACAGCCTGCCCGACATGCTCGCGCGCCTCGTCATTGTCGACCGTAATCAGCGTGTTTTCGAGCTGGTTACGCAGTCGCGTCAGTGGAGTGCGAAGATCATGGGCGATGCTGTCGGAAACATGGCGTATGCCTTCCATCAGATACACGATCCGGTCCAGCATCTGGTTCAGGTTTTCGGCCAGTTGATCAAAATCGTCGTCGGTCCCACGGGTCGGAATCCGGAGGGACAGGTGCCCATTCATGATCCGGCGGGAGGTGTTGTTGATCACTTCAATGCGGCGAGTGGTGCTTCGGCTCATCAGGAAGCCACCCAGGAGCGCCAGGGCAAGGGTAATTCCCATACCCCAGTTGATGGCAGTTTCAATCACCCGCTTGAGGTTGGTGAGGTCATCCACATCGCGCCCCACCAGCAAGCGCAAACCACCCTGGACCTCAAAGATCCTGGCCCGGGCCAGGCGCTCGGGGCCCTGCCAGCCAACGGAGGGGTTCAGGGTGAAATTGATCCAGCCACTGTCAGACGAGCGGCTGCCCTCTGGCCAGGTTTCAATATTCCCGGCCAGTTTCAGAAAGTCGTCTGTGGTCAACAGGTAAATGGACTTGGCATTCGGATCCCTGGCCACCCGTTCCCGGATGATGGTGATCAGACCATTTACACCACGACTGCGATACTGCTCCGCCAGGCCGGCGATTTCCGCTTCAATGGTCTCGTCGGTCTGGGCAGTCATGAACCCGGCTGTACGCCAGTAGATAAATGCCAACAGCAGAAACACCGAGGTGGCAAACACCACCATATACAGCAGGGCAAGCTGGAAAGACGATGTTCTGAGCTGACTAAGCAGTTTCACGTAACATGTATCCCGCCCCCCGCACTGTCTGCAGCAGGGGTGTATCGAATTCCTTGTCGATCTTGGCGCGCAGACGGCTGATATGCACGTCGATCACGTTGGTCTGGGGGTCGAAGTGATAGTCCCACACTTTCTCCAGCAGCATGGTACGGGTAACCACCTGCCCGGCATTACGCATCAGATACTCCAGCAGCCGGAACTCCCGGGGCTGGACATCAATATTCTGGCCAGCGCGTTTCACGGTGCGGGCCAGCAGGTCCATTTCCAGATCCGCCACTTTCAGAACTGTCTCGGTCTCGGCCGCCTGACGATTACGCCGGATCAGTGACTCGATACGCGCCAGCAGCTCGGTGAAGGAGAACGGCTTGGTCAGGTAGTCATCGCCACCGCCACGCAGCCCTTCGACACGGTCATCGACATCGCCCAGGGCACTGAGAATCAGCACCGGCGTCTGGTTGCCCGTGGCCCTTACCGTCTTGATAATGGAAAGGCCATCCATACCCGGCAACATCCGGTCGACAATCATGATGTCGTATTCTTCACTGGCCGCCATCATCATGCCTTCCTTGCCGTCGGCCGCATGATCCACCACGAAGTCGGATTCCCTCAGTCCCTTTAGCAGATAATTTGCTACATCCCGATCGTCTTCGATTACCAGCGCTTTCACCGGTGCTCCTCCTGATAGCGGAAAACATTAACAACAAGGGTACGAAGAACTCCGGGAACCGGCCAGTTACGATCTTGTAAGAGGGTGTCGCCTATGGCGACGGTCAGTTTGCCTCAGAAAACCAGCCCAGAGACGGCTCTGTCGCCCCGGTAGGCCTGTACTCTGCGCTCACCCAGCCGCCATAACCCAGTCTGTCTATCGCCGAGAAAACATTCGAAAAGTTAATCTCCCCGGTTCCCGGCTGATGCCGGCCCGGGTTGTCGGCGAACTGAATGTGGCCAATCCAGGGCAACAGGCATTCCATGCCACGAATCAGATCCCCTTCCATGATCTGCATGTGATAGAGATCGTACTGCAGGCGCACGTTGTCTGCCTCCAGCGCCTCAATCAGCGCCATCACCTTGCCACTGGTATCGAGCATGAAGCCCGGCATATCCACCCGCGAATTGATGGCTTCCAGGCACAGGGTCAAACCTGCTTCGGCGAAGCGGTCGGCTGCGTACTGCACATTCGCCACCAGGGTCTGCCAGGCCTCTTCCTCGGCAACGGATTCGGGCTTCAAACCTGCCAGACAGTTCAGTTGCTTGCAGTCCAGCATCCGGGCGTAGTGAATGCCCTGCTCGACACCGGCGCGAAACTCCTCAATGCGACACGGCAGACAGGCAATGCCACGCTCCCCCGCTGCCCAATCGCCGGGTGGCAGATTGAACAGCACTTGTTCCAGCCCGTTGCTCTGAAGCCGCTCCGCCAGCTGTTCCGCCGGCCACTCATAGGGAAACTGATACTCCACACCATGGAACCCGGCACTTCGGGCCCGGGCGAAACGTTCCAGAAACGGCACTTCGGTAAACAGCATGCTCAGGTTGGCAGCAAAACGGGGCATGGCAGATTTCTCCGGTTAATTCAGTGCTTGGGGCCTCGGCCCAGGGAACCCATCAGGGTACCGTTCAGATGCTCCAACTCCAGCAACAGGCCGCTGTGATCGACATCGCTGTGGCCATTGGCGACCAGGGCAAGGTATTCATTATGCACCTGCTGGGCCAGCGGCAGGGTCAGATTTTCCGAGCGGGCCTCATCCAGAATCATACGCATATCCTTGAGCTGGATGCGGGCCGGAGCGCCCGGCGCGAAGTCCCGGTCAATCATCCGCTGGCCATGCAGTTCCAGAATCCGGCTGCCGGCAAACCCGCCCATCAGCGCTTCCCGCACGGCGGCCGGATCCGCGCCACCTTTGGCTGCCAGCAACAGCGCCTCCGACACCGCACCAATGGTGATACCCACAATCGCCTGATTGGCCAGCTTCGCCAACTGACCGGCCCCCACCGGCCCGATGCGGGTGCATTTGCCCAGCGCGCTGAACACCGGCAAAGCCCGCTCAATATCGGCTTCAGAACCGCCCGCCATGATACTCAGCCGGGCCTCGGCCGCACCCACCGTGCCACCGGACACCGGTGCATCCACATAACCCACCCCCTGCTCTGCGGCCAGCTCGGCATGCTGTCGCGCCAGCGAAGGCTGCACCGAACTCATATCAATTACCAGCGCACCCACCTTCACCGCAGCCAGAGCGCCCTGATTTACCAGCACATCGTCCACCACCTGGCCATTTTCCAGCATGGTGATCACGATATCGGCCTCCGCCACCGCCTCGGCGGGCGTCCCGGCGATCGTCGCTTCGCTGGCAAAGGGCTCGCATTTGCTGGTGGTGCGATTCCAGAGCGTCATGGAAAAACCGGCGTCCAGCAGGTTACGGGTCATCGGCGTGCCCATCAGGCCGATGCCGAGAAAAGCGATACGAGGAGAATGTGTAGACATTTTGGGGAATCCCACTCAGAAGCCCGGCGAAGGGATTGGGGTAGCCTTTCCAAAAATTTGCGGAGCCATGGATGGCGGAGCAGAAGCGCCACATGGGCTCAGCCGAGCGATTATGAAGCAACGCTTCATGCGACAGCTGAGCGACCGCAATCTGTGATTGCGGGCCGGGCCCCGTAGGGGTGCCGCAGGAGCGTTTTTTGGAAAGGCTACCCCAATCCCTTCTTCCCAGCCACGTGAATTAAATGGTTTAGGCGGATTATACAAACAAAAACGCCACCAACCGCGAACGGTGGTGGCGTTTTCAGCTTCCGGGCTGCAATAAAGCCTCAGGCGACCTCGGCCATCTGCACCCGGATCTTCTTCATGGCGTTTTTCTCAAGCTGGCGGATCCGCTCAGCGGACACCCCGTACTTGTCGGCCAGCTCATGCAACGTCGACTTGCTCTCCGACAACCAGCGTTCACGCAGAATATCCTGACTGCGCTCGTCCAGCTGCTCCAGCGCCTGCATCAGCCGGCCGTTGGAGTCCTCAGACCAGTCAGCGTTTTCCAGCTGAACCGCCGGATCGCTACGGCGATCTTCCAGGTAATAAGCCGGCGCCTGGTAGGCGTTGTCTTCGTCATCATCCATCGGGCCGTCAAAGGCGGTGTCCTGGGAAGCCAGGCGACCTTCCATTTCCCGCACCACGTGCGGCTCGACACCCAGATCATTGGCGACCGCTTTCAGCTCATCGTGATTCAGCCATGCCAGCTTCTTCTTCTGGCTGCGCAGATTGAAGAACAGCTTGCGCTGGGCCTTGGTGGTGGCCACTTTCACAATGCGCCAGTTACGCAGAATGAATTCGTGAATCTCCGCCTTGATCCAATGCACGGCAAACGACACCAGACGCACACCATACTCAGGATTAAACCGCTTGACGGCCTTCATCAGGCCAACGTTGCCTTCCTGGATCAGGTCGGCCTGGGCCAGGCCGTAGCCGGCATAGCTGCGAGCAATGTGAATCACAAAGCGCAGGTGCGACAGTACCAACTGACGCGCGGCCTCAACATCGCCATGGTAGTGCAGCCGTTCTGCCAGTTCCCGCTCTTCATCAACGGAGAGAACTGGAATGCGACTCGCCGCCTGAATATACGACTCGAGATTCGCACCCGGAACCAGTCTGTCAACCAGCTGTAAACTCGTACCCATGCATTAACCTCCGAACCTGACAGCCTTTAAATATAGCAACTCAATATGAGACCGCCAAGAACTCAATTAGTTCCCGAACTCCCCAGTAAAACGTTAAAAATCATACATCTGGAAAGATCGCCTTTGCTTCTCTATAAACCAAACTACGTCAGAAAAGGCTCTTTTTTCAATACGGTTTTCCCGCGATCCGGATCAGCCTCCAGCAATATCGCCCGGCTCTATGTCATCCAGATGACGCCTCACCGCAACCCAGGCGCCCAGCCAGCCTAACAGCATCGCTACGATTATCAATGCCAGCGCGCCATCGAACCCCGGTCCCTGCAAGGTAAACTCACTGCGATACAGCCCGGCAAGACGCTCGATCGGGCCGCTTAACCACCAGAGTGACACCTGAATCAGTAACCACGCCACCAGGCCACCCCCGAGCCCGAACCAGGCGCCGGTGTAAAGAAACGGGCGACGAACGAAAGCATCGGTTCCGCCGACCAGTTTTGCCACGAGGATTTCATCCCGCCGGTTCTCGATGGCCAGACGCACCGTGTTACCAATCACCAGGATAACCGCGGCCCCCAGCAACAAAGCCAGCGCCCAGACGGCGCGGGCAAGGATCTCGGTCATTGCGTTCAGGCGTTGCAGCCAGCCCAGGTCGACCTGGACCTGATCGATACCGTTCATATTCTCGACAAACGTCACCAGTGCCTGAACACCCTCTGCCGAGCGAGCGCTGTCTTCGGGTGTAATCAACAGCGTATGCGGCAAAGGATTCTCTTCCAGAAAATCCAGCGCCTCGTCCAGCCCGGAACTGGCTCGAAAGTCGGCCAGGGCCTGGTCACGCTCGACCAGCTGAACCGATACCACTCGCCCATCGCTTTCAATGTCCGCGGCCATACCCCGGGCTTCCTCCGCCGGCAGATCCATCGCCAGATAGGCGGTAATCCGGGCCGTGCTCTCCCAGCCTGCACTCACACCCTGCAGGCTGGTCAACAGCAACAGCAGGGCAACCGGCAAGGCCAGAGCTACCCCCATCACTGTCCAGGTCATGGCGCTGGCTACCGGGGTTTTCCACATTCTCTGGATAGAATCCCGGGCTACTTTCCGGTGGTGGCCCAGATAACTCCGGGCCTGATCACTCAACAGTGATCGCGAACGGTCAGCTCCCCGGCGATTATCCGGCTTCTGGCGAGAGTCAGTGGCCACTCACACCTCCGCCAGCAACCAGCTGGCCCTGATTCAGAGTCAGCGTACGTCGATTCATTTCATTAATCAGAGCAATATCGTGGGTTGCCACAAGTACCGTTACCCCAACCTGACTGAACTGGGTAAACAATCGCATGATGTCTGCAGACAATTCGGGATCCAGGTTACCGGTCGGCTCATCCGCCAGCAGTACGGGTGGTTTGTTTACCACCGCACGGGCAATACCGACCCGCTGCTGCTCACCCCCGGACAACTGCATGGGGTTCATCTTTTCCTTTTTCAGCAAACCAACCTTGTCCAGTGCCGCCCGCACGCGCCGGCCGGTATCTTCCGGCGAGGCCCCCATCACCTCCAATGGCATGGCCACGTTGTCGAACACCGTGCGGTCGAACAACAGCTGGTGATTCTGGAACACCACACCGATATGACGCCGGATGTAAGGAATCTGGCGGCGGGGCAGGCTATTCAGTTTCTGGCCGCCCACGATCACCTCACCCGCTGTCGGGCGCTCCATCACCATGATCAGTTTCAGAAGGGTACTCTTGCCCGCGCCGGAATGACCGGTCAGAAACGCCAGCTCACCACGATCCAGGTGAAAGTTCACAGCCCTGAGTGCGGTGTGATCACTGTCGTAGCGTTTGGTTACCTGGCGGAACTCGATCATCGGGGCAGCTACTCCGTATTTACGGCGTCAGTCTTCGAACAACGCATCCACAAAAGTTTCGGCATCGAAGCTGCGCAGGTCTTCGGCCTGTTCTCCCACCCCGATATAGCGGATTGGCAACTGCAGCTGACGGGCGATCGCAAACACAATACCGCCTTTGGCCGTGCCGTCCAGTTTCGTGAGCGTAATGCCGGAGACACCCACTGCCTGCTGGAATACCTGGGCCTGGCTCAGGGCATTCTGACCGGTGCCGGCATCCAGCACCAACATCACCTCATGAGGCGCAGATTCATCCAGCTTCTTCATCACCCGAACGACCTTGGACAACTCGTTCATCAGGTTGTCCTTGTTCTGCAGGCGACCGGCGGTGTCTGCAATCACCACATCCACACCCCGGGATTGAGCAGACTGGATGGCGTCGAAAATTACCGATGCACTGTCTGCGCCGGTATGCTGGGCCACCACCGGAACGTTGTTGCGCTCGCCCCAGACCTGCAATTGCTCAACCGCCGCCGCCCGGAAGGTGTCACCAGCGGCCAGCATGACCGACTTACCCTCGCTCTGGAATTTCTTGGTGAGCTTGCCGATGGTAGTGGTTTTGCCGACACCGTTCACGCCAACCATCAGGATAACGTATGGCTGTTTACCAGCATCGATCTCCAGCGGCCGGGTCACGTCCTTGAGAAGGCCATGCAACTCATCCCGTAGCGCCTTGCGCAGGGCTTCGCCATCTTTCAGCTGATTGCGTTCGAGTTTCTCGGTCAGGGCGTCGATGATCTCAGAGGTGGCGGTCACACCCACATCGGCCATCAGCAACGTGGTTTCGATTTCTTCCAGCAGATCTTCGTCAATCTTCTTGCCCACCGAGAACAGGTCGGCCAGACCACCGGTCAGGCTGGCCCGGGTTTTCCCCAGACCCTGCTTGATGCGTTCGAAGACACTGACTCGGGTTTCCGGTTCGCGCTCAACCTCAGGCTCCGCCGCCGGAACGGGTTCCGGCGCGGGAGCCGGCTCAACAGCCGGTTGAGCCGCTTCCGGCTCAGCGGCTTCTACCGCGGGTTCAGGCGGCACTTCAGTTTCGGCCTCCGGTTCCGCTGGCACAGGAGCCGGCCCCCTGGCCACCTCCGGCTTACGCTGAGGTACCGGCTTGGGCCGGGGCGCACGCTTGCGATTGCCGGCGATATCCAGCACAAAAAACAGAACAAGAAGGGCCAACAGGCCGACTGAAATCCACTCTGCCGTCATAATCTATCCATCTGTCTGAAAAAAGGGCGGGCACAGGCCGCAGGTTCGCGAAGAGGACACAAGAACCTCAGCTCGCCAAAATAAGTGGAGCATTCTAACAGACTGGCCGGCACAAGTGATGGGGCAGGATTAACCGGTCTCGTGGATTCCGGTACCATAGCCGCAAACATCAGCCATCCATGATTTCCCCGGAGCCTCGCCCCTATGGCACGACGTCCCCCAGCCCGCAAAAAACCCGTCGTCTCACCAGTCAAAGGCTCCGGAACCGGCGAACTGAGAATCATTGGCGGCGACTGGCGCAGCCGGAAACTGCGCTTTCCGGACGCCGGCGGCGTGCGGCCCAGCCCGGCCCGCACCCGGGAAACCCTGTTCAACTGGCTGAACTTCCACCTGGCAGGCAGCCGGTGCCTGGATCTGTTCGCCGGTTCCGGGGCTCTGGGACTGGAAGCACTGTCCCGTGGAGCAGCGCAGGCAACGCTGGTGGACCACACCCCCGCCCTGGCCAAAGCGCTCCGGGACAACCTCCGGCTGCTGGGAACCAACAAAGGGGATGTCGCCTGCCAGGATGTGGAACAGTTTCTGGCAAAGGGTGACGGCCGGGGCTACGACATCGTGTTTATGGACCCGCCATTCCGGCAAGGCTGGCTTGAACGGTTGATACCGCTGCTGGACACCCAGCAATGGGTGAAGCCGGGTGGCTGGATCTATGTCGAACACGAGAGTGAAAGAGCCTTGCCGGCGGTACCGGCCAGCTGGCACCTGCACCGACAGAAATCAGCAGGCCAGGTCAGCTACTGTCTTTTCCGGGTTGAACGCGGTGAGGAACCGGAAGCCCAGTAACGGGGGGCTTCCGGCGTATCCTACAGGCAGGCCTGTCTCAGGAAGCGGGGCGCAAGGAATACGCTCGCAGGTGCGCGGCAAACTCTTCCAGGTAACGAACACCACTGGCTTCGGCGTCACGACACCACTCCATCAACGCCTGCAGCTTGTCCTGGGGCTTAAGCCCGCGCTGGCGCCAGAGTGCCTGGAGTTCATGACTCTTCTCGTAGATCAGCCTGAGCACTTCGTTGCGCTCCAGCACCGTGTCGAGATGTTCTTTTTCCCGAGGCTTGATCAGGCTGATTTCGCGAGACAGCAATTGCTTGAGCTTGCGATAACGGGGACGAATTTCGTCGTCCATCAACGCTTTCTGCTGTCGCAGCACCGGCTCCATTACTCGCTTGCGATACTGGCGCATGATCACAAAGCGGTTATTGGCGATAGCCTGAACGGTTTCCACGTCCACCGCCTGCTTGCCCGGAACATAATGAGCAATAGGCCGGTAGCCTTTCGGCGTCGCCAGACCAAACAGCTGGAACAGACGAATGTAACCCCAACCGATGTCCACTTCGTACCAGCGACGAGACAGCTTGGCCGAATTCGGATAGGTGTGGTGATTGTTGTGCAGCTCTTCACCACCAATCAGGATACCCAGCGGCGAGATGTTGCGGGCGTTATCGGCGCATTCGAAATTCCGATAGCCCAGATAATGGCCGATACCATTGACCACGCCGGCAGCCCATACCGGAATCCACATCATCTGGACCGCCCAGATCCAGATACCGTGCACCCCGAACAGCGCCAGGTTGATCACCGCCATCAAGGCAATACCCAGGGTCTTGTACCGGCTGTAGAGGTTGCGCTCGACCCAGTCTTCCGGGGTGCGCTGGCCATAGCGCTCAAGGGTTTCAGGGGTGGCAGAAGCTGCGTATAACTCGGCGCCCTCAAACAGCACCTTGCGAATACCCAGCACCACCGGGCTGTGAGGATCTTCCTCGGTTTCGCACTTGGCATGGTGTTTACGGTGGATGGCCGTCCACTCTTTGGTGTTCTGGGCCGTGGTCAGCCAGAGCCAGAAGCGGAAAAAGTGCTTGAGGACGGGATGCAGATCCAGCGCGTTATGGGCCGAATGACGATGCAGATAAAGGGTAACGCTGACGATGGTGATGTGTGTCATCACCAGAGTGACCGCGATCAGCTGCCACACAGAAAGGTCCAGAAGACCGTTAAACCACATAGATAATCCTCGAAACTCGATTAACTTCGAAAGGCGATACTGCTGAGGGATGTCGCTGGCACTCGAAGGGGGTGATCGTTAGGCCCACTCTAGCGTACAGGTGTAAGCCTGGACAACCAGGTTTGGCGGCTTTTTTGTTACCGATTACACTGTTTCGTCTCAAAATCTGTCTGTTGGTGGAGGCTCTGTGCCGGAATTACCTGAAGTTGAAACCACCCGTCAGGGCATCGCGCCTCACTGCGAAGGCCAGACCATCCAGCGGGTAATTGTCCGCAACCCCAGCCTGCGCTGGCCGGTGCCGGCGGATCTGGCCGAGCACCTGGAGGGCAAGACCATCCGTGCCGTGGAGCGCAGGGCGAAATACCTGTTCCTGCACCTGGAGACTGGTTCCGTGATTGTCCATCTGGGCATGTCGGGCAGTCTCAGAGTGATCACCGACGACAGCCCCGCCATGACTCACGATCACGTCGAGCTTGTCCTCGGCAATCATCGCCGCCTGCGCTTCAATGACCCGCGACGCTTCGGCTGTTGGCTGTGGACTACCGACTGGAACCGGCATCCACTGATCAGCGCGCTCGGGCCGGAACCCTTATCCGAAGATTTCAACGGCGCCTGGCTTTTTCGCCTGTCCCGGCAGAAACAGACGCCGGTCAAATCCTTCATTATGGACAATCATGTGGTGGTGGGCGTGGGCAATATCTACGCCAACGAAGCCCTGTTCAAGGCCGGCATTCACCCGAAACGGAAAGCCGGCCGCATCAGCCTGGACCGCTATCACAAGCTGGCCGAGGCCATCCGGGAAACCCTCAGCGCCGCCATACTGATGGGCGGCACCACTCTGCGGGACTTCGTCAACAGCGACGGCAAACCGGGGTATTTCGCCCAGTCGCTACTGGTTTATGGCAAGGCGGGAGCGCCCTGCACCGAATGCAACACCCCGCTGAAAGAGATCCGCATGAACAACCGATCGACGGTTTACTGCCCCCGATGCCAGCGCTGAGATTCCGCAACGGCTCACACTTTTCAACGAAAAACCGTTTGAAATTGAGGCAATATGATTCATAGTTAATGGAGTGCTAGTACCCGGTCGCCGCACGCAGCGCGAACATGCTGGCTCGCAATACAGAGACAGGCGAGCCCTGACCAACCGGGCTGATACGTTCAGGAGAGAATGACATGACCCGCAAGATTTCCCGCACCCTGGTAGCCACCGTCGCAGCCTGCCTGCTGGCATTCTCATCGCTCGGCCATGCCCGTGCCGTGGACGAAAGCCCGTCTGCGCTGGCCATGACCGCCGATGCGGTGTTGCTGCGCCCGGCGCTGCTGGCCACAACCATTATTGGTAGTGCTGTGTACCTGGTATCCCTGCCATTCTCGGCGCTTGGCGGCAATGCCGGTGAAGCCGGTGAAGTGCTGGTGGTTGGCCCGGCTAAGGCCACCTTCGTGCGCTGCCTGGGCTGCACCCGCACCGGTCGCAAGTCAGAAACGGTGGAGCAGTCCGACAACTGATTTGGCTTACCGATCCGTAAAATCCCGGCTTGCCACTGGCCGGGATCTGAGGCAGCCTGAAGAAAATTCTTCAGGCTGTTTTGTTTATGGTGGACTGGTCAACCCTCGATACCGTGTTCCTCGATATGGACGGGACACTGCTGGATCTGCATTTCGACAACCACTTCTGGCTGGAGCACCTGCCCAGGCGCTATGCCGAACACTTTGACCTGCACCCAACCGAGGCCCGGGACTACCTGATTCCGATGATTATGGCCGAGCGGGGCTCACTGAACTGGTACTGCACCGATTACTGGAGCGAACGCCTTGCCCTGGACATAACCGGCCTTAAGGCAGAAGTTGGCGACCGCATTGGCTACCGCCCCCATGTAACCGACTTCCTGGCCGCACTGCGCCAGGCCGGACTGCGCTCGGTCATCGTCACCAACTGCCATCCGGATCCTCTGGCCCTGAAACTTCAACGGACCGGGCTGGATCAGCATGTTGATGGCATCGTCTCCAGCCACGAACTGGGCAAGCCCAAAGAGGACCCGGTGTTCTGGCAGGACCTTGCCAGCCGCTCCCCCTATCGCCACCAATCTACCCTGATGGTCGACGACAGTTTCCCGGTGCTTGAGAGTGCCCGGGCCGCCGGTATTGGCCAGTGCCTGGCGATTCTGGCGCCCGACAGCCAGCAGCCATCCAAAGACCACCACCCGGACATTCCCGGCATTCATCACTTCGATGAAGTGCTGCCTGCCTTGCGCTCACATACAGCAGTGCCATCCACCCCATGAGGGGGTTATAATGGATTATTGCGGCATGTGCCCGACAGGTGAGGAGATATGACGGCGGCGAACGCAGACGATCAGAAAGTCCGGCTCGATAAATGGCTGTGGGCAGCGCGATTCTATAAAACCCGCTCGCTCGCCAAAGAGGCGATTGAAGGCGGTAAGGTGCACTACAACAGCCAGCGCACCAAGCCCGGCAAGATCGTTGAGACCGGCGCCAAAGTGACCCTGCGCCTGGGCTGGCAGGAAAAGATCGTGATCGTCGACGACATCAGCGACCGACGCCGGGGCGCCCCTGAAGCCCAGAAGCTCTATCACGAAACCGACGACAGCGTGAAACGGCGGGAAGACTTGGCCTGGCAACGCAAGACCATGCAGGCTGCACAGCTGCCCCCGGCTCGAAGGCCGAGCAAGAAAGATCGCCGGGATATACAGCGCTTCCGGGAACAGAATGGTCTGTAACCATTGAATCCCACGTATCTGACAACCCGTATACAACCCCGTTTCAGTAACTCCCAGTAAATCGATACATCAGCTCCAGGAGACACCATGGCATCCCGCGACCAGTTCCAACGTTTTCTCTTTGAACACAGCCAGGTGCGGGGTGCCTGGGTACAGCTGGGCGAGAGTTTCAAGGAAATCACCGGCCAGGCCCCCTACCCGGATTCAGTCCGCGAGCTGCTGGGAGAATCCCTGGTAGCCAGCGTACTGATGAGCAGCACCCTGAAATTCAAAGGCACCCTCTCGCTGCAGGCAGCGGGTGAAGGTGCCCTCAGCACACTCATGGCCGAATGCAGCCATGACCGCCATATCCGTGGCCTGGCCCGCTTTGATGCCGATGCGGTCAGCGGCGAAACCCTGCACGAGTTGCTCGGACAAAGCCGCATGGCCATCACCATCACCCCGGAACAGGGCCAGCGCTACCAGGGCGTGGTGCCACGGGAATCAGAAACCCTGGCCGGCTGCCTGGAAGAGTACTTCGAGCGCTCCGAGCAGATCGCCACCAGCCTGTTCCTGTTCGCCAACGAGGATACCGCTGCCGGCCTGTTACTCCAGCGCCTGCCCGGCCATACCGATGACGACGATGACCTGTGGAACCGGGTGAACCACCTTGCCGCGACGATCGAAGCCGAGGAGCTACTCACCCTGGACAGTGAAGCGCTGCTGCACCGGCTGTTCCACGAGGAAACGGTGCGCCTGTTCGAGCCGGATCCGGTGGCCTTCCGCTGCAGCTGTTCCCGTGAGCGCACCCTGGCCGCGCTGGAAGCCATCGGCAAGGACGAGTGCTACAGCATCCTCGACGAACAGGGCAGCATCAACATGGACTGCCAGTTCTGTCACGCAAACTATCGCTTCAATAGAAATGATATTGATCACCTTTTCACCGGCCATACGTTACACTAAGCCGTCACTGAACTTGCTCGGAAGCCGCCTCTGGCGCGGCTTTCAGGGCAGTCGTTTTTTGTGGGCGTCTCTGGCATAATAGCGCGCCTGAATTGACCCGATTGTTCAGTTTTCCGTCAATTTTCGGGGGGACGGCCTGGGCAATCACGAAGACATCCCGAGGGCGAGGTCGAAGTGAGCAACACTTATAATGATCTGAGTACAGCACGACTGGTCGAGCTGGCATTAGCAAGGAACGAAGGCCAGCTGGCATCCAACGGTTCTCTGGTGGTCACCACCGGTGAGCGTACCGGCCGGTCTCCTATGGACCGCTTTATCGTCGAGGAGCCCAGCACCGCCGACGACATTCACTGGGGTCCGATCAACCGCCCGTTCGATGCTGAAAAGTTCGATGCCCTGTGGGATCGCGTTGAAGCCTACATCGCTGAAAAAGACCGCTTCGTCTCTCACGTTCACGTTGGTTCCGACCCGGAACACTACCTGCCGGTAAAAATGACCACGGAAACCGCGTGGCAGAACCTGTTCGGCCGCAACCTGTTCATTCGCCCGGATAGCTTCAATCCGGCCGACAAGCAGGAATGGCAGATCCTCAACGCCGCCAATTTCGAGTGTGTGCCAGAGCGTGATGGCACCAACTCCAACGGCTGCGTCATCATCAACTTCGCCAAGCGCAAGGTACTGCTGGCCGGCATGCACTACGCAGGCGAAATGAAGAAGGCCATGTTCTCGGTTCAGAACTTCCTGCTGCCCGAGAAAGACGTCCTGCCCATGCACTGTTCAGCCAACGTCAGTGAAACCGGTGAGACCTGCCTGTTCTTCGGTCTGTCCGGCACCGGCAAAACCACCCTGTCTGCAGATCCGCACCGGTTCCTGATCGGTGACGATGAGCACGGCTGGGGCCCGGGTACCGTATTCAATATTGAAGGCGGTTGCTACGCCAAGTGTATCGACCTGAGCCAGAAGAACGAACCGATCATCTGGGACGCCATCCGTTTCGGCGCCATCGTTGAGAACGTGATGATTGATCCGGAGACCCGCGAGCCGGATTACAACGACGTTTCACTGACCGAAAACTCCCGCTGCGCCTATCCGCTCGAGCACGTCGAAAAGCGCGTGATCGAGAACCGTGCCGGTGAGCCCTCGCACATCATCTTCCTGACCTGCGACATGACCGGCGTTCTGCCTCCGGTATCCATCCTGAGTCGTGAAGCTGCAGCTTACCACTTCCTGAGTGGCTACACCGCGCTGGTGGGCTCCACCGAAATGGGCTCATCCTCCAAGCTGAAGTCCACCTTCTCGACCTGCTTTGGTGCGCCGTTCTTCCCGCGCCCGGCCGGCGTCTATGCCGAGCTGCTGATGAAGCGTATCGACGAATTCGGCAGCAAGGTATTTCTGGTCAACACCGGCTGGACCGGTGGCCCCTACGGTGAAGGCAAGCGTTTCAGCATTCCGACCACCCGCGCCATCATTGCCGCCATCCAGAACGGTGATCTGGACGACGTGGAAACTGAGCACCTGGATGCCCTGAACCTGGACGTGCCCAAGCATGTTCCTGGCGTAGACACCGAGCTGCTGAACCCGCGCACCACCTGGGTCAGCCCGGACTACTACGACGGCAAGGCTCAGGAGCTGATTGCCCAGTTCGTGGAAAACTTCAAGAAATTCGACGTGGCCGACGCCATTGTTGAGGCGGGCCCGAAAGCCGGCTAAAGCCGCTTTCCCACTGCCATAAAAAAAGCGCCTTGCGAAAGCTCGGCGCTTTTTTTTGTGTCTTTGGTTTGAGAACACAGACCAGACAGGCCGCCGGGGCGGCCTCGGGCAGAGAAATCAGTTGGCGTAGAACAGCAACGGCACAAAGGCAACCAGTATCAGGGAAATACCCATGGCAATCAGTGGCATGATGATGCGTTCGTGGCGCTGGTAGAAGGTTCCACCTTCCTGCTGGGCCGCCAGCACCTCAGCCTCGCCCACCACCTGGCGGGTGAGCAGATGATTCAGGGCTACAGGCGGGCTCAGGTAGCCAAGCTCGAAGGCTACCAGCGTCACCATCCAGAAATGCACCGGGTGAATACCGCTGGAGTAGGCTATGGTCGCCACCGTTGCGGTTACCAGAATCACCGCCCCGAAGGCGTCCATGATCATCCCCAGAATCACCAGGATCACTACCATCAGCAGCATGGCAGACCAGGGACTGTCGAACGCCTGAGGGAAAGTTTCCATGATGTGGGAGCGCTCGATCACACCACCAATGCTCACCGACAGCCCCAGCAGCAACAAAAGGGCGCCAATCTCAGCGGTGGTATCGTTGGTGGCCCCACGAACGCTGCGCTCCAGCCCCTGGTGATTGATCTCACCGGACGCCCGGCCCCGGCCATTTTTCAGGCTGATATGCTCATATACCAGAATGGCCAGCATGATCACCGGCAGCAACCGGGGTGCCGAAAATTCGTCCATTTTCACATCCAGGGCAAACCGGTAGAACAGCACCACGGCAGCGATCACAATCACATAGGGAATCAGTGGCCGCAAAGCCTGAATGGACGCCGGAAAGGCATCGGCCGCCGGGGCCAGATCAAACTGGCTCTGCCGGTTCACCGTCAGGGCCACCATCGCAAACATGGTGGCGGTCAGCACGAATACCCAGATGCCCCAACCAAACAACTCATCGGTGGTCACTTCCCGGTTCAGGTAGGCAATCACCACCACCAGCAGACACGGCCGCAGCACCACGCCCAGGGAGCCAGACATGGCGGTGGCCGCCAGGGCCAGATGTCGGCGGGCGCCCGCCGCTCTGAGCTCACTGTAGATAACGGCACCGGCAGCAATCACAAAAATACCGGAAGCACCGGTGTAGGCGGTAGGCACCGCCGCCACCAGAACGGCCACCACCGCCAGCATCTCCGGCGGCATACGCCAGGGCCGGAAAATATTGAAAACCAGAGTCGCCAGGCGGGTCTGTTTCAGCATCATGCCCACCCACACGTACAGACCCACATTCAGGAACATGTCGGCCAGTTCCATCATCTTGCCCAGATAGATCCCGATACCGGAGGAATGGCCGATCAGCGCGAAGTAAGTACCTGAAATCAGACACATCACGGTATAGAGCGGAACCGACAGAAACGCCTGATTCAGATTGCCCCCCGGCGCCAGATTGTCGGGCACGCGGAACAGGCGATAGAGGCTCGCCAGCGTCAGGCAGGCAAAGCCGACAATCCAGAAATTGTGTAGCAGCAGCTCCTCACCGGATACGGCGGTGCTGCTGGCCAGGCTGGATTGCCGGAAGATCACTGACGAGCCCAGCAACATGGCGTTGGCAATGGTTTGCAGGGTATAGGAGACGGTGTAGTCCAACCGGGTCTCCATGGCTCGCATGGCAATGTGATGGCGGGTGAGTGTGGCGGTCACCGCACACAGCATCACCAGAATCACCAGAACATAGCGTTGGGCTGTGAGCCCGAACGCGATCAGGTCGGCTACAAAAAGCTCTACCGCCCGATAGGCTTTCACACCGGGAGTCAGTTTGTCCTGCAGGTCTTCGTAACTGGCGTGAGCGGCCCGGCAATCCGCCACCGAGCGCTCTATGGCAAGACGGACTTCCCGGGGGTCTTTTTCATGGGCGCCAAGCAGTGCTGCCATCGGGTCGTCTGCCGGCGCTTGCTCAGCCAGCTCCCGGGCGACCTCTGCCTCAATATCCCGGTCGAGGTCGCACTCCGGTTGTACCGGGTCCATGCGCAGCTTGTAATAACCGCTCCAGAGCTGCTCACCAGCGCGCAACATCTGATTATGAATATCACTGCTGGTGGAGAACAGAACCACAGCCAGCAACAACAGACAGGCCGGCAGCGATGAAAACCACTCCAGACCACTACGACGAAAACCACCCTGGGGCATAACGGCTTACTCGGCTTGATGATGGTTACAACAGGTCGTCCAGATCCATGGTCTCGACCGGTTCACGCTGGTCATCCCAGAAGGCACCGAACTGCCCGATGGGAGTGCGGTGGCCGGTGTTTTCCACCCACAACCGATCCGAAATCGCCACCAGCATATTGGTCGCCATGGCATCCACAAACCGCCATTCCTCGTTGGCGGGATTGGCCTCAAGGGATTCAGCATGGTCCCGGATAACCGACTTCACCAGGGCTTCATCATTCTTGTTCATGGCCGCAATGGCCTGGAACACATGGCCCAGTCGGACGCCAGCTTCCTCACCCTGCTCCGCGGCAATGGCCAGGCGCTCGAAGGCATCTTCACCCTGGGGCTGGGTTCCCGGGATCATGGCCCAGACCGTGGCACGCAGGCCCATGGGGGCGCCCCACCATTTCTTGTTATCCAGACATTGGGTAGCACGGCCCACCACGGAGCCGGTATTGAACGGAACGCCCACCGAGGAAGTGGCCTGGATCTGGGCGTTAAGCGCCTGCAGCCCGGACAGCAAACCGGCCATGTACATGAACTCGTCCATGTCATCGTCGAAATCCGGGCACTCGGTTTCATCCGGGTTGCCATAGTGGCTATTGTGATGCTGCCAGCTTTTCAGATAGCGGCGAGCGGCCAGGGTATGGGCACGCTTCTGGCGAATAAAGGCGTCTTCCGCCGCGGTCGCGTCCATGGCGTACATGGCGGCCAACCCTGCCAGCTCATGCTCCCTGGCCTGCTCTTCCGCACAACTGCCCGAAGACAGGTAGAGCATCACAGCCAGTTGATCCGGCTCGCTGGTTACCCGACCAAACGACATCAACAGCGGCGCGGTAGCCTCGCTCATGGAACAGCCCATGGCCAGATCGTCCGACTCCATGAGGTAGGGGACGGTATGGTTGCGGGAGAAGCCCTTCATGACATCCCCCGTGGTCTTGTAGATCATGTTATTGACCGCCCCGCAGCCGCTCAGCAGGAGACCGGCAGTCAATGCCGCCACCATGCCGCGAAGCCCAGATGATGTTGTCGGGGATCTCCGGAAACCCTTCATACCTTTCAACCTTTTGTTCTTGTGTTTTGTCCAGAAGATGGGGGCGGACTGCACCATTTGTTACAGTCTGTAACCGACGCTCATTATGACGAACTCCGCCCCGGGTTTATGAGACCGATCCCGCAAATGACGCCTCCGGGAACATATCGTTACCGAAGAAGGTTTGCAGATTCAGCCCAAAGCCACTATAGATTGCTTCAGCCTCCGGCCTGGCCGGGGCAATAACCAACAACAATCAGAACGAATAATCAGGAGTATCCGATGCGCAAACCTGAACTTGCTGCTGCCATTGCCGACAAAACCGGGCTTACCCGGGAAAAGGCCGGAGAGGTAATCAACGCGTTTACCGACCAGGTATCGGCGGCTGCCGCGCGGGGAGAGGACGTGACACTGATCGGTTTCGGCACCTTCAATATCCGCAGCCGGGAAGCCCGCAACGGACGCAACCCGCAAACCGGCGCAAGCATCCAGATCCCTGCCAGCAAGACCGTGGGTTTCAAGGCCGGCAAGGCCCTGAAAGACGCCATCCGCTGATCACCTGCGGCCCGCTCTGTATGCGGGCCGCTCAGTGCCTCAGGAGGCGCACTCCGAACGGGAGCCATCCACCCGACAGCGAATCGCCTTCATCAACTTGATGGCGCGCTCGTCATAGACCCCGTCCTCCAACAGTGAAAGACGAACCTGGCGCAGCATCTTGTCGTACTCGGCCACATCTTCCCGGGGCGGGTGCATCCAAACCTCGGCAGGAATCCCGGACTCCGCTTCCGCAATGATCTCGTAGGCCTGATCAATCCGCTTGATGGACTCATCCCGAACCATCTGGCCGGCGTCTTCCGGGAAACGGTCGCGATGAATAATGACCTGGAAGTTCATGTACGCCAGGGCATACTTGAACACCCCACCCTTGGAATTAACACCCTTATAGAGTTCCAGAGGCTGATAGGCCACGGCTGGTGCATAGGCCAGGTCGACACTGCCATTATTGAACTTGCCGGCAAAGTTGGCGGAGTTGGAGCCAACCACCGATGCGCCGACATGACGGACCATGCGCACCGAGGCCGAGTCGTAATCCAGCGTTGCAATGCGTTTGCCCTGGAGTTTCTCGACCGAATCAATGGCCCGGTCGCGGGTATACAGGTAAATGGCCCCGGCAGGAAAGACACCGGCTACCTCATAGGGCCCGTCAACCAGGAACGGCCGGGCCTTGGGCTGGCTCAGGGTGTTGTACAACAGGCGCATTTCTTCTTCACCCGGCACTGCCCCCATGGCTTCGAGGCTACCGGTAAACTTGTTGAATTCCCGGGCACGGGTGCCGGTCAGCAACACGGCATCGCACTGACCGGCCTTGAAGTCTTCGGCCGCTACTTTTTCATCGGTGTAGGCACGCAGTTCCAGCTTGATGCCTCGCTTGAGGGCCACCGGCTGGAACTCCTTGGTAATGGCAAACAGCGGGCCATTGGCACCAACCGGGTCAAACACACAGAAACTGCGCTCAAGGATTTCATCCTGGGCCTGAACCAGGGAGGGTGCCACCACGCTGGCACACAGGACGGCCGCCATGGCGAGCCGGCGGGAAAAGCGGATTGATTTCACGGGATGACTCCTGAGTTTTTATTGTCGGGCCGGTCACATCCGGGTGACTGGCTCTCGTATTCTATGACCTGACCGTAGAGGGTCAGGTCATAGAATACGTTGGCTCAGGTGCCTGCCATCAAGGGTTTTTCAGCAAAACCGGCGAGTTCTGTGATGATGTCGACAGAGGCGGAGCCACCTCTGCCTCATTTTTCAAAGTGGCGTTCCGGGAGCCTGCCAGGCGGTGCGACCTGCCACCAGGGTGAGTTTCACCTCCCCTGGCAGGGCTCGTTCCAGAACCGGAGCGTGCCGCCCAGCCGACAGCAGCGTTGCTGCGGAAGGCTGCCAGTGGCCATCCGGGTCAAACAGACAAAGATCAGCAGCAGCCCCGGCCGTCAGAGCCACTTCCCGGCCCAGGACAGCCGCCGGGCCAGCGGTCAGTGCCCGCAGCAAATCCGGCAATTCCAACTCATGATTCTGTACCAGCTCCAGACCCAGGGACAGCACGCTTTCGATGCTCGACAGCCCGGGCTCGGTCGCGGGCAGCGGGGCCTGCTTGGCCGCGGAATCATGGGGCTGATGCTGACTCACAATTGCATCGATAACGCCGTCCCGCACACCGGCCACCAGCGCCTGACGGTCGGCTTCTCCGCGCAGGGGAGGCCGGACATGAAAACGACTGTCGAAGCCGGCCAGGGCCGACTCGGTGAAGACCAACTGGTGCATGGCAACATCGGCGGTAACCTTCACGCCGCGATCCCGGGCCTGGGCCAGCATCTCGACGCTGCGGGCGCAGGACAGCTGGCTCAGGTGCAGGCGCACCCCGGTCTCTTCCGCCAGCAGTAGCATTTCCATAACCGCGGCCGTTTCGGCCACCTCGGGAATACCCAGCAGCCCCAGACGCGTGGTGACCTGGCCATCATGGGCGTAGCCATCGGCCGCCAGTGCCGTATTTTCCGGACTGAACATCACGGTCAGTCCGAAGGTCTGGGCATAGGCCATACACCGGCGCAGAATGCGGGCATTGCGCACGCCCCGGGAACCATTGCCGACCGCCACGCAACCGGCTGCTTTCAGGCCGGCCATATCACTGAGCATATCGCCATCAAGGCCACGGGTGATGGCACCGATCGGCAGCACCCGAACCACACCTCGGGAGGCCACGCTGTCGAGAATCAGATTGGTCACGGCACCGGAATCATTGACCGGCGAGGTTTCCGGCGAGGCACAGACCGTGGTGAAACCACCATGGGCGGCGGCTCGTGTTTCCGAGGCAATATTGCCCTTCTGGCCATTGCCCGGCTCCCGGAGATTACAGCACAGGTCGATAAAACCGGGCGCGATCACCTGCCCGGCGGCGTCCAGTGTTGCGGCGCTCTCGGCTGCCTGGGCCTGCTCTCCAACCGCCTCTATGCGACCATTGCGCACCAACAAGCCCGGGTTACTGATCAACCCCTTGCCCGGCTCAAACAACTGCCCGCCGGTCAGTTTCAGGCCGCCCTCATTCCAGTTCGCTGACGCTGTCATGCCCGGCCCTCCTGCTGTCTTTGCTGACGCTCCGCCATCTGACCACCCATGGCCATGGACATCACCGCCATCCGGATAGCAATACCATTGGTGACCTGGTTAAGAATGACCGACTGGGGGCCATCGGCCACCGCTGACTCGATCTCGACCCCGCGGTTGATCGGGCCCGGATGCATAACGATGCAATCGGGCTTTGCCAGCCCCAGCTTTTCCTGATTCAGCCCGTACAGACGGTAAAACTCACGTTCACTGGGTAGCAGGGCACCTTCCATGCGCTCCTTCTGAAGCCTCAGCATGATCACCACATCCAGGTCTTTCATGCCCCGGGCCATATCGTATTCCACGGTACAGCCAAGATCCTCGACATCTCTGGGCAGCAGCGTGCCGGGAGCAATCACCCGCACCTCTTCCGCGCCCAGCACATTCAAAGCACGAATCTGCGAGCGCGCCACCCGGGAGTGCAGCACATCCCCGACAATGGCAACTTTCAGGCCTTCGAATCGGCCCTTGTGCTGACGGATGGTCAGCATGTCCAGCATCGCCTGGGTGGGATGGGCGTGGCGGCCGTCACCGGCATTGATGATGGCAACGCCCGGGGTCACACTCTCGGCTATGAAATGCGGCGCGCCGCTCTGGGAATGACGCACTACGAACATATCCGAAGCCATGGCCTCCAGATTAAGCAGGGTATCGGACAGGGATTCACCCTTGGAGGTAGCTGAGGTAGAAATATCCAGGTTCAGGACGTCGGCAGACAGGCGCTTGGCCGCGAGTTCGAACGTACTCCTGGTCCGGGTACTGGATTCAAAGAACAGGTTGACTACGGTGCGGCCTCTGAGAAGGGGCACTTTCTTGATACTTCTCTCTCCCACCTCAATAAAGGAGTCGGCGGTGTCGAGAATATCCGTGAGCAGTGGCTGGCCCAGGCCATCCAGCGTCAGGAAATGCCGCAACTGACCATCCCGGGTCAGCTGCAAGTGGTTCGGGGAAGGGTCGTTCGCGGTCATGGCTCGCCTGTTATCAGTTGGGAAGGTTTACTGCCCGGATTCCTGTACTTCAATGCGCAGTGGCTCGGGGCCACGCAGTTTCACTCGTTGATGGGCTTCCAGCGTCAGGGCCCGTCCCACCACATCCGGCTGGATTGGTAGTTCCCTGGCGCCCATATCGATCAGCGTGGCCAGTATGATACTGGCCGGACGGCCGTAGTCGAATATTTCGTTCATGGCAGCCCGGATCGTCCGGCCACTCATGATCACGTCGTCGATCAGGATGATGTCCCGGCCTTCGGTATCAAACGGCAGACTGGACGGCATCACCCGGGGGTTCAGACCAATGCGACTGAAGTCATCCCGGTAGAACGAGATGTCCAGCTCGCCGAAAGGCTGGGCAATACCCAGGCGCTTCCCCAACACATCCGCCAGCCAGACACCGCCGGTCCGGATTCCGATCAGCACCGGGTCATCTACGCCACGCGCCTGGAGAATCTGACGCAGGCCGGATTCCAAAGTGTCGAGCAGCTGGTCTATATCAAGCAATGCGGTCATTACAGCCTCGTTTATCAGATCAGCCGGCCTGCTCCCGGCACCAGGTTTCCAGTATCAGCACGGCGGCACGGTCATCGACGCCGTGGCGGCCGAAATCGCGGCTGCCACCACCGGCCATCACCTCGCCCTTGGCTTCGTAGCTGGTGAGTCGTTCGTCCACCATTTCGACCGTGACATGGTAGCGGCCGTGCAAACGCTTGCCGAACTTGCGGGCCCGCGCGCACATCTCATTTTCGGTGTCATCCATATTCAGAGGCAGGCCGACCAGGACAATATCCGGCTGCCAGTCCGCCAGCAGCGCCTCGATCTGCTGCCAGTCGGGGATCCCGTCCCTGGCCGGAAGCATGGCCAGGGGCTGGCCGGTTCCGAGCATTTCCTGCCCTGATGCCACCCCGATACGCCGGGTGCCGAAATCAAAGGCCAGTAGTCGACGGTTACCGGGATCAGGCATGACCCACCGAATCACTGAGCTGGTTCAGATCAATGCCCATCAGGCGGAGTACCGCCTGGTAACGTTGGTCTGCCGGCGTACGGAACAGAATGTCGGTGCTGGCCGGGCAGGTCAACCAGGCATTGCTGCCCAGCTCTTCCTCCAGCTGACCCTCGCCCCAGCCAGAGTAACCCAGTGCCACCAGAAACGATTCCGGCCCCTCATCCCGGCCAATGCTTTCCAGAATATCCCGGGAGGTGGTCAACAGCACTTCGTCGGTGACTCGCGCGGTATTCTGCCACTGCCGGCCCGGCGAGTGCAGAACAAAGCCGCGCTCTGGCTGAACCGGCCCGCCGGTGTATACCGGCAAGTCCAGTTCCCCGCCGTGCATGTCGAGCTGCTCGAGGATCTCACCCAGGTGGATATCCAGCGGCTGATTGATCATCAGCCCCAGCGCGCCCTCCTCCGAGTGTTCGCAAAGGTAGATCACCCCACCGTGAAAGCGGGGATCAGCCAACCAGGGCGAAGCCACCAGGAAGTGGTGCCTGAGACTGCCTGTGGTGTCGTGTTCGGCCGTCATCCTGATGTAAGCCCCCGTCTCTGAAATGACCAGGTGCGTATGATTTCCAGTTCGTCCACGTCCTGACGCATTTCCTCCGGGAAAGGCGCAAACGGAGCGGCCATACGCACAATTCGGATTGCGGCATCATCCAGCACCGTGCTGCCGGAGGACTGGAGGATTGCCACTTCCTTGATTGTGCCATCTTTCTTCAGCGAAACCAGCATGCGCAGGGTGCCGTAGATGCCTGCCTGCCTGGCTTCGGTGGGATAGTTGATGTTGCCCACCCGGGTCACCTTGCTCACCCAGTTCTGCACATACCAGGCGTTGCTGGACTTCAGGGTCGAGGCTGCCGTTACCCGCATTACCCGGGGTTTGCGGGCATAGGCCCGCTGCTGTGCGTCAAACCGCGCCTCCAGGCTGGCAATCTCCAGGCTGCGCTCCATCAGGCTCTTTTTCTCGCTCTGGGGCAAGGGCTCTTCCTGGGGCTCGGTTCGCTCCTCGGGCCTTGACGCCTGGCGCTCGGTGCGAGTCTCGGTCTGGACGACCGCCCGCTCCTGTTGAGGCTGAGGCCGGGTGGTGGTCTGTGGCTCGGGTTGCACCTGGGCCAGCTCCGGCTGACTGATCTCGGACGGATTGGGCGAGGTCATTTCCATGGCCTGCTCTTCCGAGCCACTGCCCTGTTGACTGGTCTGGGCCAGAAAATCGGCTTTCTCCGGCGCCTGCTCATCGTCGAACTGGGACAGGGTAATTTCCATGGTCTGAGCCGAAGACCGGGGCGATTCCGGGGCAAAGGTAATCCCCAACACCAACATGGCATGAACGGCCAATGCCATAAACAGGGTGAAGGAAAACCGATCGAAATCGCTAACCTGGGTTGCCATGACGGTTCCTGAGTCTCCTTGTGCGCTCAAAATCTGTGATCGGTCTTCAGTCTCTGGCCAGACGTCGCTCGATGGCGTCCATCAGCATGCCGGCAATGTCGATGCCAAACGCCGCATCCAGCTCACGAATGCAGGTGGGGCTGGTGACGTTGATTTCCGTGAGATAGTCACCAATGACATCAAGCCCCACGAACATCAGACCCTTTTCCTTGATCACCGGCGCTACCCGGGCACAGATCTGACGGTCACGCTCGGTCAGCTCCCGGCCCTCACCACGACCTCCGGCGGCCAGGTTGCCGCGATTCTCACCGTGTGACGGAATGCGTGCAAGGGCATAGGGTACCGGCTCGCCCTCAATCAGCAGAATACGCTTGTCACCTTCGGTGATTTCGGGGATGAATTTCTGGGCCATGGCCTGATGGCTGCCGTAATTGGTGAGGGTTTCGATGATGACCCCGAGATTGGCATCGTTTTCCTTGACCCGGAATATCGAGCGGCCACCCATGCCGTCCACTGGTTTCATGATGATGTCACCATGTTCGGCATAGAATTCCCGGAAACGCTGGGCAGAGCGGGTCACGATGAGCGGGGGTGTCAGATCTTCAAACTGGGTGGCAAACAGTTTTTCGTTGCAGTCCCGCAGGGTGGCCGCCGGGTTGACCACCAGAGCGCCCTGCTGCTCCGCCGATTCCAGTATATAGGTGGCCATCAGGAATTCCCGGTCCACCGGTGGGTCCTGCCGCATCAGAATCACGTCGAGGTCACCCAGCGCACGATCCTGACTGGCGCCGAAGCTGTACCAGTTGTCCGGATCCATGTGCACAGTCAGCCCACGGGTGTGAGCCCGGGCCTGGCCGCCCGCAAGATAGAGATCCGGCAGTTCCATGTACTCGATTTCCCAGCCACGTTTCTGGGCGGCATGCAGCATGGCCAGAGAACTGTCTTTCTTGAAGTGAATATCCTGAATGGGATCCATCACGATCCCCAGCCGGATTGTCATAGCGTCTCCTGGAACTGTCGGTAAGAAAACACGAACCGGTCAGCAGAGCGAACCGGTTATTAAGTGCTATGCTGAGAGGTCAGATGGTATTGTACCCGAGCCGCGAATGCATCCGGAGAAATCCGCAGATAAATCCGTGATGGCAGCGGCAGAAGTACATTTGGTCACAAACTAATACTTTTTATCCAGCCATGGATACTCTATAAATGAGCGGGGTTTATAGAACAACCTTAACGTTTGTGTTAAAACCCCCGTTCGAAAATAACGACAGTCGCTAGAGCGCAAGGCAGTTGGACAATGGATGACAACTTCGAGAACCTGAAGATCATGGTGATTGACGACAGCAAGACCATTCGTCGCACCGCGGAAACCCTTCTTAAAAAGGTTGGCTGTGAGGTTATCACTGCCACAGACGGCTTTGACGCTCTGGCCAAGATTGCCGACTCCCAGCCGGACATCATTTTTGTCGATATCATGATGCCCCGCCTGGACGGCTACCAGACCTGCGCACTGATCAAGAACAATTCCTCTTTTAAAAAGACGCCGGTTATCATGCTTTCGAGCAAGGACGGCCTGTTCGACAAGGCAAAAGGCCGAATCGTAGGCTCGGACCAGTATCTGACCAAACCGTTCAGCAAGGATGAGTTGCTTAACACCATCCGCCAATACATGCCTCAGGCGGAACAGTAACCCCTGCTGACACACAGAACCATCGAGGAAACCATGGCCCGCATTCTGATTGTTGACGACTCGCCAACTGAAGTTAAGAAGATTTCCACCATTCTGGAAAAACACAAGCACGAAGTGCTGACCGCAGATAATGGCGCCGATGGTGTGGCCAAGGCCCGCGCGGAAACTCCGGATCTGGTGCTGATGGATGTTGTCATGCCCGGCCTGAACGGCTTTCAGGCGACCCGCCAGCTGACCCGTGCGCCGGAAACCGCTTCCATCCCGGTTGTGATCGTAACCACCAAGGATCAGGAAACTGACCGGGTGTGGGGAACCCGCCAGGGTGCCAAGGGTTATCTGGTCAAGCCAGTTAACGAAGACGACCTGATCAAAACAATCAACAGCCTGATTGCCTGATCCCCAACCTTGGAGTACGCATGTCCGCCCAGGCCGCCCCTTTTGCCGTTCTGACGGATATCGCCCAGCGCAGCCGGTCCATGGCCGCCGGTCTGCCGGAACAACAGGAAGCCGTTGAACTCTGGAACGGCATCGGTTTTATTCTCTCGGGCGAGCGCTACGTTGCCCCCATGGGCGAAGTTACCGAAATCCTGCATGTACCCCGGTTCACCCATGTTCCGGGGGTTCGGTCGTTCCTGATGGGAGCGGCCAATGTTCGCGGCCGCCTGTTACCCCTGGTCGATCTCGCCACCTTTTTCGATGTGCCCCGCTCTTCCCGCAGCCTGCGTGAACGGCGGGTTCTGGTGGTTGAGCAGGGCGACGTATTCAGTGGCCTGGTCGTCGACAGCGTACTGGGCATGCAGTACTTCGCCAAAGACAGTTTCAGGGCCACCCCCGACGGGGTGCCCGACAGCGTTCGTCCGTTTGTGAGCGGCGGTTACGAGCGTAATGAGGAGGTCTGGAAAGTGTTCTCAGCCACCGATCTGGTGGAAGACGAACGCTTTCTTGATGTTGCACAGTGGTAAGGGTGATGGTACTGGCAGGAACATCACCCTGACCGTCTGAAACCCGCTACACATACTTGCCATTTCCAGAAGAAAGAGGCCGGGAGCCAGAAAATGAAAAACAGAGCCGGAAGACTCAGTATGGGACAGGGAGGCAACAAACTGGTTGCCGGCCTGATCGCAGCGCTGATTGCACTTACCGTCCTGCTCGTTGTGGTACTGTTCATCATTAACCAGGACAGTCAGCACGACCAGCAGTACATCGCCAACACCGCGGAAATGCGGGTACTCTCCCAGGAGATCGCGAAGAACGCGACCGAGGCCGCCGGTGGTACCGCCGAAGCCTTCGACCAACTCCGTCGTTCGCGGGATGAGTTCCAGCAGCTCTGGACCAACGTGACCGAGGGCAACCCGGAAACCGGCCTCCCGCCCAGTGAACTGGCCCAGCAAAGTGGCGTACAGGAACACTGGAACACCGTTCGTGAAAACGCCGACAGCATCCTCTCCACCCGTGATGCAGTACTCGGCCTGCACGAAGTAGCCCGGACCCTGAACGAAACCATTCCCCAGCTGCAGGTGGAATACGACGACATCGTTCAGATTCTGCTGGATAACGGTGCACCTGCCGAACAGATCTCTCTGGCCCAGCGTCAGTCGCTGCTGGCAGAGCGTATTGTCCGCTCCGTTAACAACGTACTGTCCGGTGACGAAGACGCCGTTATCGCGGCCGACCGTTTCGGCCGGGACGCCAGCCTGTTCGGCCGGGTTCTTGACGGCCAGCTCAACGGCAATCCCGCCATGGGCATCTCCCGCGTAGCGGACGAAGACGCCATCTATGGCCTGGAAGCGGTTGACGAGCTGTTCCAGTTCGTTTCCCAGAACGTAGACGCGATCCTTGAAGCCTCTCCCGACCTCTTCAAGGTTCGTACCGCCGCAAGTGACATCTTCCAGAACTCCGAGAACCTGCTGGCCGAACTGTCGACTCTGGCCGACAACTTCGCTACCCAGTCCAGTTCCCGTCTGATCAGCCCGACCCTGGCCTTCGCCATCCTGGCCGCCATGGTTGCGATTGTTGTCTTTATCGGTCTTGCCCTGTACCGCGACGCCCAGGAGCGTCTGGCCACCACCCAGGAGCAGAACGAACAGAACCAGAACGCGATCCTGCGACTGCTGGACGAACTGGCCGACCTGGCCGATGGTGACCTGACCACAGAGGCCACGGTAACCGAGGACTTCACCGGTGCCATCGCCGACTCCATCAACTACGCGATCGACCAGATGCGCGGCCTGGTACAGGCCATTCGTGGTACTGCGGTACGAGTAGCTTCCGCCGCCCAGGAAACTCAGGCCACGGCCATGCACCTCGCCGATGCATCCGAGCACCAGGCCCAGGAAATTGCCGGCGCCTCTGCCGCGGTTAACGAGATGGCCGTGTCCATCGACCAGGTATCCTCGAACGCCGCCGAATCCTCCGCGGTTGCGGAGCGGTCGGTTGCGATCGCGAAGAAAGGCGCAGAAGTGGTACAGAACACCATTCGCGGCATGGATAACATCCGGGAGCAGATCCAGGAAACGTCCAAGCGGATCAAGCGTCTGGGTGAATCCTCCCAGGAAATCGGTGACATCGTATCCCTGATCAACGACATTGCCGACCAGACCAACATCCTGTCCCTGAACGCGGCAATCCAGGCCTCCATGGCCGGTGACGCGGGCCGGGGCTTCGCGGTGGTTGCGGACGAAGTTCAGCGCCTGGCGGAACGTTCCTCTGCAGCAACCAAGCAGATCGAAGCCCTGGTTAAGACGATCCAGTCGGATACCAACGAAGCGGTTATCTCCATGGAACACACCACCGCCGAGGTGGTCCGTGGTGCCCGACTGGCCCAGGACGCGGGTATCGCCCTCGAGGAAATCGAGAACGTATCCATGTCCCTCGCGGAGTTGATCCAGAACATCTCCAACGCCGCCCGTCAGCAGTCGTCCTCTGCGGCGCACATTTCCAACACCATGAACGTTATCCAGGAAATCACCTCCCAGACTTCCTCCGGTACCAACGCTACCGCGAAGTCTATCGGTAACCTGGCAGAAATGGCCTCCGAGCTGCGGTCCTCCGTTGCCGGCTTCACCCTGCCGGATGAGGAAATGGCCAATCAGGAAGAAGAGGAAAACAGCGACGTACCGGTGGTCAGCTGATCACCGGCCCGGGGCAGATGACGGTCTATGGCGCATACGCATAACCAACTGTCACCCGCCGAAGGCATCTGGTCACTGCGCCGTCTTCCGGATATGGACGACGCGCAGTTCAGCCAGTGGCAGACCTTGCTGGAGCACCGCACCGGCATAACCCTGACCACCGAACGGCGCTCGTTTCTGGAAACCAATCTTGGCATCCGGATGCGCGAAATCGGTTGCAGCAGCTACCAGGCCTATTACGAGAAAATCGTATCCGGCCCGGATGCTGTCAGGGAGTGGGCCACACTGGTAGACCGGCTCACTGTTCAGGAAACCCGGTTTTTCCGGGACCCGGACGCCTTCCGGCTGGTGGCGGATTATGTGCTTACCCGTCCCCGGGAACAGTTCAGGAAGCGGGCCCTGGAGGCCTGGAGTGTTGGCTGCTCCACCGGCGAGGAGCCTTACACGCTCGCGATGATCCTGAACGAGGGCATGGCTCAGTTGGGCGTGCAACCGCTCTTCGGCGTAACCGGCTCGGACATCAGTCAGCCGGCCATCGAAAAAGCACGCCAGGGCCGGTTTAATGCCCGCAAGTTGCTGGGAATGGAAGAAGACCTGAAAGCCAGGTATTTCCGGCCCTCGGAGCGGAATACCGTAGAAATTGTGAACAGCATCCGTGACCGGGTGTGCTTTACCAGGCTCAATGTTCTGGATCTGGATAAAGCACCCATGCACGGGATGAACATTATCTTCTGCCAGAACCTGCTGATCTACTTCCGTCGCTGGCGCCGACGGGAGATCGTCAAACGGCTCGCAGAGCGTCTGGCACCGGGGGGGTTACTGGTGCTTGGCCAGGGTGAACTGACCGACTGGCAGCCACCGGGCCTGCAGAGGGTTCCCTCGGAACATGTACTGGCGTGGATCAAGCGCCAGTCCGACGAAGAATAACCGGAGTGGTTATGGGCAATCACCATGACAGCATCGCCCTCGACTGGGTTCGGGGAGAGATACAGGACACGCTGACCCAGGGCCAGCATGCACTTGAAGCGTATGTCGAGAATCGCGACGACACTGCGCGCCTGCGCTTCTGCCTGAATTACCTTCACCAGGTACACGGTACCCTGCAAATGGTGGAACTCTACGGTGCAGCATTGCTCACCGAAGAGATGGAAAAACTGACCCAGGCCATTCTCAACGAAACCGTGACCAGCGTTGACGATGCCGTCAACGTGCTGATGCAGGCCATTCTGCAGCTGCCACAGTATCTGGAGCACATTGGCAGTAGCAGCGATGACTTTCCCATGGTTCTGCTGCCGCTGCTCAACGATCTCCGGGCCGCCCGGGGCGAATCCCTGTTGTCCGACACCTCCCTGTTCAAGCCGGATCTCTCTGCGTCACAGATGAGGGTCAGCGGCAAGGTGTCTGAACGCCTGCACGATCCAAAAGTCCTGGGCCACCTGCGCAAGCTGCGCCAGATGTACCAGTTTGCCCTTGCTGGCGTGGTTCGCGAGGCGGACCTCGACGCCCATTTCGATTACATGCAGAAGGTAATCCAGCGGTTGGTGCGCCTGTGCCAGAAAACGCCCCGGGGCGAACTCTGGAAAGCGGCCAGTGCCTTTGTCGACACGCTGCAAGCCCGGGTCAACCCGGTGAACACCGCCGTCAAATCCCTGCTCAGGGAGCTGGATTCCGAGATCCGCCGGCTCACCGACGAACATGCGGATATCCTTCAGCAGCCGGTTCCGGAAGCGCTGTTCAAACACCTGTTGTATTACGTCGCCCGCGCCCGGGATCTCGATCGCCCTCAGGTTCAGGCGCTGCGTCAGGCCTATCAGCTGGATAGCGCCCTGCCCTCGGAAGACGACGTGGATGCGGCCCGCAACCGGGTATCCGGTCCAGGCCGGGACGCCATCCACTCCGTGGTCAGTGCCCTCAACGAAGAACTGGCCCGACTGAAAGATCAGCTCGACCTGTTTGTGCGGGCCGAATTTCGTCAGAACAGCGAACTGGACGAGTTACTGCCCGGCCTGCTTCAGGTTGCCAATACCCTGGCCGTTCTCGGTCTTGGCATTCCCCGGAAGGTCGTCACCGAACAGATTGAACTGGTAGAAAAACTCTGCCAGCAGGCCGAAGTGGTCGACGATGGCACCCTGATGGACATTGCCGGTGCCCTGCTTTACGTAGAGGCCAGTCTGGCTGGTCTCGACAGCGAGCGACGCCCGGAGCAGTCGTCCGGCTCGGCCGAGGAAGCCTCCGCCATCAACATGGGCTCCCGTGAACTCGGAGAGGCCAGCGAAGCGCTGATCCGCGAATCCCGTAATACCCTGGAGCAGGTTAAATCCGCCATCGTCAATTTCATTGCCTCCCAGTGGGATGCCCGTGAAATCGAACACGTACCCGGACTCCTGCACAGTATCCGTGGCGGTCTGAGCCTGGTGCCACTGGATCGCGTTGCCGATATGCTCGCCTCAGCCGAGCGTTATGTCACCGACGTATTGCTCAGCAACAAACAGGTGCCGGACTGGAAACAGCTCGACACCCTGGCCGATGCCGTCACCAGTATCGAGTATTACCTGGAGAGACTGGCAGATGGCATCAGTGATAACGACGCTATCCTGCGCGTGGCCGAAGACAGCCTCGCCAGTCTCGGCTTCCCGGTCGGACAGGAGCCCACCTGGAGCCTGACGGAAGAAGCTGAAGAGGCCCCGGCTGAAGTACCCGTTGCTGAAGAACCTGAGGCAAGCGCCGAAGAGACCACCGCACCAGAGGCCAAAACCTCTGATGCCGAGCTGCTGGATGATGAGATCCTCGGCATTTTTGTTGAGGAAGCGGAAGAAGTTCTGCAGACCATCCACGAGTTCTATCCGAGGTTGCGCCAGGATCACGACGATCGCGAAGCTCTGACGGAAGTTCGCCGGGCTTTCCATACCCTCAAAGGCAGTGGCCGCCTGGTCGGCGCCACCAGCATTGGGGAACTGGCGTGGTCGGTGGAAAATCTGCTCAATCGGGTCATCGACCAGACCATCAAAGCGACCGATGACATGTTCACCCTGGTGGACCAGGTCAACGCCCGTATTCCTTCCCTGATTGAGGACTTCCGGAACGGCGAGACCAGTGGCGACGTCAACGAGCTGATTGAACAGGCTGAAGCGCTGGCAACGACCCGACGCGCAGAAACCGGACAGGCGGCCGAAGAGACCACAGGCGAAGCAGAAACTGCAGACGAGGCCGCCGCCGAGCACGAAATCGAAATTCCCGAAACGCCCGCTACCGCGCCAACGAGCGAAGTTGAAGAAGCGGACGACAGTGACGATCTCATTGATGACGAAATCCTCGAGATCTTTATTGAGGAAGCTGGCGAGGTACTCGACACCATTCGCGAATACCTGCCCATGCTGCTACGTCAGCACGATGACCGCAGTGCCCTGGCAGAAGTTCGGCGGGCCTTTCATACCCTGAAAGGCAGTGGCCGGATGGTTGGCGCTACCGTGATCGGGGAGCTGGCGTGGTCGGTCGAGAACATGCTGAACCGGGTGATCGACGGCAGCGTGTTCATGAATGATGATATTGCCCAGCTGCTTCAGGATGTCACCGATTCGGTGCCGGCGCTGGTCACCGATTTTGAGAAACGCCAGGCGCCGAGCCTGAACACATCTGCCATGGAGGCGCGGGCCAATGCCCTGGCCAATGGCGAAATTCCCGATGCCACCGCCATGCCGCTCGTGGACACCGACACAGAGTCTGCAGAGGAAACAACGGCCGGTACCGTCACTCCGGAAGACAGCATTGAGTATGATGCCCTGCCCGGAGAAGACGAAGTGGATCCGGTGCTGCTGGATATCTTCGAGAACGAAACCGAAACCCATCTGCAGACCATCAAGGAATACCTGGAGGCTGCGGGCGACAAAGCCACCGCCGCCTACACGGACGATCTATCGCGGGCGCTGCATACCCTGAAAGGCAGTGCCAACACCGCCGGTATCGCGCCGATTGCGGAAGTCATTACGCCGCTTGAGCGCTTTATCAAAGAATCCCGGGCCCAGAACAAACGGGCAGACCGCGACGTACTGGCGCTGATCAGTGATGCGGCGGGCTTCCTGACCCAAGGGCTTGCCCAGATTCGGGAGAATCCCCAGGCACCGCTGGCAGGCACCGACGAGTACCTTGAGCGCCTGCACCAGGTGTGTGAGCAGACACTCACCAGCCATGCCCAGGCAGACGACGAACAACCCGCCAGGAAATCGTCGTCACAGCTGGTACAGCTGTTCCTGGGTGAAGGCCTGGATATCGTTCTGGATGCCGAAAGCATTCTCGATCGCTGGTCTGAAAACCCGCAGCAGGACGAGGCACTGGCAACCCTCCGTGCCGAACTGGAGCAACTGACCCAGGGTGCGACGGACGCCAATCTGCCCGATGTTGCCGAACTGACCGCCGCTTTGACCCGCACCTACACCGCGATTTCAGAGCAGGGCCTGCCGCCGGGCGATAATGTATTCCAGACCCTGCGCGCCGGCCATGAGCAGTTGATTAACATGATGGATCAGGTGGCGGCCGGGCTGGCTACTGAACCCAGCCAGGAACTGATTCAGGAACTCGAGGCGCTGGCACAGGCAACCGCAGCCGAACCCGCAGAACCGGATGAGTTCGAGCAGCAGTTCACCGACGATCTGGAAGAGATCGACCTCAGCCTGGAAATGGATGAACTGGAGCAGGCAACAGAAGAACCTGAGCTGACAGAAACGCCGCCACTGCCGGAAACGTCTGAAGACGATCAGGCCATGGACGACGAGCTGGCAGCAATCTTCCTGGAGGAAGCCCGCGACCTGATTGACAGCACCGCGGAAGCCCTGCACAGCTGGAGCGAGGACACTTCAAACCTGGACCTCCTGCGGTTGCTCCAGCGTGACCTGCACACCCTCAAGGGTGGCGCCCGACTGGCCGACATTCCGGCCGTGGGTGACCTGTCCCACGAACTGGAAAACCTGTTTGAAGGACTGACCGAGCAGAAATTCTCGATCAATGACACTCTGTCTGACCTGTTGTTCCGCTGCCATGACCGGCTTGCCGGCATGGTCGAGGCACTTGAAGCCGGTGAGCCGCCGAGGCCCGCGCCGGATCTGATCACCGAGATTCATGCCTACATCGATGGCGCCCGTGGCACTCGCCCGGTAACCGATGTACACACCGACGACTCTGCGGAGCCGGAAGACGAAGAGCTGACCCTGCCGGAGCCGGAGCTCGAGGAAAGCACCGAAGAAACTGCAGGTGCAGAGGAGGAAGAGCTCCAGGCCACCGATCTGTCCCATCTGGACCCGGAACTGGTGGGCATTTTCCTGGAAGAAGCCTACGACCTGATCAACTCCACCGGCAGTGCCCTGCATACCTGGAGCGAAGACCCCTCGAACCGGGAGGTTGCTGCCGAACTGCAGCGTGATGTGCATACCCTCAAGGGTGGCGCCCGCATGGCCGGAGTCGAGGCCATCGGCGATCTCACTCACGTGCTTGAGGATCTGTTCGAAAAAGTGGCCGAAGGCCAGCTTGAAGCCAGCGGTCAGATGACCGACTTGCTGTTTGCCTGCCACGACCGCCTGGCCCAGATGGTAGAGCAGGTGGCGACCCAGAAGCCGTGCCCGCCAGCCGAAGAACTGGTGCATCAGGTTCAGGCCATTCTGCGCGGCGAATCCCTGCCTTCGGAGGCACCGCCGCAGTCAGAGCCGGGTGAGCCCGACGTTAGCGAACTGGAAGAACTGGAAATCAGTGAACAGCCGACGGCGGAATCCGAAGAATCCGCGGCCAGCCTCAACGAGAGCCTGGAGGACGCCACCGACGACGATCTGGTTGGCATCTTCCTGGACGAAGGCCTGGAAATCCACGAGGCCATTACCGAATGCCTCGACCAGTGGCGCGAGGAGCCGGAGGAGCTGGCTGGCATTACCCGCCTGCAACAGGAACTGCACACCCTGAAGGGCGGCGCGCGACTGTCGGATGTGGACCCGATTGCGGATCTGGCCGAAGCCTGGGCCGACGCCCTGGACCAGCTGATTGCCGGCGACCGGGACCAGTCGGCCATGCTTGGCCTGAGTGACCGCGCCGCGGCCAGCCTGAAATCCATGCTTGATGCGCTGGAAGACAGTCGCAAGCCCGACGCCGATGCGGCCCTGATCAACGCGTTGCGTACTGCCGCGCCAGCAGAAGATACGTCCGGAACCGAATCACCGCAGGCTGAAACGGCGGAAGCGGACTCCGTAGACCCTGAAGTGCTCGAGATCTTCCTGGAAGAAGCTGGCGAAATCATGGACCAGCTGGAGCAGCTACTGGATGACTGGCGTCGTGAGCCGGCCAATGAGCACTTCAACCGGGAAGCACAACGGGCATTGCATACCCTCAAAGGCGGCGCCCGTCTGTCCCAGCTCTCCGAGCTTGGCGACAAGGCTCATGCTTTCGAGACCCGCCTGATCGATCTGGGCGGTAACGCGCCAACCGAGGAGCAATGGCAGGCCATCACCGGCGATCACGATGCCATCATCGCGCTGGTCGCGGATATCCGCAAACGCTTTGAATCCGGCGCACAGGCACCTGCCCCGCAGCCGGAGAAAGCACCCGAACCGGTTCGCGAAGAGCCCGCGCCGGTGCCAAAGGCCACCACTGCGGAGCCAGCCCCGACCAAACCGGTTCCGGCACCTGCTAAACCGGAGAAGTCCGCGGCCCAGGCACGCAAGAAAGCGGTCGATGCGCAAAGAGCCGCCCAGGAAACCATTCGGGTATCGGCACCGCTGCTGGATGAGCTGGTTAACCTGGCCGGTGAAACCAGTATTACCCGGGGTCGCCTGGAGCAACAGAGCAGTGATTTCAGTTACACCCTGGACGAAATGGCCGCCACCATCGAACGTCTGCGGGAACAGCTGCGGCGCATGGATATCGAAACCGAAGCGCAGATCCTGTTCCGGGCCGAGCAGGAGCATGGGCCGGATTACGGCGACGATTTCGATCCGCTGGAAATGGACCGCTACTCCTCTATCCAGCAGCTGTCACGGGCCCTGAGCGAATCCACTTCGGACCTTGCTGATTTGCGTGAAACCCTGTCCGAGCGGGTTCGGGACACCGAAACCCTGCTGGTTCAGCAATCACGGATCAATACGGAACTCCAGGAAGGTCTGATGAAGACCCGGATGATTCCGTTCTCCTCCATGGTGCCCCGTCTGCGCCGCATCGTGCGCCAGATCAGTGGCGAACTCGGCAAGAAAGTCGATTTCGACGTACGCAATGCTGAAGGGGAAATGGACCGGAACATTCTGGAGCGGATGGTCGCGCCGCTGGAGCACATGCTCCGCAACGCGCTGGACCACGGCATCGAAACGCCGGAAGACCGCACCAAGGCAGGCAAACCGGCCACAGGTGAAGTGGTGCTGTCCCTGACCCGGGAAGGCGGTGATGTGGTGTTGCGGATGATGGACGACGGTAAAGGCATTCCGTCCGACGTTATCCGCGACAAGGCCGTTCGCCAGGGCCTGATGCGCGCCGACGAAGACCTCTCGGAAAGGGAAATCCTGCAGTTCATTCTGCAGCCGGGCTTCTCCACCGCCCAGCAGGTTACCCAGATTTCCGGTCGTGGCGTGGGCATGGACGTGGTTGCCAGCGAAATCAAACAGCTCGGCGGCAGCCTCGACATCGATTCCGCCCTGGGCCGTGGCACCACCTTCACCGTACGCCTGCCGTTCACCGTGTCGGTCAACCGGGCCTTGATGGTGTCCACCGGGGAAGATTTCTACGCCATCCCGCTCAACACCATCGAAGGTATTGTCCGGGTCAGCACCTACGAGCTGGAAGAGTACTACAAGCCAGATGCCCCCATGTACGAGTATGCCGGCCAGCAGTATCGCCTGCAGTACCTGGGCAGCCTGCTCAACAGTGACCACCAGCCCAAGCTTCAGGGCCAGGCCCTGCCGCTGCCGGTCATTCTGGTGCGCGGCGCGGAGCAGCCCATGGCTCTGCAGGTGGACCAGTTGATGGGCAGCCGTGAAATCGTGGTTAAATCCCTCGGGCCGCAGTTCAGTTCCGTCCGGGGCGTTTCCGGTGCCACCATTCTCGGTGACGGCAACGTGGTTGTGATCCTCGACTTGCCGGCGATGATCCGCTCCGACATCCTGTCCGAACGTCAGCGCCTGGCGAATCTGGAAAAGGCACGGGACAGCGCCCGCTACGAGGAAAAAGCCACGACGGTTATGGTGGTGGACGACTCCGTTACGGTGCGCAAGGTGACCTCCCGTCTGCTGGAACGCAATGGCATGGAAGTGGTGACCGCGAAAGATGGTCTCGACGCCGTTGCCCAGCTTCAGGACCACCGGCCGGACATCATCCTGCTCGATATCGAAATGCCCCGTATGGATGGTTTCGAAGTGGCCAGCTTTGTGCGCCACGACGACAACCTGAAAGATACGCCGATCTGCATGATCACCTCGCGGACGGGCGAGAAGCACCGGGAACGTGCTCTGGCCATCGGGGTCAACGAGTACCTTGGCAAGCCGTTCCAGGAAACCGAGCTGCTTGACACCATCAAGCGGCTGACCGGGAACCGGTGATGGCCGGCCCTAACGGCCGGCCTGGCGTCGGGATTGTGTCCGATGTGGTGCTGCAACGGCATCGGCTACAGGCGGCGACCGGAAAATTTGGCCTGGACGTCAGCTTCTCGGGAGATCCCGAGCGGCTGATGGACTACCCGGCGTTTCCGGACGCGGCGCTCTGGCTGGTGACCCTGGAAGACGAAGCGGATCATCCGGCACTGTTCGAGCATCTGCTGGAAAATACGGAAGCACCGGTCTTATTCGGCCTGGACCAGGCTCCCAAGCCCGGCACCACGGAATACTTCCGCTGGGAACGCCGGCTGCTCGACAAGCTGGAAAAACAGCTCGGGCATCTGGAGCAGCTGGATACCGCCAACGACATTGAAGAGCTGGCCGAGACCACGCCAGATGCGGTGGACGCGCCTACGCTGCCACACTGGATAACTCCGGCGCCGCCGGGTTCGGTGGCTGAGGAAGTCTGGATTCTCGGAGCCTCGCTGGGTGGTCCTGCAGCGGTGAAGACCTTTCTCGATCACCTGCCGCCAAGGCTACCGGTCGGGTTTATCTACGCCCAACATATTGATGGCAATTTTACCGATGTTCTCACCCGGGTTCTGGGCCGGCATGCCCACTATTCGCTGAAGCGGGCCGAGGAGGGCTATCGGGTACGCAATGGCGATGTGGTGCTGATGCCGGTTGAAAGAGAGTGGTCCTTTGATCGCCAGGGCCAGCTGACGGAACTGAATCATCCCTGGCCGGGCCCTTATGGCCCATCGATAGATCAGGTGTTGCTGAACGTGGCGGATCACTATGGCAAACACTGTCATGCCATCCTGTTTTCCGGCATGGGCAACGACGGCGCTATCGCTGCACCCATGCTGAAGGCCTATGGCAGCCGCATCTGGGTTCAGGAAAGCACCAGTTGTGGCAACAGCTCCATGCCCGATTCGGTGGCCGCCACCGGCTGCGCCAGTTTCTGTGGCACTCCGGAGCAACTGGCCAGGGAACTGGTAAAAGTCATTGAGAACAACTGCCTGCTCAAGGGCCGGCAAAAACGGGATTCCGCCTGAGGTAACAAGCAATGAGTGAAAACAGCCAATCCCTGTCCTGCGTCATGATACCGGTCTCGGACCGCCAGCTCCTGCTGCCCAACGTCTCCATTGCCGAGGTGGTGGATTTCAACAGCAACGATGCCGGCGCCAATACACCGGACTGGCTGGCCGGGTTCCTGGACTGGCGCGGGCTCACACTGCCGGTCATTTCCTACGACGCCGCCAACGGCAACAAGCTCACCATCCCTGGTGACAACCGTGGCCGCATCATTATCCTCAATACCATCGGCCCGAATCACCAGAGCACCCCGTTCATGGCCCTGGTCACCCAGGGCATTCCCAGCCAGGCGCGCCTGATGGAAGACCAGATCCGACAACTGGACGGCGACCCCGGCCCTGCGGATCTGATGCAGGTGGAAGTAGACGGCGAGCCAGCCTGGATCCCGAATCTGGAATACCTGGAATCCCTGGCCGTCGACGCACATCACTGAGCCTCCGGTCGGCATGGCGTGGCCGCCTGCAAATGTTATAATGTTGCAAATTTTGCAGGATCCACGCCATGCCGGAACGCGCACTTCCCTACCGTCCCCATAACCATCAGGCCTGTGTCGCCCAGGCATTATCCGATGCCCATGCCATCTGCCGCGATGAAAACGCCCGCCTGACTCCGATCCGTGAACGGGTACTGGAGTTGATCTGGCAATCCCACAAGCCGCTGGGCGCCTACGATATTCTGGCCAAACTGTCTTCGGATGGACATAACGCCGCCCCCCCCACGGTCTACCGGGCCCTGGACTTTCTGCTTCAACATGGACTGGTTCACCGGATTGCCTCGCTCAACGCTTTCGTCGGCTGTTCCCATGCCGGTGAACATCATCGCGGTACTTTTCTGATCTGCCGACAGTGCGGCACGGTGCTGGAACTGGCCATGCCGGAACTCAATCAGGCCATCGAATCCGCGGCGCGCGCGGAAGCCTTCCTTCCTGACGACGTTACCCTCGAAGTGGCTGGCCTCTGCCCCCGCTGTCAGGGGGAGCAAACGAATGACTGACCCTCTGGTCCGGCTAGAACAGCTTACGGTGGCATTTGACGACCGGCCGGTGGTTGATCGGGTCAACCTGACCGTGAGCCGGGGCGATATCGTCACCATCATCGGCCCGAACGGTGCCGGCAAAACCACGCTGATCAAAACCGTACTGGGGATTCAGCGGGCGACCAGCGGTCAATTATCGGTGGCGCCCGGCCTGGTGATCGGTTACGTACCCCAACACCTGACTCTGGAGCCCACTCTGCCACTGAGTGTCCGGCGCTTCATGCTGCTCAGCGGACGTGCACTGTCAGACTGCAAGGCAGCGCTGGAAAGGACCGGGGTCGCGCATCTACTGGATGCGTCCGTCCACCACCTGTCCGGCGGCGAAAAACAACGACTGCTGCTCGCCCGGGCACTGGCCCGGAAACCCGATCTGCTGGTACTGGACGAACCCGCCCAGGGGGTCGATATCAATGGCCAGGCCACACTCTACGATCTGATTCGCCAGCTTCGGGATGAGCTGCACTGCGGTATCATCATGATCTCCCATGATCTGCATCTGGTGATGGCGGCCACAGACCGGGTTATCTGCCTTAATCAGCACGTATGTTGCAGCGGATATCCGGAGGATATTTCCCAGGACCCGGCCTTTGTGGAAACCTTCGGTCATCAGGTTGCCGAGTCTCTGGCGGTCTATCACCACCATCACAACCATCGCCATAACCTCCATGGCGATGTGGTCTCTTCCGCGGACGCCCACGAAGGTTGCAGCCATGACCATCATTGATGCGGTGCTGGGCGACTTCTTCTGGCGGGCGCTGCTCGGCGGCCTGGGCGTGGCTTTGGTGGCCGGTCCCCTTGGCTGTTTCGTAGTCTGGCGTCGCATGGCCTATTTTGGAGATACGCTGGCCCATTCGGCCCTGCTGGGCATCGCGCTTAGTTTTCTGATCAGCGTGCCTTTGAATCTGGGTGTGGTGATTACCTGTGTGCTCATTGCGCTGGCCCTGGTGCTGCTGTCCCGGACCCGCACCCTGGCTACCGATACCCTGCTCGGCATCCTGGCGCACAGCGCGCTGGCCATTGGCCTGGTAACACTGAGCTTCATGCCGGATGTCAGGGTGGACCTGACCGGCCTGCTGTTTGGCGATCTGCTGGCCATGACCCGACAGGATCTGGTCTGGATCTACGGTGGCGCCGCCTTTGTCCTGTCTCTGCTGGCGCTGCTCTGGCGCGGCCTGCTGATGAGCACCATTCATGAGGAACTGGCACGGGTAGAAGGGATTCCGGTGGAACGCCTGCGGCTGGCGTTGATGCTGATGTTTTCGCTGGTGATTGCGGTGGCCATGAAGATTGTCGGCGTCCTGCTGATTACCGCCCTGCTGATTATTCCGGCCGCAACCGCACGCCGACTGGCCCACAATCCCGAACACATGACCGCCCTGGCAGTGGTCTTCGGGGTGGTGGCGGTGTCCGGCGGACTGACCCTGTCCTGGTACCTGGACACGCCGGCCGGACCATCGGTGGTGGTCACTGCATTTCTGGTGTTCCTGATGGTGTATGCAGGTGCCCGCCAGAGCCGGCACTGACCATCCGCGCCACCAGTCAGCACAGGCCGGCGCCCGAATTGCCGGGCCGGTATTGCTGGTCTAAAGTTAGGCGGTATCCGAGCAGCAAAGGCCTCGCGGGAGCACACCAGCATGGACAGCGACCTTCGTAACACACCCGGCACCCGATTCTGGCTCTGGCCGGGTCTCTGGATGCCCGGGGTTATCCTGGGTATCGGCATACTGGTGTCAGTGGCACTGGCCAACACCCTGGCGCGAACTATCGCTGACCTTGGTCTTGAGGCCTACCATGCCAGGCATCAGGCTCTGGTTGCGACGATCGCAGCCCGTCTACAACACACGCCGGGGCAGCAATTGCCTGCATCGCTGACCTCAGCTTTGGCGACAGATCTGCCCGAGGGCCTGCAGCTTCGAATCGATACGCTCGCCAGACACACCAAACAGGCTGTGCTGGAGCTCGGCAACGTAGATGAGCCCCGGGATTCCGAGGCCCTTCGGACCGAGCTGACACTGCCCGGCAGGCACTGGATGGTCACCACCACGCCCAGCGCAGGGTGGATAGACCGGGCCTCGAACCAGGCGCGCTGGCAGATTCTTACTGCAGGTGCCGGTATCTCGGTACTCGCAGCCTTACTGATGCTGGTCGCCTGCCGTCGACTGACCATCCGCAATGCCAGAATCCGGCAGCAACAGGCACAACTCGATCGCGATCAACAACAGATTACCAATCTGCAGGTGGAGAAGTCTGTGCTCCGGCATGCGCTGAACGACAGCGAAGCAAGAAGCCGGGATCTGGTCCGGCTGGGCGGAGCGGTAATCGCCGAACTGGATCACCAGGGACGCATCGGATTTGTGTCCGCCCAGATTGCCGACGTGCTCGGTCGCGCGCCCTCCGACCTGACCGATCAGCCGTTTGAACAACTGGTATCCGAACAAGACCGCAGCCGGTTTCGGGAAAGCCTGGACAGCGCCCGCAGCGAGGAAGACCTGACCCGAACCGACCTGGTACTGATCGGGGCCGAGGATACCCGGCCAGTGCGGGTCTGTCTGCGCCTGAAACCCATCAAGGATCCCGTCCACGGCATTACCGGCTTTCGGCTCAGTGCTACCCCGGACTAGGGCCCGCATAGACGGCCAGCGCGATCTACCAGCGACTCACAAGGGCTGAATCCGGTCCAGCAGCCGCCCACTCTCAACCAGCTCAAGAAACTCATCACCCAACCTGTCACTCTCCAAGATCGCTCGACGCCAGGCTCGTTCGCGACCGGCATCATCGCCGACGTACTTCTCGAAGTCCTTTCGATCCGGCAGTTTGCGATCCGGCAGGGTTGCCAGGTAATCCGGTGACGGCGATACCAGCACGACATCCTGCAGTCGACTGGCATCGCCCCGACGCCAGGGCAAGGTTTTATCGAACCAGCCGGGAACCACACGATCCGTAAAATGCGGATAGAGGATAATGCCAGGCTGCTGGTAAGGCAGGTCGAGGTGATAATCGAGCAGTCCGCCATCCCGGTATACACCCTCTGGCGCGCCCGGAATATTGCGGACTCCGGACATCACCAGAGGAATGGAAGCGGACGCCAGCAGGGCCGGCAACAGGTTATCCCGGCTCAGGGGCACTTCATGACTGGGGAAATCCACCAGGCTTGAGACCGGCGCGCGGCCCCGGGCATCGTGCACAATGCCACGTTCCATAAAACGACCCAGGTGCCGGCGGCTGACCATGTTGGCGCTGATAGCCCGCATCAACCCGAGGCTCAGCCTGCCACGGGTATCGTGTTGCAACAGGCCAAGACTACGCACTACTACAATGCTCAACCGGTACCAGGGATGGCTGAGCAGAAAGTCTTCCCGGCCCCCCAGCAGCTCCTCCAGAAACAGTATGCTTTTGCGGGAGATTTCCGCAGCGCTGACGCCTTTGGCAAATCGCTGACTGGTGTACAGCTCGGCCAGGCGGGCCAACTGGGCCTTGGGATCATCTGAAGAGGCAATGGCGGCAAACCGCCAGCTGCCGATGGAAGATCCGATCAGGGCCCTTTCCTGGGGAGCCTGCGGCAACCAGTCACCAAAAATGGCCTTGTCCAGGCCACTGATTCCCAGCGCCTTCGGGCCACCGGCTGCCCCCGGAATCACGTGAACATCTTCGGGCCCCAGCGGTTTTTGCTGCAGGCGCTGCAAAGCCCGGCGTCCTGCTCGGATGGTCAGTGCCGGCATCCGGCTGTGAATGGCAGTCATTCCTTTCTCCCCTGAAGTGTGCGGCGAGTGTATCCGACCGGCTGGAGACGGCCAACTGAACAGAATTCATGACAGCTATGTATATTCTGAATAACAGGTGTCTCCGGCATAGTTTTTTACGAATAACGTCGATCCGTGGTTTTTGCTTTCGCCCATCACACTCCGTGCTAGACTGGAGCCATCGATTACAAACGGAAACATGCCGGTTATGAACAGCGGGAGTAGGCTGTGAATCTTTTTGCCTCGCCAAATACCCTGGCAACCAACCCGACCCTGGCTATTCTCGGGTTCAAGCGGCAGCTGGTCTACCATCTGCACATCTGGGCCTTTATTGCGGTCGCCCCCCTGGTCATGGTGCAGTGGCAGCATGGCAACGTGCTGCTGTCATCCCTGTTGATTCTGTTCTGCGCCAACGCGGCCCTGGTGATCGCATTCCTGCGTTTTCGAAGCACCTATTTCTTCAAAGGCCGCCTGTTCCCCATACTGGCCGTGGTGTGCGCCGCCTATTCCACTCTCATCAATGGCCATGCCGGGCTCTACTGGGCTTATCCTGCGGCCATTGCCCTGTTTTTTCTGCTTCCCCTGCGTGAAGCCATTTTCTGCAATGTCGTGTTTGTCTCGGTCATGGCGGTGGTGTCTTTCCTCAAGTTTCCGGAGGCAGACTTCTGGCGCATTACCTTTTCACTCGGTCTCAGCTGCCTGTTTGCCATGATCTTTGCCTGGCTGGTGGGGCGCCTGCAGGCCGAGCTTACCCGCCTGGCGACAACCGATCCACTGACCGGCTGCCTGAATCGCTCCCAGCTGGCCGATATCCTGAACAGCCAGATTCAGATGCGGGAACGCTATGAACGGGTGTCCAGCCTGGTACTGATTGATCTGGATTATTTCAAGACCATCAATGACCGCTGGGGCCACCTGGCCGGTGACAAGGTGCTCAAGGAAATGGCGCTGCGGGTACGCAAGCGGTTGCGGGAAAGCGATCAGCTGTTCCGTATCGGCGGCGAAGAATTCATGGTCGTACTCCCGGAAACCCGGCAGAAAGACGCCGACACCCTGGCGCACCAGTTGCTGACCAGCATCAGCGCCCGGCCGTTCCTGGACGACATCCGGGTAACCGCCAGTGCCAGTGTGGCGGAAGTTACCCAGGGCGAGACCTGGTCGGTTTGGCTCAACCGGGCAGACCAGGCCCTGTATGAAGCAAAATCCCGTGGCCGTAATCAGGTGGTGAACGCTCCCAGGCTCGCCAGCCAGGAGGACATCCTGGATCCGGAAACGCTGGCAGACCCGGCCACTGGCGGCACCACACCGGCCTGAGCTGGCTACTGCGCCTTGCGAAACTCCCGATACGCACTGTAGACGTCCCAGGGTTGCTCAAAGTGGGGGTAATGCCCAACATTGCGCAACATCACCACATCGGCCTGAGGGATCAGCTCCCGATAGCGCCGGGCCATGGCGGCGCCGGACACCGGGTCGGCACCACCGGAAATCAGTCGCATGGGCTGCTCCGCCTTTTGCAGCGCTCCGACCCAGCGGTTGCGGTGACAACGACGCTCCTCCATGAACTGGATCAGGCGGTGCAACACGCCCCGGCCGTTGTTGTAGTTCAGCAAATGCCAGAAGTCGTCCATGTCCTGCCTGCCCGGCGGATTACGTGACCCGAACAGACGTCGGAAGTTGCGTTCGAAGAGCGATCGGCTGAGCCCCCGGCCAATGAGGCCACCCAGGGGGCTGCGCAGAATCTTCTGGATAAACAGGGGATGGTGAACTTCCGGAAACAGGCCACCGTTTAGCAGGCAGACACTGCTGATGGCAAACGACAGCTCGCCCTCCTGCTCCCGGGCCAGCAGTTCCTGGACGACGGTGGTGCCGTAATCATGTCCAAACAGGTGCACCCGCTCCAGACCCAGCCCCTCTATCCAGCCCTGAATCAAATCCGCCTGATCTTCGATGCTGTAGGAATAATGCAGCGGTTTATCGGAAAAGCCGAAACCGAGCATGTCCAGAGTCAGCAGGTTATGCTCGCGCACCAGCATGGGCCAGATCCGGCTCCAGTCCCAGCTCGCGGTCGGGAAACCGTGCAGCAGAACGAGCGGCTCACCCTGCCCACCCATGCGGCTGAAGATGGCATGCCCCTCGTAACTGAACCATTTGCCAGCCTGTTGCCAGGCTTCCAGCGTAAATGTCTCCTGGCGACCAGATGTCGCCACTTCTGAACCCGGTATCACCTGTTCCATGTGCAATCCATGACCGTACCCGCAACTCCTCATACTTTAGTGCATAGCTGCGGCCGGGGCCATATCGCCATCGGCGGCCTGTGCGGTGGTCCTTTTCTACGCCACAGACGTAAACCATGGAGATACCCGGCGAATTGCCTTAAGCTTTGGCCTTTTTCAGACACCCCAAACCGGAATCGATTATGTCTCTACCCCTTGATGATCTGGCCGATCACTACCGCACTATTATCCAGGGCCTGGGCGAAGACCCGGATCGAGAAGGCCTCCAGAACACGCCCATGCGTGCCGCCAAGGCAATGCAGTTCCTCACACGAGGCTACCAGCAGGACCTCGAAGAGCTGGTTAATAACGCCGTGTTCGAATCCGCCATGGACGAAATGGTGGTGATTCAGGACATCGAACTGTACAGCATGTGTGAGCATCATATGCTGCCCTTCATCGGCAAGTGCCACATCGCCTATTTGCCCCAGGGCAAGGTGCTGGGCTTGTCCAAGTTTGCCCGCATCGTCGACATGTATGCCCGCCGGTTACAGATTCAGGAAAACCTGACCCGTCAGATCGCCGAAGCCATCGAGAGCGTTACCCAGGCCAAGGGCGTCGCGGTGGTCATTGAAGCCCAGCACATGTGCATGATGATGCGCGGCGTAGAGAAGCAGAACTCGCGTATGAAAACCTCCATGATGCTCGGGCAGTTCCGCAAATCCCAGGCAACCCGGACCGAGTTCCTGAATCTGATTTCAAGCAACCGCTAACATCCGACTGACCCCAGGGAGTTGTTATGGCAAACGCCCAGAAACCACTGGCCCGTGTCCAGATCAAGAATCTTCTGCTGCGTGCCTATATCGGCATCAAGGAAGAAGAGATCAACAACCAGCAGGATGTGGTGATTAACGTTTGCCTGACCTACGATGCCTCGGAGGCTATCGAGCGCAATGAAATCTCTGCTGCGCTCAACTACCGGACCATTACCAAGCAGATTATCGCCCATGTGGACGGCCAGCGGTTCGCCTTGCTGGAGCGCCTGACCCACGAAGTATTGACCATCGTCATGGAACATGGCGCCGTGCGTTGGGCCGAGGTAGAAATCGACAAGCCCCATGCGCTACGTTATGCAGAATCGGTTTCCGTGACTCTGGAAGCCAGTCGCGACTAGGAGAATCTGCATTATGCCCAGCAACAGCCCCGAACAGATCCGGGAGATTCTGGAATCGGTTAATACCATCGCCCTGGTGGGTGCCAGCGAGAAGACCAACCGGCCTTCCCATGAAGTGATGGAATACCTGCAGCACCAGGGCTATCGGGTGATTCCGGTTAACCCGCGCCTGGCCGGTCAGCAGGTTCTGGGCGAAACCGTCTATGCAGACCTCGCCACACTTCCAGAGCCAGTGGATATGGTGGAACTTTTCCTGGCTCCTGAGCGTACCGATGCCGTGATCGATCAGGCCATTGAGCAGAAGGTTCCGGTGCTCTGGCTGCAGATTGGTGTGATCAATGAAACCGGCGCCCAGCGTGCCGAAGCCGCCGGCCTGACGGTGGTGATGGATCGCTGCCCCAAGCAGGAAATACCGCGGCACGGCCTACGCACCCCGGCCAAACGCTGACCTGTCTTACTGTCCCTGGTGCATGACTGATATCGGTAGCCGGCATGAAAACCGGCTGCCGAAGCTGAGCTGGATCAAGAGCCAGATCACAGTTTCAGATCGTAACTGTTACCAATTGCGACAGTCTGACATACTCTCTGAACAATAATTCGAAGACTGGCAGGACCATGTGGTTCCGAAGTAAACCAGGCAAGTCCAGAGCCGCCGCTAAAGGCCGCGATGTTCAGAGCACTCCCAAGGCGTCTGCAGACGTTGTACTGGAACGGGTGCGTCTGCCCGTGGACCTGCTTCAGTCCGGCATGAAAGTGGTCAAGCTTGACCGCCCCTGGACCGAAGTGCCGGTTCTGTTCCAGGGTTTCACCCTGCAGACAGAGGCCGAAGCCCGGGTACTGCGCCAGTATTGCGCCTGGGTCGTGGTCGAAGATGAGGCTGAAAAGCTGGCCCCGATTCTGGATCAGATTCCCCACCTGAAACAACGTACCACCGAACCCCTGCAGGAAACCCGCACGCTCGAACAGGAACTGCCCCGGGCTGCCGACGCCTGGAGCCGGACCCAGCAATTTGTGGAAAAGGTGATCCGGGACATCGAGCAGCATAACGATCTGGAGCTGGCCTCCGCCCGCCCCCTGATTCGTTCCTGCGTAGACAGTGTCAAAGCCAACGCCAGTGCCATGTTCTGGATGGCCCGAATCAAGAACCGCGACGCCTACACCGCCGAACACTGTCTGCGCGTCGCCATTTTTACTGTGGCCTTTGCCCGATTTCTGGGCCTGCCTGAAGATGATCTGGAAGTGGCCGGCATGTGCGGGCTCTTACACGATATCGGCAAATTGCGGGTACCGGACGAAATCCTCAACAAACCCGGGCCGCTGTCCCCCCAGGAATATGAGGTGATGAGGAAACACACCACTCTTGGCCATGAACTCCTGAAACAGGACCCAAGCCTGGACCCGATCATCAGCGATGTGACCCTGCATCACCATGAACGTATCGACGGCCGGGGTTATCCGCAGCAATTGCCCGAATGGCAGATCAGCCGGTTTGCTCGCCTGATTTCCATTGTCGACGCCTACGATGCCATGACCAGCGACCGCTGTTACCGTGACGGCATGTCACCGGCCGACGCCGTTCGCATCCTGTATAAAAATCGTGCTCAGCAGTTTGATGCCGACATGGTGGAGGCCTTTATCCGGATGATCGGGATTTATCCCCCCGGCAGTCTGGTGGAACTGAATACCGGTGAAGTGGCTCTGGTGGTCAGCACCCACCCAGGACGCAAGTTAAAACCAAAAGTGGAAATCCTGCTGGATGATAACAAACATCCGGTTACACCGCGGATTATGGACCTGGGCAGCCAGACCACCGCGGACAGCCCCACCAGAGAAATCAAAGCGGCGTTGCCGGATGGGGCTTTCGGTCTCGCTCTAGAGGGCCGAATCAAACAGCTAATGGCAAAGAGCGTTGCAAATCATTCATAATCAGCGCGAGCCTGCCGTTAACCCAGGTATCCAGAACCCACTCACTCCGGAGCATGATGTGGAGAAACCCGAGACATCCATCAGACTGGTCGTTCGTGCGCTGATGAGCCCGGTTTTCCCGGTTCTGATCTTCCTGGTGTTTCTGGGTATTGCCTCCGGGCTCCGGGTTGGCCTGATCCAGCAGAATACCCACCAGATCCAGACCAATCTCAGCAATGAAGCCAGAGCACTCGCCAACAACCTTGAGCGAGAATTCATGGTGCACCTCGATGCCATCGGGCGTATGGCCATGCGCATGCAGGCCAATCCATCCCAGACCGAGGCGCTCTGGCGTGAGGATGCGCGCAATTATCTGAGAGACTTCGGGGTTTACCAGGCCATTGAATGGATTGACCGCAACTACATCATCCGCTGGCTGGAACCCCTGAGCGGCAACAACGATGTCATCGGTTTCAATGTCGCCTTCAATGAACAGCGGCGAGCGGCGCTATCGCGGGCTGCAGCCTCCGGACAGTACGATATTTCCGGCATCATTGACCTTCGACAGGGCGGAGAGGGTCTGGTGATCTATCATCCTGTCGGGCGGGGTGATGCCAATAACGGTTTCATGGCTGGCGTTTTCAGAATGAATACGCTGGCAGAGCAAATGTTGACCCGGCGGGTCCTTGAACAGTTCCAGGTCACCATCACCCAGAGTGACCAGACCAGTTATCTGCTGAACACCTCGTCCGACCTTGATAACTCGCTGAACCACACCGTACCGATCAACCTGCCTTCGCTGGACTGGTCACTGACACTCACACCTTCGAGACAATGGGTCGAAGGCCAGCGCAGCAGCTGGCCTACCATGACCTTTACCAGCCTGCTGCTGATGGGCCTGCTCACCAGCCTTACTACCCTGCTGGTGCAACTCATCCTGAAACGCAACCAGGCTCTGCTCAAAACCCGTAAAGAGCTGGAACAGGAAATCGATCAGCGAGTAGCCATGCAGGTGGACCTGGAACGGCTGGAGTCGACCGACACCCTCACGGGTCTGGCCAATCGCCGCTTCTTCATGGAAGACCTTGCGCATACCATCAACATTGCCGATCGACAGCTGCGCCAGATCGCCCTGGTGATGCTGGATCTTGACCGCTTCCAGATGCTTAACGATTCCCTCGGGCATCAGTTCGGGGATGAGCTTCTGATCAAGGTGTCTGAACGCCTGAACGGGTTGAGCAATGAGCGGGTACTGGTCGCCTACTCCGGTGGTGACGAGTTTATGGTGTGTCAGCAGCAGGTCGATGACATTGACGATGTGATTCACCTGCTGGGCCAGATCAAGCAGTGTTTCGCCGCGCCGTTCGAGGTGCAGGGCGAGGCTCACAGTATTACCGCGACAATGGGTGTGGCGGTTTACCCCCAGAGTGGTCTGGACGCGGATACGCTGTTACGCAATGCCGATATTGCCCTGTACCGGGCCAAGGAGCAGGGCCGTAATACGTACCAGTTCTATACCGAGGGCATGCAGGACCGCGAAGTGCTGCGTCTTGAGCTGGACCGTGACCTGAGCCAGGCGCTGGCCAACGATGAATTTGTGCTTTATTTCCAGCCCCAGCTCAATCTCGACACCGGCCAGATCAACAGTGTCGAGGCGCTGATTCGCTGGCAACACCCGGTTCGCGGGCTCCTGCCTCCGGTGGAGTTTATTCCGCTGGCTGAGGAAAGCGGCCGGATTACCGAGATCGGCCGCTGGGTGGTACTGGCCGCCTGCCGTCAACTGGCGCGCTGGAAAGGTACGCCCTGTGAGCACCTGAGAGTCGCGGTGAATCTGTCTGGCCGCGAACTGGATGACGATTCCCTGATTGACCATATCCGTTCAACCCTGGCATCGGAGGCGGTGGATCCGTCCCGGCTGGAGGTGGAACTGACTGAGGAAATCTTTATCCAGAACATCGAGCACAACCTCAATCAGTTATCCCAGCTGCACCAGTTGGGTGTGCATCTGGCGATTGATGACTTCGGGGTTGGTTACTCGTCGCTGGGCTATCTGAGAGATTTCCCGGTCGACCTGCTGAAGATTGACCGGTCGTTCATTACCGATGTCACCGAGCGTCACGATGATGCGGTGATTACCCGGGCGGTGATCAATCTGGCCCACAACCTGGGCATTCAGGTGGTGGCTGAAGGCGTCGAGACGGAGGAACAGCTGAATTTCCTGAAGGCGCACCGATGCAATCTGGCTCAGGGTTATCTGATCAGCCGGCCGATTCCGGCGGCCGATCTTGAGCGCGCACTGGCCGAGGGTATTCTGATTCCGGGCCTGCCCGTCGGTTCCGGTTTGTAATTGCCGAGCCAGAACTCCACACTTCACCTTCAACGGTTTGTCACGAGAGCGTTATGTCGGCCAGATATCTGACTTCGGAGCAGGATGCACAGCTTCGCCGCTGGGAGCGGTGGAACCGGAATTATTTTGTGTTTGCGTTTGTGGCGCTGGTTGTGGTGCTGGTGTTCAGCAGTCAGTTGGGGCTGTCGTCCGGCGATGACTGGGGGTCGCTGGGGGTTATTCTAGCGTTGCTGGTGGCGCCGATTGTGGTTCTGCAGTTGCGGCTGAGGTGCCCTGCCTGTGGCGTGAAAATTGGCTGGCAGGCGAAGCTGATGGCGCCGGATCAGTGCAAGTCCTGTGGTGTGTTTCTGCGTTCGAAAAACGCTTCTTCCTGAATTTCTCTCCGAAAACCTTTGACCTGTGAGTTGGTCACAGGTTTTAGTCTAATCTTCAACGTAGTGAGTTTGCCGTGCCGGCACGGGGGTAGCCCTTCCGAAAACCGCTGCGAGTACATCCTTGTACGCTTGTCTCCGCCATCCATGGCTCCGAACATTTTCGGAAGGGCTACCCCCGCACCAGCACTCCGCTGACTTGATCCGTGGTTTCCCGGTATCTGGTCTTCGTTTTTTGCTGGACATTGCTTATGAAAGTCAAAGAAATCGCCACCGCCGCCGGGGTTAACCCGGATACCGTCCGGTTCTACACCCGGGAGGGCTTGTTGCGCCCGACACGGAACCCGGACAACAACTATCAGCAATACGATGCCGAGGATCTGCGCCGGTTGCGGTTTGCCCGCAAGGCACGGCAGCTGGGGTTTTCTCTGCCGGAGATACGGCAGATTCTGGAGCAGGCGGACGATCATCATTCGCCCTGCCCGATGGTTCGGGATGTGTTCCAGCAGCGGCTGGCGGAGGTTGAGCGGGAGATTTCGGAGTTGCAGAAGTTGCGGGCGCGGATGGTGTCGGCATTGTCCACCTGGCAGGACATGCCCGATGGTACGCCGGATGGACATACGATTTGTCGGTTAATCGAACATTGGGATGATCCTTCGTCATCATCCTGCTGTGAGGAGTCTTGAGTAATGAGTGAAGCATCGGTTCTGAAAACAGCGCTGAGTATTTCCGGCGCCTCTTGTCAGGGTTGTGCGAAGAAGATTCGTCATGCTCTGGAACCGCTGACCGGGAGCACCGAGCGGGTGGAGGTGAATCTCGAAGACCAGACCGTGGCCCTGCCTGAGAATGTGGATAGCGCCGAGGCGGCACGGATAGTAACGGAGGCTGGCTACCCGGCGGAGCCGTTGGTTCATAACGAACCCATCGGCAGTTGTTGCGCATCCAAAAAGGATAATTCTGCCGCTGATAAGGCGCCGGACTTGGATACACCAGCTCCCTCGGCCGACGTCGAGCCATCGGATGCCGGCGACGGGCAGATCGCGCTGGCGGTCAGCGGGGCCACCTGTGCATCCTGTGTGAATACCATTGAGAAGGCGCTGATGTCGGTCCCCGGTGTCACTCACGCTCATATGAATCTGGCGGACAGCACCGCGACCGCCAGCGGTGATGCCGATCCGCAGGCGCTGGTGCAGGCGGTGGAGAGTGCGGGTTATGGTGCCCGGGTGATTGAAGACGCGGATGCCGCCGACGACCGCAAGCAGGAAGAGGACAAGAAGCAGTACAAGGTGCTGCTGGTGAAGATGGCCATCAGTCTGGGGCTGGGCCTTGGGTTGATGATCTGGGGCATGGGCTTCGGGTCGATGATGGTGACCGAGGCCAATCAGCTTACCTGGATCAATCTGGGCATTCTCACTCTGGGGGTGATGATTGCCACCGGCGGGCATTTCTACACCGGGGCCTGGAAGGCGTTCAAACATCATAACGCCAATATGGACACGCTGATTGCTCTGGGTACCGGCACCGCCTGGCTATATTCGATCGTGGTGGCCAGTGCGCCGGAGGCGCTGCCGGAGATGGCGCGCCATGTGTATTTCGAGGCTTCGGCGATGATCATTGGCCTGATCAATCTGGGCCAGGCCCTGGAGTTGCGGGCCAAGGGCAAGACCTCGGAAGCGGTGCGCCGGCTGCTGGATTTGCGGGCGAAAACGGCCCGGGTGATCCGCGATGGCCAGGAACAGGATATTCCCGTTGAAGAGGTTCAGAAAGGCGACCGCATCCGGGTGCGCCCGGGCGAGAAGCTGCCGGTGGACGGGGTGATTACCGAAGGCTCCACCCGCATTGATGAAAGCATGCTGACCGGTGAGCCCATGCCGGTGGGCAAGGGAGAAGGCGATGAGGTCTCGGCCGGTACTCTGAACACCCACGGCTCGATTATCTATGAAGCTACCCGGGTGGGCAGCGAGACCGCGCTGGCCCAGATCATCAAGCTGGTGAAGAAGGCCCAGGGCTCGAAACCCGCCATTGGCCGGCTGGCAGACAAGATCTCTTCGGTGTTCGTGCCCACGGTGATGCTGATTGCCGTGGTGTCGGCGCTGGTCTGGTACAACGTCGGGCCGGAGCCGGCGGTGGTGCACATGATGGTGGCCGCCACCACGGTACTGATCATTGCCTGCCCCTGCGCGTTGGGGCTGGCCACGCCCATGTCGGTGATGGTGGGTGTTGGCAAGGCAGCAGAGTACGGTGCGCTGATTCGCCAGGGCGATGCCTTGCAGACTGCCGGAAAAATCGATCTGGTGATTCTGGATAAAACCGGCACCATTACCGAGGGCCATCCCGCGGTAACCCGGGTGCACGCGGCAAACGGCGATGAGACGCGCCTGCTGGCATTAGCCGCCGGGCTGGAGCAGCATTCCGAGCATCCGCTGGCAGAAGCCATTCTGGACAGGGCCCGCGAGAACGATATTGAGCCAGAACCGGTCTCCGGCTTCGAAGCGCTCAATGGCAAAGGTGTGCAAGGCAAGCTTGATAGCGAACCGGTACGCCTGGGCAATCGGCGCTGGCTGGAAGCCGAAGGGCTGTCTGTCGAGGCTCTGGATGATGCCGCCGCAACCATCACCCGGGAGGCCGGCACGCCGCTGTTCCTGGCGGTGGGCCAGGAAGTGCTGGGTGTCATCGGCGTGGCAGATGCGATCAAACCGGATTCCGAGGCTGCCATCCGGCGCCTGCACGACGCTGGCATCAAGGTGATGATGGTCACCGGCGATGTCGATGCCACCGCCAAGGCCATTGCGGCCAAGGCCGGCATCGATGACTACCGGGCCGAGGTGTTGCCGGAGGACAAAGCCGAAGTGGTCAGCGAAATGCGAGGTAAAGGCCACACGGTGGCCATGGTGGGGGATGGCATCAACGATGCCCCGGCGCTGGCGGCTGCGGACGTGGGCTTTGCCATCGGTACCGGCACCGACGTGGCCATTGAAAGTGCGTCCATCACCCTGATGCGAGGTTCCCTGCACGGGGTGCCGGACGCCATCGAGATCTCCCGGGCGACCGTGAAGAACATTCACCAGAACCTGTTCGGAGCCTTTATCTATAACTCCCTGGGTATTCCGGTGGCCGCCGGCCTGCTCTACCCTGTGTGGGGCATCCTGATGAGTCCGATCCTGGCCGGCGCCGCCATGTCGCTGTCTTCAGTGACGGTGGTTTCCAACGCCAACCGGCTGCGGCTGTTCAAGACCAGCCATACCAAGGTATCAGCAGAGGAGCGGAACTGATGACAACATTTCTGGTCAATGCCGGTGGTCTCGCCCTGATGGCTGCCATTGTCTGGTGGTTCTGGCTCTCCGGCTCTAACTCGGATAACTCCGATCAACATCACTGAGGTAATCACCATGAGAAAACACACCCTTGCCCTCGGCCTGATGGCTGCCCTGGGATTCAGCACCACCGCCCTTGCCGGCGGTGCGGCCCAAAGCATTCACGTGTATAAATCCCCCACGTGCGGTTGCTGCGGCGACTGGATCGACCATCTGGAAGAAAACGGTTTTGATGTCACCGCCACCAACAGCGACGACATGGGCAGGATCAAAGCCGAAGCCGGGCTGATTCCGGGTCTGGGCAGTTGCCATACCGCCTTTGTCGACGGCTATGTGATTGAAGGCCATGTGCCGGCGGACGACATCAAGCGCTTGCTGGCGGAAGCCCCCAAGGCCACCGGCCTGAGCGTACCGGGTATGCCGGCGGGCTCTCCGGGTATGGAGATGGGCGACCGGAAAGATCACTACAAGGTTATTCTGTTCAACGACCAGGGACAGACGCGGGTGTTCAACCAACACAACTGATGGTTCTGCCTATTTTTTCTACACGATAGCCCCGCTCTGTTCTATGATGGAGTATAGATTCAGAACACGATTGGCAAGGACAAATTTTGAGCCTCAAAACCCGCATTCTCGGGCTGGCCGCGCTGTTGATCATAGCGGCAGGAACCGCTTCCTGGCTGGCCTATCGGGCGTTATCGGAAGATATTATTGAACGCTGGGGCCAGCAGGTCGCCGAGATCCAGGTACGCTATGACAGCGCCCGACTGTTGCAGTCCCTGGAGCGGGAAATCGGGCTGGCCCGGCAAATGGCCCGCTCCTCCACACTGATTCAGTGGGCCCAGTCACCGGAAGACCCCGCGCTGGAAAACCAGGCCATCCGCCAGATGGAGAGTTTCCGCAGCAACTTCCGGGATAACAGCTATTTTGTGGCCCTCCGCTCCAATGGTCATTACTACTACAACAACGCCTCCAACGATTACGCCGGCGATCAGTTCCGCTATGTGCTGAGCCCGGACAAACCCGACGATGCCTGGTTCTTCCAGCTCATTGACGAAGGCCGCGACTTTCACCTGAACGTCAATCCCGATACCGAACTTGGCGTTACCAAGCTGTGGATAGACGTGCTCATGCGCGATGCCGACAACAACATCGTCGGCATGGTGGGTACCGGCCTGAATCTGGACGACTTTCTGCAGGACATTGTCGACATCGGCCAGGACGGCATTACCACCCTGTTCGTGGACTATAACGGCGCCATCCAGCTGTACCGCGATCGCAACTACATCGACTTTGCCACCATCATCAAACCCGAAGGCCAGAAAAACACCGTGGATCTGCTGTTCGACGATCCCCAGGACAAACAGCAGATTCTGGGCATGCTGCAGATGCTCAAACAGCGTAATGGCGAAGATGGCGCGGTGGAAAGCGGGTTTGTGTCGGTGGATGGCCGCAAGCATCTGGCCGGCGTGGCCTTTCTGCCCGCCATTGGCTGGTTTGAGATTACCCTGCTGGACCTGAACACACTGATCCCCCGGAGCTATCTCTGGCCTCTGGTAGCGGTGTTTCTGGTCAGCCTGCTGGTCACCCTGGTGCTGTTCCACCAGATCATACAGTCCCGCATTCTGCGCCCGGTCATCAGCCTCGAGGAAGCCGTGCACCGGTTACGGGACGGTCGCTTTGATCTTCCCTACCTGCCCAAACCGGACAACGAGATCGGCCGCCTGGTGGATCATTTCGAAAAAATGTCCCACTCCCTGCAAGATACCACCCGTGAGCTGGAACAGAAGGTGGCCCACCGCACCGAAGAACTGCAGCGTCTGGCCCGGGTCGATGCCCTGACCGGCCTGAAGAACCGGCGGGGCCTGGACGAGGTGATGAATGAGGAAATCCAGCGCGCGGAAAGGGAGCAGAAGGGCTTCGGGCTTCTGTGGCTGGACATAGACCACTTCAAAGCCATCAACGACAGCCAGGGCCATCAGGCCGGCGACGAGATTCTGTGCCGGGTTGCGCTCTGGCTGAAAGCGGCGGTTCGGCCCTACGACCACCCCGGTCGCTGGGGCGGCGACGAGTTTGTAGTCCTGCTATCACCCTGCGATGCCGCCACGCTGGAGCAGATCGCCTGTCGTATTCGCGCCAGCGTCGAGCAGGAAAGCCAGCGCACCGGAACACCGGTAACCATCAGTGTTGGCGGCTATTTTTGCCAGCCCGGTGAAGATCTCGATGTCCTGCTGCGCAACGCCGACCAGGCTCTGTACGAGGCCAAGCGAAACGGCCGGAATCGGGTCTGCATCCGCACGGGTACCGGCGAGGCCATTCATCCGGCCTGACAGATCTGACTCGCACTGGCAGAACCGTTATACTCCGCTGCAACACACTTTTTTATTCAGGTTATCTCTTCATGCTCAACGCCGACGCTCTCAATCAGTTGCGCCAGCTGAAAACCGACATCAAACAGAACAAGGTGGTCTTCCCCGGTACCGTCAAGTCCACCAACGGTCGTTTCGGCTTTGTGGCCCTGGATGAAGGGCGGGATGTGTTTCTGCCTCCCGAGGAAATGCAGAAAGTCCTGCCCGGTGATCGGGTCAATGTCACCGAACACGAAGTGGAAAAAGGCAAAACCCAGGGCGTTGTCGACGAGCTGCTGGAATCGCACCTGACCACCTTCGTGGGCCGCTATCTGATCAAGGGCAAAGGCCACTTTGTGGCACCGGAAACCCCGGGCATCAACCGCTGGATTTTTATTCCGCCGAAAGAACGCAAGGGCGCCCAGCCCGATGATTTCATCTACTGCCAGATTCACCGCCATCCGATCAAGGACGGCAAGGGCCAGGCGAAGGTGCTGCGGGTGATCGGCAAGGCCGGTGAGCCGGGCATCGAACGGGCCTTCACCCTCGCCAACTTTGATTTGGCCGATGCCTGGCCGGAAGAAGTGCAGAAGCAGGCCGACACCCTTACTGAGGAATCCGTTACCTCACACCGCGAGGGCCGGGAAGACCGTACCGAACAGCCCTACGTGACCATCGACAGTCCGGGCACCCAGGATATGGACGATGCCCTGATGGCAACCCCGAATGCCACCGGCTGGACCCTGTCCATCGCCATCGCCGACCCGACCGCGATGATCGAGCCGGGCAGCCCGGCCGAAGAAGAAGCCTTTAACCGCGCCACCGCCATCTATTTCCCGGGTGAGCCACTGCCGATGTTACCGGACGCCATCAGCACCCGCCTGTGCTCGCTGATGCCAGAGGTACCCCGGTTAGCCCTGGTGTGCGACCTGCAGGTGAACAACGATGGCAGCCTGGGCGACTACAGCTTTCGCCAGGCCGTCATCCGCTCCCAGGGCAAGCTGAGCTATGAGCTGGTGTCACACCTGATTGAAGGTCGGGAAGACGATGACATCAAGGCCTTGCCCGAAGCCGTCGCCAACAGCCTGGACCAGCTGCATCAGGCCGCCACCGCCCTGCGCAAATGGCGCTCGGAGCACGCGTTACTGAGCAATGATCGCCCCGAATTCCGGTTGCGTCTGGACGAAAACAAGCGGATCCGGGTGATTGAACCGGCAGTGCAGAACGAAGCCCACCGGCTGGTGGAAGAATGCATGGTTGCGGCCAATCGTTGTGCGGCCGATTTCCTGCAAAAGCAGGGGCAAGGCCTGTTCATCCAGCATCCGGGGCTGCGGGACGACCGCGCCGACAATATCCGTAAACTGCTGGAAGGTTACGCCCCACATCTGGCCGAACTGGATGCCACCAGTGCCGAAGGCTTCAAGGCGTTGATGAAACACACCGATGGCCTGCAGGCCGATGTGCCGGTCAAGTCCATTCTCTCGCGCCAACTGGCCCGGGCCGAACTGGGCTTCGAGCCTGCTCCGCATCAGGGTATGGGACTGGCGGCCTACACCACCTTTACTTCACCGCTGCGCAAGTTCTCGGACTTCTACGTGCACCGTCTGATCAAGGCCGCACTCTGGGATCAACCCATCAAGGCCCTGAACCCGCAGCAGCTGGAGAGTCTTCAAACCACCCAGTTCCGCGCCCGCATGGCTGCCAACACCCTGGAGGCCTGGCTCAAGAGCGATTACGCCAAAGGCCTGCCGGCAGATCCGATGGAAGGCACCATTACCCGCACCATGTCGTCGGGGTTTTTCGTCCGCCTGGATTGCAACGGCCTGGAAGGCTTTGTCAGTTCCAAGGATCTGGAGGGCAAGTTCAGCTTTGATCCGGTTACGCTGCGCCTGGTTCACAACAAGAACGGCCGGATCTTCCAGCTGGACCAGCGGGTAACCGTGAGTTTTTCCGGTGTGGACGAAGAGCGTCGGCAGATCAACTTCAAACTGCTCGAGGCCGAGGACATTAATCCCGGAACCGACGACAAGGGTTGAAAACCAGCCGGGCAGACACACCGTATCTGTTCATAGGTCTTCTGTTTTCAGGAGGTGTGTTATGCCCATCAGTCCTCAGGAATTTCTGCGAAAGTACGGCTTCGACAAGGAAGAAGAAGAGCCCGACCACAGCCTGCGCCACAATGCCATGGAGCATGCCAGGCATTTGAAACGCCCCCATGCCGGCACTCCCCATGACTGGGAAGAGTGGGAAAGGTTCAAGAAGGAACACCCGGATCAGGTCGAAGACGACGACTGACCCGGGACGGCATCAGCTAGGGTTCTGGTCCTGCCGGGCCAGCACTCGTCCCAGCCGCTCGTCTTTGGCACGCCACAGATCGCCCAACCAGTCCTTGACGTTGCGGCGGTGCTCGGCGTCCTCAGAGTAATCCCTGCCCTTGAGGTGTTCCGGAATGGCCTGGGTATCAATGGTCATCCGGATCTCCGGCACCCGCCCGCAAATGAAGTCCCAGAACGTTGGAGCGCCATCGGGATAGGCAATCGTGACATCCACCAGGGTATCAATGGAATCCCCCATGGCATCCAGCACAAAGGCCACTCCACCGGCCTTCGGCACCAGCAAATGCTGGTATGGTGACTTCTGCCGGTCGTGCTTGGCCGGGGTAAAACGGGTGCCTTCCACAAAGTTCATCACGCTCACCGGCGTGTAGCGGAATTTCTCACAGGCCTTGCGGGTCGCCTTCAGGTCATCGCCCCGTTTTTCCGGGTGCTTGATCAGATACTCCCGGGTGTAGCGTTTCATAAACGGGAAATCCAGCCCCCACCAGGCCAGGCCGATCACCGGCACCCAGATCAGCTGTTGTTTCAGGAAGAACTTCAGAAACGGCGCCTGGCGATTGAACACCCGCTGCATGGCGAGGATATCCACCCAGCTCTGATGATTGCTGAGCACCAGATACCAGCTCTCGCGCTTGAGCTTGTCGGCGCCTTCCACGTGCCAGCGGGTATTGTGGGTGAGCTTCATCCAGCCTGTATTACAGGCCACCCACGACTCCGAAATCCAGATGATCACGCGGGTGCACAACACCCGGAAACCCTTATGCGGAATCACCAGCTTGAACACCGCGGGGATATAGAGCAGCAGGCACCAGAACACGGTGTTCAGGCCTAGTAGCAGCGAATTAAGCACGCCAATAACGGGGGCAGGCAGGAAACTGAGCATGGGCATCCTGTTGTGGTTGTTGTTTCCGAAGCCCGCAATCATAGCAACCTGGCAGCCGCTTGGGCAGTGGCCCGAAGTGACCAAAACGCCGACCGGATGTGACAGTCTTGCCATGGCTGGGGGAATGAATCCACTCTATTATCTGACTCCACACGCACCGCAGCTACACCGGATACCCTATGCGCAACCCCCTGAAATCCGCCATCAAGACCTCCTCCGGCCTCGCCCGCCAGAGCGCACTCTACGCTGGCAATGCCTTCGACCGGATTTTCCGGGCGGCCAGCCTGGTACAGGCAGGCCAGACCCCGTTCGAAACCCTGCACAGCAATGGGCTGGTGAGCCTGCGATACTATCCGCCGCTGGAGGAGGATTTCATTGAACTGGATGGCATGGTGATCCCGGTAGAACGCAAGACCCACCGCACGCCGATCGTCATCATTCCTCCTCTGGCCGTAAATATGCTGATCTATGATCTGTTTCCCCAGCGAAGTCTGGTGCGTTTCCTTCGAGCCAGAGGATTTGAGGTCTATCTGATCGACTGGGGTATGCCGGGCCGGGAACATACCCACTACAACATGCATACCTATGTTGCCGAATTCCTGCCGGAGTATCTGAATCGAGTCCGGGAACACAGTGGGGAACAGGAACTGTCACTGCATGGCTGGAGCATGGGCGGCATGTTCACGCTGTTCTACTCTGCCCTCAGCAAGGACCAGCACATCCGCAACGCCATCGTCCTGGGCCTGCCCATCGACAGCCATGCTTCCGGCCTGATTGGCTGGATGTATCAACGGATTGCCGATGTCGCCGAACTGGTTCGCAAGCGCACCGGCTTCCGGCTCCACGACATGAAACCGCACTGGTTCCACACCCCGGGCTGGGCCAACACCATCGGCTTCAAGTTGACCAACCCGGTTGGCAGTGTGATGGGTTACTGGGAGTTGATCGTGCGCCTGGGCGACCGCGAATTCGTCACCAACCATGCCACCACCTCGGCCTTTCTGGACCGGATGGTAGCCTACCCCGGCGGCGTCATCCAGGACACCGTGGTCCGGGTCTGGATTGATAACCAGTTGGCCAAAGGCCAGATCCAGATTGGCGACGACTTCGCGCGACTGGAGAATGTAAACGCCAACTTACTGGCCATCGCCGGCCAGGAGGACACCCTGGCTACACCCGGTGCCGCCAAGCGAGTGATGGACCACGTCAGCTCCACGGATAAGACCTTCCGGGTGGCCCCCGGCGGGCACATGGGGATACTGGCCGGAAGCAAAGCGCCCCGGGCGTCCTGGCTTGAGCTGGCCGACTGGTTGGCTGCAAGGTCTGACTGATACTACTTTCACAGGCGGCAGGTGGCAGGGAGCGCTTTCCACCGCTGACTTTCCGTCTTCCCTGCTTTAAACTGCCACCCATGAAACCTGTTGATATGTTGAGCCTGGATCTGCGATCCCTGGCAACGTTTGTGGCGGTTCTGGATGAGGGCAGCGTGTCCCGGGCTGCGATTCGCCTGGGCGTTACCCAATCGGCGGTGAGCCACACCCTTGAGCGCCTCAGACAGGCCTTCGGCGACCCCTTGTTTGTGAAATCCGGGCGCGGCATTGTGCCCACCGACTACGCCCTGCGCACCGGCCCCCACATCCGCCAGTTGCTGGATGATCTGCGCACCCTGCCCTCCGGGCCTCCCTTCGAACCGGCGTCGGCGGAATTCACCTTCACCATTGCCGCCAACGACTACCAGAGGGATCTGCTTCTGCCCGGGCTGCTCCGAATCCTGCGGCAGAAGGCCCCGGGCATCCGGCTACAGGTGATTCCCTCCGGCATCCCCAACGCCGACATGCTGCGCAAAGAAGCCTGCGACCTGATCATCAGCCCGCACGCACCAGAAACCACCGACATCATGCAACGGGGCCTGATGGCGGACCGCATGGTGGTGTTCTACGACCCAAACCAACGCAACGCGCCCACAGATCTGGCCGAATACCTGAAAGCCGATCACATCGCCCTGATGTTCGCCACCGGCGAACGGCCCGGCTTTGAAAACACCCTGCACGCCAAGGGCCTGGACCGCCGCAACGTGGTCACCGTCTCCAACTTCTCCGGCCTGCCCGAATTCCTCCGCGGCACCGACATGCTGGCCACCGCCCCGGAACGCATGAGCGCACAACTGATGCGGGACTTCGCCTGGGTTCCACTTCCCTTCGACTACAAGCCCTTTACCCTGCTGATGCTATGGCACCGAAGGCACCAGAATGACCCCGCCCACCGCTGGGTGCGCAACCAGGTGAATTCGGTTGCAGCGACCATGAACGGGCTGAACGATTAATCAATCAATTTTGTTCATGTATTGCATGAGACCAGCAGGCATTATCCCCAACGTTGCTTCCGCCTAGACTTCCCCTCCATACGACGGGTGGTGTGAGTGAGCTATCGCCTCCCAAAAACTTGCGGAGCCAGGGATGGCGGAGCAGAGCGTACATGGAAGTATTTACAGCGTTTTTTGGGAGGCGATAGCTCACTCGCACCTAACCTCAATAAAAGGACAAATAGTGTTAGCACTCACAAGTATCTGGACAACCATACTGCTGGCCGCCGCCGTCGCCCTCGGGCCACTGGCCGTGGACATGTACCTGCCAGCATTGCCCCAGATCGGCGCCGACTTCGATGCCGGCACCGATCAGGTCCAGCTGACTCTGAGCGTCTACCTGGCCGGCTTCGCCATCGCACAACTCATCTGCGGGCCGCTGGCCGACCGCTTTGGCCGCAAACCCATCATGATCGGTGGCTTCCTGCTCTTTACTGTTGCGAGCATCGGCTGCGCCCTGGCCAACAATATCGAAACCCTGCAGCTGTTCCGGTTCCTGCAAGCCCTGGGCGGCTCCGCTGGCCCTGTGTTGGGTCGCGCCATCATCCGCGACATCTATACCCCCCGGGAAGCCGCCAAAATCCTCGCCCTGCTGGCCAGCATCATGGCCCTGGCACCGGCGGTGGCCCCTACCCTGGGCGGCTTGATGGTCGGCGGTCTCAGCTGGCACTGGATCTTCATCGCCATGGGCGGCTACGCCCTGGTCATGGCGGCGGTCACCGCTTTTGGCATCCCCGAGCCACTTAAACCGGAGTATCGCCAGCCCCTGCGCCTGTGCCACCTGTTCGCCAACTACCGGCGCATCAGCACCGACGCCAGCTTCATTGGCTACACCCTGACCAACGCCGCCATCTACGGCGGGCTGTTTGCCTTCCTGTCTGGCGCCTCCTTCGTGCTGATTGACGTACTGGGGGTTCAGCCGGAGCACTTCGGCTTCTACTTCGCCGCCATCGTCGTGGGCTACATCGCTGGTAATCTGGGCTCCATCCGACTGGCGCGTTACCTGGGGCCGGATCAGATCCTGTTCTACGGTCTGATCACCGCTCTGGCCGGCGGTGCCATCATGGCGCTCCTGGCCTACCAACAGGTTTACAGCCCGTGGGCGGTGATGATTCCCCAGGCCATCTTCATGGCCGGTACCGGCCTGGTACTGCCCCAGTGCATGGCCGGCGCCCTGGCCAACTTCCCCACCATGGCCGGCTCCGCCTCCGCGCTTTTTGGCTTTATCCAGATGAGCGCCGCCGCCATCGCCGGCGCCATCGTCGGAGCCCTGCACAATGGCACCCCTCTGGTGATGGCCACCGTCATCGCCACCTGCGCCGGCCTGGCCATGATCGGCTACCTGCTGCTGGTACAACGCTACCCGGCGAAAGCCTTTGAAACCGGAAAAGCCAGCGCCTGAAAGGCTCGCACGAGCATGATCCAGCTAAAGTCGGGGATGAAAAGTCGTCCAAAGTAAGCTACACAGAGTAAGTTGCAGAACGTAAAACCAAGGAACTCTCAACAAACTCAGGAGCAGCATATGAGTAACGTCACCCTCGACGGCAACCCCATTGAACTGAGCGGAAAATTCCCCCAGCCGGGCGACAACGTACCGCCCTTCACCCTGACCAGCAGCGGACTGGAAGAAGTCAAGCTCGACAACTGGGCCGGTAAACGCAAAATCCTCAACATCATCCCCAGCATCGACACCGGTGTATGCGCTGCCAGCACCCGCAAGTTCAACGAAAAGGCCGGCAGCCTCGACAACACCGTAGTACTGGTTATCTCCGCGGACCTGCCCTTCGCCGCTTCCCGTTTCTGTGGCGCCGAAGGCCTGAAAAACGTGGAAACCCTGTCCACCTTCCGCAACTACAGCTTCCAGCAGGACTACGGCGTGGCCATCCAGAACGGCCCCCTAGCCGGCCTCTGCGCCCGCGCGGTGGTGGTGCTGGACGAGAACAACAAGGTAATCCACAGCGAACTGGTCAACGAGATCAAGAACGAGCCGGATTACGATGCGGCTTTGAGTGTGCTCTGATATTCATTGAACCTCCAAACCCCTGTTGATCGATAGAGTACAGGGTATTGCACCGCCGTCCGGGTGACCGGGTGGGGTGGGCTTTCCAAAAATTTGCGGAGCCAGGGATGGCGGAGCAGAAGCGCCACATGGATGTGCCGAAGGAGCGTTTTTTGGAAAGCCCACCCCGCTCGGTCGCTTGCATCTGAGCCGAGTGCATGCACCCGACACAAGAACTGCTAGAATCCCCGCCACACTCAATACCAAGGCCCTCAAGCTAACGTGCAAAACCACCTGCAAAACGCCTCCCTGGGCCGCCAGCTCTACCACATGACCTGGCCCATGCTCTTCGGCGTGCTCTCGCTGATGACCTTCCAGCTCACCGACAGCGCCTTCGTCGGCCAACTAGGCCGCGACCCGCTGGCAGCGCTGGGCTTTACCGTGCCCATGCAACAACTGGTCAGCGGCATGTACGTAGGGCTGGGCATCGCCACCACCGCCATCATCTCCCGCACACTGGGCCAGGGCGACGACATGCGCGCCCAACGCCTGGGCGGCCTGGTGGTCGCCATTGGGGCCGGCCTGGCCTTCCTCCTGTGCCTGTCGGTCTGGCTCCTGCAAAGCCTGATCCTGGACCTGCTCGGCGCCGAACAGGCCCTGCGGCCAGTCATCAGGGAATACTGGGCACCCTGGCTACTCTCCGCCTGGACCGGCGCCATGGTCTACTTCAGCTACGCTGTGTGCCGCGCCAATGGCGACACCCGCCTGCCGGGCTACATGATGATCATCACCAGCCTGCTCAACATCGCCTTGGACCCGCTGTACATCTTCGTGTTCGGCTGGGGTCTGCCCGGCGCCGCCTGGGCCACCATCACCGCCTTCGGCATTGGCGCGCTGATCGTCTACCCGGCCCTGCTCAAACGCCAGTGGCTAAGATTCGACCTGCTCCAACTGCAACTGGCTCAGGCTGTACGCCAGCTTGGCGGCATCATGGCGCCGGCCATGGTCAGCCAGCTGATGCCACCTATCTCAGCTATGCTGGCCACGGCACTGGTGGCAGGGTTCGGCTCTGCCGCGGTGGCCGCCTGGGGCCTGGGCACCCGCCTGGAGTTCTTCTCCATTGTGGTGGTGCTGGCCCTGACCATGTCCATGCCGCCAATGATCGGCCGCATGCTGGGGGCAGGAGAAGTCGAGAAGATCCGCAAGCTGGTTCGCATTGCGGTGCGCTTTATCGTGATCTGGCAGCTTGCCATCGGGCTGATCTGGCTGGCCGCCTCCGGCTTCGTCTCTGGCCTGTTCAGCCGCGATGCCGGAGTACAGGACATTCTGGTGAGCTATCTGCTGCGAGTGCCACTGAGCTACAGCGGGCTTGGCGTGTGTATTCTGATGGTGTCAGTCAACAACGCGCTGGGCATGCCCATGCGCGCACTGTTGATTTCCACCCTGCGGCTATTCGCCTGCTATCTGCCCCTGCTCTGGGTTGGCGGGCAACTGGCCGGACTGACCGGGCTGATGTCCGGCGCCCTGGTGGGCAATCTGCTGGCCGGCACCATGGCCTATAGCCTGTATCGCCAGGGTATGAGCCGGTTGCGCCAGCAGGGGTAATACTCAGGCAAACCGGGCGCGGAAGCTCTCGGGCATGGGGGTTACTTCCCGGCTCTGGTAGTTAAAGAACACGAAACCGTACTTGGCCAGCGCCACTGGTTGCCCGCTGTCGGCCTTGGTCACCCGGAACACGAAATCACCGCCGTATTTGTTGAAATCCATCAGCCCCACTTCAAAGCGCAGCAGGTCCGGATAGAAGGACTCACCCTGGTACATGGTCGCGAGATCCGTGACGATGATGCCCACACCATCGTGGCCCGCCTCTTCAATGCCGTGCTCCACCAGGAATTGGGCGCGCGCTTCAGACAGCATGGAGATCAGCGCGTCGTTGCCCAGGTGGTTGGCGCCGTTGATGTCGGTAATGCGTACCGGCAAGCGGGTTTCGAAGGTGAAGGCGGTATCGGGAAAGTCGAGTTTGATTCTGGCCACTTGGGGGTCCCCTGGGGTGCGCTTGGTGCGATTGAGTAATGGGGGTGCATCATACTCCGACCTTTGTCGCTTCTCATCCTGTGGGTTGTTCGGGTATCTTGCTAACAACTATGCGCATTTAAGCTGGCGTTTGTGGCGCTTGGGGATGAGCTTTCCAAAAACCGCTCCTTCGGCACATCCATGTGGCGCTTCTGCTCCGCCATCCCTGGCTCCGCAAATTTTTGGAAAGCTCATCCCCAATCCCCACGCTGACGTTCTGCGCGCACCAAAAACACTAACAAGACGCTGAGAAGCCTATGAACATCCGTCCCGCCGCCACCCTGATTCTGACCCGTGATACCGATAACGGTATTGAAGTCCTGCTTCTGCAACGCACTTGGGATGCGGTGTTTCTGCCGGGTTATTACGTGTTCCCGGGGGGTGCGGTGAATGCGCAGGAGCCTGAGGGGCGGGCTCATGTGGTGGGTGTGGAGGACGCCGACATCAGTCAGACCATGAGTCTGGATGAAGGCGGGGCGGATTACATGCTGGCGGCGGTTCGGGAGTGTTTTGAAGAGGCGGGGATTCTGCTGGCTCAGGATGCGTCCGGTCAGTTGATTGGCGCCGACCACGGGGTTCACAGTGAGCGAATGGCGTTGTTTCAGGAGGAGATTTCGCTGGCGCAGTTGTGTGCGAAGCATGGTTTGACGGTGCCGCTGGACCGGTTGGCGTATCTGAGCCACTGGGTGACGCCACCGGGGCCGCCGCGCCGTTTTGATACCCGGTTTTTTGTAGCGGTGGCGCCGGAAGGCCAGGTGGCGAGCCATGATGGTACCGAAACCATTGATCACGTCTGGATTGCGCCGGCTCAGGCGCTTGAGGAACATCGGGCCGGTGCCCGGTTGCTGGGGTTACCGACGATCCGGACCTTGCGGGTACTGAGTGAGTTCGGCACGACCGGCGAGCTGATGCGTTATGCCCACGCCAATCCCCCGGAGGCGTTTCCGGATCAGCCCTGGCCGGCAGTGCGCAAGGGCAAGCCGGTGATGCTGGAACCCAACGCTCCGGCCTATGACGAGGCCGTCAAGCTGGATCCGGAAGGTGAGGGATCAACCCGTGCGGAGATTGTTCCCGGGGAACCAGTGGAGGTAGCCGCCGGGGTTATCCGGCTGACCGCGCCGAACCCCGGGATGATGACCGGCCCGGGCACCAACACCTATATCCTTGGCCATGAACGTTTTACGGTGCTGGACCCCGGCCCGGCGAACGAGGCGCATATCGAGCGAATTCTGGAGCTTACCGGTGGTGTGGTGGATCAGGTGGTGGTTACCCATACCCACATGGACCACTCCCCGGCGGTGGCCCAACTCAAGGCCCGTACCGGTTGCCGGGTATTTGGCTGGCCAGCGCCGGAGGGCGCGGGGCAGGATTCGAGCTTCACACCGGATGATCAACCCGGGCACGGCGATCTGATTGTGACCGAAGCGGGCATCCTGAAGGTTTTGCATACCCCGGGCCATGCTTCGAACCACCTGTGTTATCTGTTGCTGGATCAGGAATTACTGTTTTCCGGGGATCACATCATGCAGGGATCAACGGTGGTGATTAACCCACCGGACGGTGATATGAAGGCCTACATTGATTCCATGTACGATCTGCTGGCCGAGCCTGTGCGCTTCATTGCACCGGCCCATGGTTTTCTGATGGGCCAGCCTGCGGCGGTGATGGATTACCTGATCACCCACCGGCTGTCCCGGGAACACAAAGTGTGGCGGGCGCTGGAGGCGCTGGCACCGGTCAGTCTGAAAGACCTGACCGCCAGGGCCTATGACGATGTCCCGGCCGCCATTCACGGCCTGGCCGCCCGCTCAGCGCTGGCGCACCTGCTGAAACTGGAAGCCGAACACAGGGCGTTCGCCGACGACGGGCTCTGGCACGTGGTCGCGCCAGACTGAGCTTACTTCTTGGCGATCACCCATACCGCGTGCACGATGCCCGGAATGTAACCCAGGATGGTCAGCAGGATGTTGATCCAGAAATGCTTGCCGATACCAACCTGTAAAAAGACGCCTAACGGCGGTAACAGAATTGCTACCAGAATTCGCAAAAGATCCATTCAGTTCTCTCCTTGACGGGCGTAAAACAGTCATATCACTGCAAGATAGCAGTGGTATGACATTTCACCATATTGAACCGGGTAAATTCGGCCCGGTTTCATGAAAGTGGCATTAAACCTCTGTCACAGCCGTATTCATGATTGAGGCTCATCCCTATCCTTGGGGCCACATCGTCAGGTAATTGAGGACTTATGCTGCGAGCAAGGCTCAGATATTCCATCACTAGCGCACTCACATCATCACTCCTGGTTTTGGCGACGCCCGCCGTGCTGGCCGAGGCAGTCAGTTCCAAGGCAGACGCCACCGCCCTGTTGGTGGCCGATCTGGCGGAAGATGAAAACGTTGAGGATGTTGAGCACTCGGAACCCCGCCGGGGCTCTGCGCAGGCACGCGCCCAGGCTGAAACAACCAGCGAACAGAGCAGCCCGCAGGCACCCCCGGTGGAGGCACCGGAGGCAGCCAACAAGCCCCGTGAAATCGCACCCAATATCGACCTGAAAGAAGTGGCCCCGCTGCCGGAGCCGGAGCCCGAGGCAAGCGATTCCGGGGATTCTGCCGTGCAGCCGGAACCTCAGGCCGAAATACAATCCGGGACAGCCGACGCGGCCGGGAGCAACACCCCGGCGTCCCCGGACGATATTGCCGAAAAAGAGCCGGAACCAGCAGCACCCGTGCCCGCAGAGAGTTTCACACTGCTGGGCAAGGAAATTCTACCCGGCACTGCGACACGACTGGCCTGGTCGCCAGGCATTCAGATTGCCGGGTTGTCCCAGATTACCCCGGTACTGGTGGTCAATGGCGTTAACCAGGGCCCGACCCTGTGCCTGACCGGCGCGGTTCATGGTGACGAGCTCAACGGCATCGAGATTGTCCGTCGTAGCATGTACGACCTGAACCCGGAAAAACTCAGTGGCCGGGTTATCGGCGTGCCCATCGTGAACCTCACCGGCTTTCAGCAGGGCAGCCGCTATCTGCCGGATCGTCGCGACCTGAACCGGCATTTCCCCGGCACCCCGGACGGCACACTGGCCGACCGCGTTGCCCATTCCCTGTTTAACAACGTTATCCGGCACTGCGACATGCTGGTGGATATTCACACCGGGTCACTCAAGCGCACCAACCTGCCGCAACTGCGGGCCGACATGAACAATCCGGATGTCGCCGAATTCACCCGGGGCTTTGACCGGATGGCCGTGGTTCACAGTTCCGGTTCACCCGGCATGTTGCGTACCGCGGCTACCGAAGCAGGAATCCGCACCGTGACACTGGAGGCCGGGGAATCCCTGCGCATCCAGGAACACCAGATCGAAGCGGGCGTAAACAGCCTCAATAGTCTGATGGAAAAGCACGGCATGATTTCCCGCATGTTTGTCTGGGGCGATCCGGAGCCGGTGTATTACGACTCTACCTGGATCCGGGCCCAGCATGGCGGCATCCTGTTCAGCGAAATCAAGCTGGGAGCGACGGTATCCGAGGGCGAGGTACTGGGTTATGTCGCCGATCCAATCACCAACGAACAGCATCCGATTCGCGCATCCTCGGACGGCCGGGTCATCGGCATGGCGGTGGATCAGGTGGTGATGGCAGGGTTTGCCGCCTACCACATAGGTACGGAGGCACAAGTACCCGGAGAATAGTATGCTAGGCGTTTTCCATGGGCACGGAACCAGCAGGAGACGGAGTGTCTGACCTGAACGCCACAACGCAAAACTCCGGGCAAACCCTGGCCTACATCGGTCTGGTGCTGACACCGCTGTTCTGGGCCGGCAACGCCGTGGTGGCCCGCGGCACGGTCGAGCACATTCCGCCATTGTCCATGTCGTTCTGGCGCTGGGTACTGGCCCTGGCCATTATCCTGCCGTTCGGCTTACCCGGTATCTGGCGCCACCGGCAGGTGATTCGTCAGCGCCTCGGGTCCATGATTGCACTGGCCACCTTCAGCGTTGCCGCTTTCAATTCCCTGCTCTATGTCGCGGCCATGACCACGACAGCCACCAACATCGCGCTGATCAACGCCACTATCCCGATTTTTGTCGCACTGCTGGCCTGGCTGTTGTTGGGTGACCGGACCCGTCCGATTCAGATACTGGGCATTGCCATGGCCCTGGCCGGCATTCTGTGCGTGATTGCCCGCGGCGATGTGTCGGTGCTGACCGGCCTGCAGGCCCAGCCCGGCGATCTGGTGATGGTGGCTGCGGTGTTCAGCTGGGGCCTGTTCTCGGTGCTGCTGCGCCGGCAAGCGGTGCCACTGCCGGCACTGACCTTCCTCACCACGCAGATCCTGCTGGGCACCCTGATTCTCGCGCCAGTCTACCTGGTCGATTTTCTGTTCTTCAGCGGCGGCTTTGCCCTGTCACAAAGTACCGCCCTTCCTCTGATCTATTTTGCGATTTTTCCGGGCATTCTCGCCTACGCCTTCTGGAATCATGGCGTACACAGCATTGGCCCTGCCCGGGCTGCCATTTTCATGTACCTTACGCCGGTTTATGCCTCTGTGCTGGCGGTGGTTTTTCTCGGGGAAAACCTCAGCCTGTTTCATCTGGTGGGTGGACTGCTGATACTCGGAGGCCTGATACTGGCGACCCGAACCGGCCGGCGTCTGTCCCGCCCGCCTGTCACTGCACTGGATAAAGGAGAGCCGAATGACTAGGCAAACCGCCTCTTCATATTCCTGGCCGGCCATCATTACCCTGATGCTGGCCGCTCTTTCCCTGAACGTCGCGGCAGCCCCCTGCGACCCGGATGAGTCCAAATGGGCGCCATCCCGCTACTACCCGGCCGGAGCGGTGGTGCACCATGACGGCGAGTGGTACCAGTCCCGGGAGCTACACCAGGGCCTGGAACCGGGCATTACCTTCGACTGGAAACAGCTCGATGCTGCACCCGAATGCTCCGGCGAGGCAGCGCCCCCGGCCCCGATCGACAAGTCCGATGTAGAAACCGGGCAAACAGCGCAGACAGGCACAGTCACTGGCAGCCCGGATTCACCAGCCTCGGAATCGTCCAGTGACAACGAACTGTGCGAGCAGCCCGACCAGTGGCTGTTCTCAGAGCGCTACACCGTGGGCAGCGAAGCCAGCCATGGTGGCAAGATCTGGAAGGCGATCCGCCCGACCAGCGGCGATATGCCCGGGATGAATACGCCGCCGCGATGGCAATTGGTTGAAGATCACTGCTCCCTGGAAAATCAGCTGCCCTGAAGGGCTGCCTCAATACGGTCGAGAATCTGCGCCAGTACCGCTCTCGGGCAGCCGATGTTCAGACGCATGAAACCGCTGCCCTGGCTGCCGAAACTGAGTCCCGGATTGAGGCCAACCCCCGCCCGTTGCACGAAGAAGCGTTTCAGGGCGGTGTCGTCCAGCTGCAGGCCCCGGCAATCGAGCCAGATCAGGTAGGTGCCTTCCGGCGCCGCGGTTCGGATGCCCGTGAGTCGGCGGTCAACCTCCTGCACCACGAAATCGCGATTGCCCTGCAGATAGGCCATCAGATCATCCCGCCAGGGACCACCATGGCGATAGCCTGCCTCGAACCCGGCGATGCTGAACGGGTTACACTGCGGCAGGTGCAGCCGTTCGAACACCGTTTTCATGGCCTTGCGGCGCTCCGGATCCGGAATCACCAGGGCCGACAGGCCCAGCCCCGGCATATTGAAGGTCTTGCTCGGCGCAACCGCCGTTATCAGCGCATCATCCCCTTCGGCCAGGGTCGCCAACACCCGATGAGCAGGCTTGTCTGGATAGGTAAGATCGCAGTGAATCTCGTCCGACAGCACCACCAGGCCATGACGGCGCGCGATGTCCAGCACCTGAACCAGCTCCGCCTCGCGCCAGACCCGTCCCACCGGATTATGGGGTGAACACAGTAGCAACACCTTGGCCTCCGGCCGGGCGGCGCATTGCTCCAAATGCTCCAGATTCATGCGGTAGTCACCGGTTTCGTCTGCCATCAAAGGGTTTTCGATCACGGTCCGGCCGGTATCCCTGACCGAGCTGAAAAACGGCGGGTACACCGGCGGCTGGATAATCACGCCCTCTCCGGGTTGGGCAAAGGCCAGGCAGGCCGCGTTGAGGGACGGCACCACCCCGGGCGCCATGACAATCCAGTCTCGCTGGATGCTCCAGCCATGACGGCTTTCAAACCACTGGATCATGGCCTCATAAAGGCTGTCCGGGAACAGGGTATAGCCATATACCGGATGCTGCGCCCGCTCGGTCAGCGCACGGGTGACCGCTTCCGGGGCCGGGAAGTCCATATCGGCGACCCACGCCGGTATCACATCGTCACGGCCGAATACCGCCTTGCGGGCATCAAACTTTACCGAACAGGTGTGCTCTCTGGCGATGGGCTGATCGAAAACGCTGCCATTCATGGGGGCTCCGCTTGCTGTCTCCGTGAAAACGCTATTGTGGTGGCCCGGTGCCGCCGTCGCAACCGACGCTTTGGCTCCGGCTTTGGTCGAAGAGCCATGAATTTCGCTTGCCCAATCCACCCGATGCTTGCGAACCTAACGGATTAGTCACCTGCGTTGACCAAAAACAATAATCGGAGCCCTTCCATGATTGGCCAGATTCTTTCCACCATGCTGCCGGTATTCCTGATTGCCGGCTGCGGCGCCTTGTACGGGCGTTACCGGACACCGGATATTCAGGGCCTGAACGTGCTCAACATGGAACTGTTCGTGCCCATGCTGGTTTTTGCGGTACTGGCAGACCAGCAGGCGCCCTTGCAGGAATACGGTTGGCTGGCGCTGGCCGCCACGGTGGTGGTTCTGGGGTCCGGTGTGATTCTGTATCCGGTGGCCAGGCTGCTGAAGCTGAACCTGAAAACCTTCCTGCCACCGATGATGTTCAACAACTCCGGCAACATGGGGATTCCGATTCTGGTGCTGGCATTCGGGGATGCAGCGCTGCCTGCGGCCATTGTGCTGTTCATCGTGGAAATGCTGCTGCACTTCTCGGTAGGCCTGTACATGCTGGACCCCCACACCTCCATTATCCGCCGGCTGCGGTTGCCCATCGTATTCGCCAGCATCGCCGGCCTCGCGGTGAATCTCAGTGGTATCCCGCTGCCGGGTTGGCTGCTGGAAACCCTGAACATGCTTGGCGGTGTGTGCATTCCACTGATGCTGTTTGCCCTGGGCGTCCGCATGCTGGATGTCGATTTCAGCGACTGGAAACTGGGGCTGATCGGCGCCATCGCCTGCCCACTCTCGGGGCTGATCCTGGCCTGGCCGATGATCGCCCTGCTGGATCTGCCGGGGCTGCAGGTCGCCAGCCTTTGGGTCTTTGCCGCCCTGCCACCGGCGGTACTGAATTACATGGTGGCCGAACAGTATCAACAGGAACCCCACGCGGTGGCCTCCCTGGTGCTGCTGAGCAACCTGGGCAGTCTGGTGGTGATGCCCATTGTGCTGGGCTTGGTATTTGCGGCGGGCTACGTGTAAGCTTCTCCGCAATCCGGAGAGTTGATCAATGTCAGAAACCCTTGCGGTGGTCCGCGCGTCCCGCCCGAACTTTTTACTGCTCGCCCCGTTGTGTGCCGGCCTGGGCCTGGCCGTCGCCTGGCAACAGGGCCAGGCGCCCGAACTTTTACACACCTTTCTGGTTTTCCTTGGCGCCGTACTTGCCCATGCGGCGGTGAATCTGCTGAACGAATACGACGATTTTCGCTCCGGCCTCGACATGATCACCGAGCGCACCCCGTTCTCCGGTGGCAGCGGCGCCCTGCCCGAGGTGCCGACTGCTGCCCGGCGCGTGCTCTGGGCAGGTCTGGGCACACTGGCGCTGGTGGTGGCCATCGGTCTGTATTTTCTCTGGCTGCGGGGTCTGCCGCTGCTGGTGCTCGGGGCGGCCGGTGTGATGCTGGTGCTCACCTATACCCGCTGGATTACCCGCTCGCCGCTGCTGTGCCTGCTGGCACCGGGCATGGGGTTTGGTCCCATCATGGTGCTGGGCACCGTTATCGCGCTTGGGGCAAGCATCGATTGCACCGCCCTGCTGGCGTCTCTGGTAGCCCTGTTGATGGTCAGTGAGCTGTTGCTGATCAACCAGATACCGGATGCAGAGGCCGATCGAGCGATTGGCCGGCGCCATCTGGTGATTACCCTTGGCCCCGAAAAAGCCGCCCACCTGGTGGCTGGCCTGTTGCTTGCCAGCTATGGTGTCATCGTTGCCGGTATGGTCAGTGGCTATCTGGCAATGACCAGCCTTATCGCCCTGGCACCCTTACCCGCAGCTGTCTGGATCAGCCTTCGACTACCTCGGGTACTGGCGATGCCAGACCAGCTCAACCGGGTGCTGGGCGCCAACGTGGCGGTACTGCTGTCCACACTGGCGCTGCTGGTAACCGGGCTCAGCCTTTGAGCCTGAACCGGCTGACCCGGGACTGCAGCTGCCCCGCCAGCACGGCCAGGTCGCGGCTGGCACCCGCCACCTGATCTGAACCTGCGGAGGTTTCGATGGTGGCGTCGTGAATCCGGGCGATGTTCCGGTTCACTTCCTCGGCCACCGAGCTCTGTTCTTCCGCCGCGCTGGCGATCTGGGCATTCATATCATTGATTGACGCCATTTCTTCCCGGATTCGCGCCAGAGAGCGCTCGGCTTCCGTCGTTTTTTCGACGGTAACGCCCGCCAGCTTCCGGCTCTCTTCCATCTCGCCCGCTGCCTGGCCGGCTCCGGTCTGTAGCCGGCCAATCATGTCCTGAATCTCACGAGTAGATTCCTGGGTGCGGGACGCCAGGGAACGGACTTCATCCGCCACCACAGCAAAGCCACGACCATGCTCACCGGCACGGGCCGCCTCGATCGCGGCGTTCAGGGCCAGCAGATTTGTCTGTTCGGCGATGGCGTTGATCACTTCAATAATCTGTTCGATGTTACCGCTGTCTTCGGACACCCGGTTCACCGAAGCCGCCGCCTGCTCCAGCTTGTCGGCCAGACCGGTAATGGCGGCAGCGGTTTCCTGTACCACCTGATTGCCGGTTTCCACTTCGGTGTCGGCTTTCTGGGTAGCGCTGGCGGCACTGGCCGCAAAGCCGGCCACTTCATTAACTGTGACGGCCATCTGGTTCACGGCGGTGGCCATCTGTTCCGCCTCCGTCGCCTGCATTCGGATCTGGCGACTGTTATTATCAGACGTCCCTTCAAGCTCCCTGGAGGAGTTGGACAACTCATCCGCTGCCGAACGCACGTCCTGAATAATCCCGGTCAGGCGTTCGATGGTATCCACCAGCGCCCCCATCACACTGTTGGGGTATCGCGTGTCGAGTTGCTGGTTCAAATTGCCGTCAGCCAATTGCCGAATGGCCTCTGCGACGGTTTCCGGCTCGGCCCCCAGAATCCTCTTCAGTCCACGAATGATCACCGTCGCAATGACGACACTCAGCAACACCGCGACCGCTGTTACCGAAATGATCAGCAGATTGAAGCCACTGGCCGCCTGACGCACGGCATTCACATCCCCTGCAATTTCATCTCCCTGGTAATCAATAAAGGCGTTAACCCGGTCGAGCCACTCGCTGTACGCCGGCGAGGCTTCCTGCAGCAGCAGTTGCCGGGCCGCTTCGTTCTGACCATTGCTGCGAAGCTCAATCACTCTGGCCGTCAGGGCAAGGGTGGTTGTCTCGATGTTTTCGATCGCATCCAGCAGCTCCCGTTCCTGTGCCTGGGCGCCCTGCTCCCGGAACATCCGGGCCATATCACTGGCGTTCTCACGATACATCGCGGCCAGCCGGTCGATGTCCTGCAGATGCCGCTGCAACTCGGAATCCCGGTTTACCAGCACCGCATCGCGGATGGCAATCGCCCGATCATGTACGCTGCCCCGAAAATTGATGGCATAGCGCTGCTTCAACGCCGCGCCTTCGTTAACCGAGGTGAGGGTCTTGTCCATGAACCCGACCCGCTGGTTGCCGATCACCGTGATCGCAATCATCAGAGACACGATCAGCCCGAATCCCAGGGCCAGGCGTTTGGCAACGGTAAGTTGGCCAGTCATAAAACACTCCAGAGTGAGAGAAAACGTGGAGTGATTTACGATAGGTATTAGGAATAGCTCAAAAGGAATTGAAAGATTTTGTAAATTAACAATCTCCGTTCCCTGTTTTCCGCAACCCGACCAGATCCACAAACCGTGCTCGCTCTGGCCTTAACCACGCTAACCGCTTGCAACTGACTGAACTTTGACCGATGGTAAGAATCAAATCTGTCTGATTTCATTCATGATATGGAGGTCTGCCCATGAGCGTTCTGCTCCTCGTTCTCAGTGCCCTGGTACTGATCTACTTCAGTATCGGTGGCAAAACTGCCGCCCTCATCATGTCCGTCGCTACCCTGATTGGTGTCGCTCAGGACGACTGGCACATTCTGAGTTTTCTGATCGGCGGCATCCTGCTGGCTTTGGCACTGATCGTAACCCTCCCTGGCGACCTGCGCCTGGATAAACTCAGCCGGCCACTGCTGGGCTGGGTTCGCAGTCGCTTACCAAAACTGTCTCCCACCGAACAGGAAGCCCTCAACTCCGGCTCCGTTGACTGGGACGGCGAACTGTTTTCCGGCCAACCTGAGTGGAACAAGCTGCTGGATGCCGCGCCCGCTCACCTGACCAGTGAAGAACAGGCGTTTCTTGATGGCCCGGTGGAAGAACTGTGCAAGATGCTGGACGACTGGCAGATCACCCACGAACACTACGATCTGCCGGACAAAGTGTGGAAGTTCATTCGCAGCAAGGGCTTCTTTGGACTGGTGATTCCCAAAGAAGACGGCGGCCTGGGTTTTTCCAACACCGCCCATTCCGAAATCGTCATGAAGATCTCCACCCGCAGCGTGTCTGCGGCGGTGACCGTGATGGTGCCCAACTCCCTCGGTCCCGGCGAGCTGCTGATGCACTATGGTACCGACGAGCAGAAACAGCACTACCTGCCTCGCCTGGCCGGGGGTGAAGAAATCCCCTGCTTTGCCCTGACCTCTCCGGTCGCCGGCTCCGATGCTGGCGCGATTCCGGACAAAGGCATCGTCTGCAAGGGCGAATGGAACGGCAAGGAAGTGCTGGGCCTGAAAGTGACCTGGAACAAGCGCTACATCACCCTGGCGCCGGTCGCTACGCTGATTGGCCTCGCCATCAAGGTTTACGACCCCGAGCACCTGCTTGGCGAGCAGGACGAGATCGGTGTCACCTGTGTGATGGTGCCGCGGGATACCGACGGCGTGAATGCCGGTGCCCGCCACCTGCCCATGAACACGGTCTTCATGAACGGCCCCACCTGGGGCACTGAAGTTTTCATCCCCATGGAACAGGTAATTGGCGGCCAGGACATGCTCGGCAAGGGCTGGAAAATGTTGCTGGAATGCCTGTCCATCGGCCGCTCCATCTCCCTGCCCGCTCTGGGCACCGGCGCCGGCAAACTGGCCAGCCTGGCGACCGGTTCCTACGCCTACACCCGGGAGCAGTTCGGCCGCTCCATCAGCCAGTTTGAAGGCGTACAGGAAGCCCTGGAACCCATTGCCGGCTACACCTACATGATGGACGCAGCCCGCCTGCTGACCGCCGGTATGCTGGACCGGGGCGTTCGCCCGTCGGTACCTTCAGCGGTGCTGAAATACCGCAACACAGACCTGATGCGGGAAGTGATCAACCACGCCATGGACGTGGTCGCCGGCCGGGGCGTTATCACCGGCCCCCGCAACTTCCTGGCACGGGCCTACCAGGCCGTGCCTATCGGCATTACCGTGGAAGGCGCCAACATCCTGACCCGCAGCCTGATGGTCTTCGGCCAGGGCGCCATCCGCTGCCACCCCTTTATTGTTGAGGAAATCGAAGCGGCGGGCATGGAAGACCAGGATAAAGCCGCGAAGAAGTTCGACGGCATCTTCTACCGCCACCTGGCCCACACCACCCGCAATGCCCTGCGTGCATTCGTTCTGGGCCTGAGTAAAGGCTGGCTGGAAAGCGCACCCCGCCAGGGTGACATCCAGAAATACTACCGCCAGCTGGGCCGTTTCTCGGCGGCCTTTGCACTGATGACCGACGTGACCCTGCTCACCGTCGGCGGCGGCCTGAAAGCCCGACAGCGGCTGTCTGGCCGCATGGCCGACTGCCTGGTACAGCTTTACTACGCCACCGCCGTGATCAAGCAATGGCATGAGGAAGGCTATCCGGACGACCAACGGGACCTGGTGGAATGGTGCCTGCAAACCTGCCTGCACGACCTGCAGGACTCCATGCGTGAAGCCATCATCAACTTCCCGGTACCCGCCCTGCGCTGGCCGCTGCGGCTGATGGTCTTCCCGCTCGGCGCCACCGGCCTGAACGGCCCGGATGACAAGCTCGGTGCAAAAGTGGCGGCTACCATCGTGAAAGACACGCCTGTGCGCCAGCGCATCAGCCGGGGAACCTTCATCAATGCCGATCCCAGCGACCCGCTCGGACGTGTACTCAACGCCTATCGATTGGCGAACGAAACCGAGGAATCCCGTCACAAACTGCACGAAGCGATCCGCAGCCGGGACGAAGACGAAGTGGATGGCATCGCCCTGCTGATGGGCCACCAACGCAAGGAACTGGTGGACTGGGCCTGTGCCCAGGGCATTGTCAAAGCAGAGGAGTGCCCGAAACTGGAAGAAGCCCTGACGGCACTCTATGACGTCATCCGCGTAGACGCCTTTGATGCCGACGGATTGAAATCCCTCGCCAAAAGCGCCAAAGGCAAGCGCAAGGTGGTGGAGCGGCCATCCAAAGGCTGAGCTTCGCCACCCTCCCGTTGAGGGGCGGTCACTCGCCCCTCAAGCCACCCCGAATCGCCTCATCCACCAACCACCGGCGCAGCGTCTGAATCCCGCGCTCCCGCCGGCGGCTGGTCTTCCAGGCAAAGTAAAATTTGTCGCCGGTTACCACCGAATGCGTCGGCAACCGCACGAAATCTTCGGAATCCTTCCGGGTACTCAGCATGTAGTCATTGGTCAGGGCAATGCCCTGATGAAACCGCGCCGCCTCAAGCGCCAACAGCATATGGCTGAAGTGCTGAACGCGAGTGCCCGTGGGCATCAATTCTCCTGCCGCGCTGTACCAGGCCTCCCAGTCTCCGGCCGGCCGATCGAAAATGCTGTGAGTGGATAGCAGCGGAAACCCCGCCATCTCACCCGGCGACACCGGTTGCTCATCCCGCCGCTCCGGCTCCACATCCCGGCCCAGCTCCCGGCGCATACGTTGCCAGTAATCCTGACTACAGACCGGAAACAGCCGCTCCTCGTACAGCAAATCGTAACTGTAGGCCCGGGAATCCCGGTGAATGGTGATGAAACAATCCGCCACCCGATCCGACAACACCGGGTTCTCGCTACTCATCTCCAGCGCCAGATCAATCTGCGGATGCAGCCGCTGCAAATCCGGCAACCGGGGCACCAGCCAGCGCACGGCGAACGAACTGAACACCGACAACCGCAACCGACTCTCCTCATGCCCCAGCAACTGCTCACTGGCCCGCTCAATCTGAAGCAGAGCCGAACCAATGGCATCGAAATACTGCCGCCCTTCATCGGTCAACGTCACGCGACGACCGGAGCGCCAGAACAACCGCTCGCCCAGATAGGTTTCCAGCTGTTTGATCTGGTGGCTGACCGCGCTCTGGGTGATGGCCAGTTCTTCCGAGGCCGCTGAAAAACTGTTCAGCCGGGCGGCAGCTTCAAATACTGGGAGAGCTTTTAGAGGTGGGAGTCTCATCGTTGCTTGTTATCTAATTTTCTAATGAATGGGGAATATTGATCATTTTATCGGATAGTTAAGCACGCCTAGAATCCACATCCAAGGTCAGGGGGTGTGTCGGCGGACTTGCTTCCGAAAATGTTCGTAGCCATGGATGGCGGAGACAAGCGTACAGGGATGTACTAGCAGCGGTTTTCGGAAGCAAGTCCGCCGACATACCCGTGCACTCAAGTTAGCGGATTTCAGGAAAAGGAGCACCACAGTGTCAGGCAAAACCGTCAACAGCGCCATTCTGCTGCTGGTCATCGGCAACGCCATGGCCATACTCTCAGACGTCTTCATCAAGCTCCTGAACCCCGGTGCCCCCGTCTTCCAGTTCGCCTTCCTGCGCTGCGTCCTCACCCTGGCGTTCCTGCTCCCGCTCGCCCGCAAACTCGACCGCAACAACCTCTTCGGCGGCCTGAAAATCCACGCCATCCGCGCCCACATCCATCTGGTCGGTATCGTCTGCATGGTGGTGGCACTGACCAACCTGCCACTGGCCACCGCCAACGCCCTGTTCTACGCCGCGCCCATCCTGGTGATGGTACTGTCCGCCGTATTCTTCAGCGAAAAACTGACTCCGCTCAGTGTGACTGCTGTGTTCAGCGGCTTTGCCGGCATCATCGTCATCCTGCGACCGGTGGACTTCAACTGGGCCGTCATCGCCGCCCTCGGCTCTGCCTTCGCCCTGGCCATCAACGCCGTCATGGTGCGCCAGTTGCCCAAGGAACAAACCACCGTCCACAAACTGTTTCTGAACTACCTGCTGATCGTCCCGGCGGCCGCCGCCCTGGCACTCTGGGAAGGCGCGGCCTGGAACCCGCAAATCCTGATCAGCGCCGCCGGTTCCGCCCTGTTCATCCTGGGCTACAACATCACCGTGTTGCTGGCCTACCGGCAGGTAGATGCCAACCAGGTCACCAGCGCCGAATACACCGGGCTGATCTGGGCGGTCGCCATTGGCTGGATCTGGTTTGGTGAGGTACCCGACCTGTGGTTCCTGGCGGGCAGCCTGATGATTGTCGTGCCGCTGGTACTGATTGGCCTGCGGCACCGGAAGCGGTCACCCGCCCGGGGATTCAACCCGGCGGAGCGGGAGACCGCCGGGGAGACAAATCAACGGGGTAGCCGTTCTTCCGCCCGAAGACAGGCCTCGATGGCAAAGGTGTGTGAACAATCATCACCCAGCTGACGCAGCGAATCGGCCAGCCTGAGCAAATACTCCGAATTGGGGCCGCTAGGCCCCGTGGCGAGGGCAATCTGCCGCGCAATGTCCGCTTCCGGTGCCTCGCCCAGAAAGGCCTCATTGTCTTCCGTAGCGATGTACACCAGCCCCTCGGCATGACTGCCATCGTCAAAGGTCATGGTGGTACTGAAGCGCAGATAGCCGTTCTTTTCCCGCACATCCAGATACTCGAAGACGTTGGGTGACACCCGATAGGCTACGCCCTTGCATACGGCATCGGGCTGCTCAATCAGCGTGACCACCCGCCCCGGCGCTTCGGGCGTGCCACGGTGATCATGAGAACCCTGCCAGAACCGCCGAGCCCAACCGCGAATGGCTGCCGGGCGCTGCTCCAGGAACGGGAAATCCACTTTGTAGATCAGCGAGCCATAGCCGAAGAGCCAGATGGCCTCGATGCCATCAAAATTGAACCGGCTGCGATTATGCTCAATGGTGTTCGCGGGCATGACTCATCCCATCCAGAAATAACGACCGGATTGTCTCAGGCGCCCGAGGTACTGGCAATGAAGCCGGCAATACCGGTCAGCACGATTTCTGCCGCCATCGCGGAAAGAATCAGGCCGCTGATCTTCGACATAATGTTCAGGCCGGTCTTGCCCAACGCTTTCTCCAGATAACCGGACAAGCGCAGCAATCCCGCCAGAATCAGCAAGCCCGACACCAGGCCCAGCAGACCACCGGCCACTTCCGGCACCGCTTTAAGCTCGGCGCCGTAAACCATGATGGCACCAATGGTCGCCGGACCAATCATGACAGGAATGGCCAGGGGCACCACCGCGATGTCATCCCGATCCTCTTCGGGCAACCCGGTGGCGTGGTTACGGGTGCCACTGTTCACCAGACTGATGGCGGTGAGGAACAGCAGGCTGCCGGCACCGATGCGGAAGGAATTCAGGGTGATGCCAATGGCGTTGAACAGCAGCGGGCCGGCGAAAAACAGAATCACACCCAGAATAAAGGCCGAGACACAGGCCCGACGAATGATGGAGGTTTTCTCCGCTATCGGGAGCCCCCGGGTGAGGGCCAGAAACATGGTGACCACGAAAAACGGCGCCAGCAGGAACAGGAATCGGATGGTGCTGCTGAGATAGGTAGAGAAAAACGTTTCAAACATTCGGGCAAATCCGGCACAGGGTTAAAGCCGGTAAGCATAGCGTCCGAAAGGCTTTTTTGCCGTAAGGAAGAGAACCTATGGGTACTCAACGCTTCTTGATGGACGGCTTGCGGGGCTTGCCCGGTTTCGATGGTTTACCTTTGGATCCCGGACCACGACCACCCGGCTTCGGGCCGCCGCCGGGTTTACCAGATGGCCGTTTACCGGGCCCGGAACCGGTGCCTTTTCGCCCTTTACCAGCTGGTGGCTTCCCGCCAGCTTTTGCACCACCCCGCGCAGGCTTGCCACCGGGCCCCGGGCGAGCGCCCCTCGCACCCGCCGGCTTCTTCCGGGGCTTGCTGCCAGCAGGTTCCGTGGCCTCGGACGAGGAATCCCGGATGGCATCGAACAGTACCGCCAGCTCCTTCTCGGTCAGATCCCGCCAGGCGCCCACCGGCAATCCCTGCAGACTGACATTCATGATGCGCACCCGCTCCAGCCTGGTCACCTCGTAGCCAAAGTACTCCGCCATACGGCGAATCTGGCGATTCAGGCCCTGAACCAGGGTAATGCGGAACACAAACCGGGACACCTTTTCGACCTTGCAGCGCTTGGTCATGGTCCCCAGAATCGGCACACCGTTGCTCATTCCCTCTACGAATTCCCGGGTGACCGGCTTGTCGACCGTGACCAGGTATTCCTTCTCGTGATTATTGCCGGCGCGCAGGATCTTGTTCACCAGATCGCCATTGCTGGTCAGGAAAATCAGCCCCTGGGAATCCTTGTCGAGCCGGCCAATGGGAAAAATCCGTTCACTGTGGCCGACAAAACGCTGGATGTTGTCTTTCTCCGCGCTGTCGGTGGTGCTGACAATACCCACCGGTTTATTCAGGGCAATGAACACCAGATCTTCTTCGTCTCTCGGCTCCACCACCTGGCCATTGACCTTCACCACATCTCCGGGCAACACCTGATCGCCCACCTGGGCCCGGCGACCGTTGATGTGCACGTTGCCCTGCTCGATGAACCGGTCGGCATCCCGACGGGAGCACATGCCGCTCTCGCTGATGTATTTGTTCAGTCGGGTTGAGGTTCGGTTGGCCATGACATCCTGCCGGTTTCAGATGATGGTTGAATGCGTGCCGGGCAGCACGCAACCCGCGCATCATCCCATTGCATCACCGTGACGGCAACTGCCGGTCACCGCCTGCGGAACGGGTAGAACAGCTGCCCCAGATAGGAACCCGGCAGTTTCTGGGTTGTGCCATACTCCGCTGGCCAGTGCGCTTTCGGGAAATGATAGGTGCCGAACAGTCGGTCAAAGAGCACCGTGTGTGCTGAATAATTGGTATCGATGGCCGGCTTCTCTGAGCTGTGGTGCCAGTGGTGGAACTGCGGCGTTACCAACAGGTACTTGAGCGGCCCCCAGGGCACATTGAGATTGCTGTGAATGATGATGGCCTGCAACGCGGCAAACGTGACGTAGATATCCAGCGCTTCCTTGCTGGCGCCGAGCAGATACAGGGCCAGCATAACCAACCCACGCTCAATAAATATCTGAACCACATGCGCACGGGAACCGGCCAGCCAGTCCATGGTTTCCACCGAATGGTGGACGGCATGGAACAGCCACAGCCGCCGGACTTCATGGAATACCCGATGCTCCCAATACAGCACGAAGTCGGCCACCAGAATCAGCAGAACCACCTGCAGCCATAGCGGCGTGCTCTGGATAGCCGCCTGAAGACTGTCGCTGGCCACCCATTCAAAGCGCGTTACCAGGAAGTTGCCAAACAGCAGAACCGCTGAGATCAGCAGGTGATTCAGGCAGAAGTAAAAGAAATCCAGCCCCCACTGATCCCGCAAGATGACCTGCTCCCGATACTTCGGAAAGAGCTTCTCCAGGCTGGTAAAGACAATGGTGGAACCCAGAAAGGCCAGAATCAGCCAGTCCACGCCGAGCGACAATGGTTTCGGCTCCACCGGCCCGACCGGGACGTTGTAGCCACCCAGGGCAAACGCGATCAGCGTCATGGCAATACCTGCAGCGCCAAGCCGTTTGCGCCGATCAAGAATGAAGGTGGTAATGCCGAAAAACAGGGAGAACCACATACCGTACTTCAGGATATCCTGAAGCGCCTCGGCATCATACGCGGCACGAAGATCAGTGGTGGTCAGATAGGAAGGGAACAGGTAGGCGAGCACCGCCGCCAGGCTCAAGCCACCGAGAAATATCGAAAAATACCCGGGGATTCGTCCGTTCCGAAAGCGAAGTTCTTTGTCCGGGCGGGGCACTACCACCCGCTCGCGGTACTGGTAATCGGTATCCTGTTCCGTGTTCATGCGTTCCCTGCTGAAATTTCAGGCTTAGCAACAAGCGCCGAATAACCAAGGGCGCCAGTTCATGATCCGTGTTCCAGTGGATCGGGGTGCTTATGGTATTTCAGGAACGCGAAAACTACCAACCACTCGTTGGGGTGGTGTGGCTTACATCAACCTCATAGCGCCCGAAGCATCCTGACTCGGGCGCTATAATTATCTACCGTTTTAACCAGCCAATGCCGGCTCCCCACCCTGCTCCATCACCTCCGCCGATTCACACACATACTGCTCGGCATCAAACCGCCGGGTCTGCTGTCGGAACTGCCAGGTGAAGCCCGGCCACAAGGTGGTGTTCTTGCCGTTCTCGTTCACATACCAGCTCTTGCAACCGGTCTGCCACACGGAGTCGCCCAGTTTGGCGTGTATAGAGGCGTTGTATTGGCTGTAGGCATCCTCTTTCACTTCCACGCTCTTCCAGCCTCGGTGGTCCATCTTCTTGATGGCGTCCAGCACGTACTGCACCTGGGACTCGATCATGTACACCATGGAGCTGTGGCCCAGGCCGGTGTTGGGCCCCATCAGCATGAAGAAGTTTGGAAAACCGGCCACGGTGGTGCCTTTGTAGGCTTCCGCACCCTCACGCCAGGCGTCGAGCAGATCCTGGCCACCACGGCCGAAGATCATGCCCCGGGGGATGGGTTCCTGGGCCTTGAAGCCGGTGCCATAGACAATGCAATCCACCGGGCGCTCGGTGCCATTGTTGTCGATGATGGTGTTACCTTTCACTTCGCGAACGCCGTCTGTCAGTACGTCCACGTGTTCCTGGTCCAGGGCCGGGTAGTAGTTGTTGGAGATCAGCACCCGCTTGCAGCCGAAGTGGAAATCCGGCGTCACTTTCTTGCGCAGTTCCTTGTCCTTGATCTGGTTGCGGATGTGTCGACGGGCCTGCAACTCACCGACTTTCAGAATGCGCGGGTTACCCACGAAGCCTAGCACCCGGGCTTCCAGCATCCAGTAAATGCTCTGGCGGAACGCATTCAGAGTTTGCGGGAACCTGCGGAACATGGCCCGCTCCAGTGGCCGGATTTCCCGGTCAGGCTTGGGCAGGATCCAGGGCGGCGTGCGCTGGTAAAGGTCCAGATGGGCGGCCTCTTTGGCAATTTCCGGCACGAACTGGATGGCTGAGGCACCAGTGCCGATAACCGCGACCCGCTTGCCACGAAAATCGTAGTCATGGTCCCAGTTCTGGGAGTGAAAACTGGTCCCCGTGAACGTGTCTATGCCCTTGATCTCCGGATACGCGGGGGTGCTCAGGCCGCCCATGCCGGACACCAGGATCTCGCTTCGCAGCTTGCGGATTGGCGGCAGGGCCTTGTCGCTGCGATCCAGTTCATCCCCGGGCTTCAAACCTTTCTTTTCCATGTAGTCCCAGAGTTTTGCACTGTTGCAGGTTTCCACAACCCAGCCCGAGGTGGCCCCATCCCAACGGGCACCAGCCACGTGGGTATTGAAACGAATGTGATCCATCAGGCCGTATTTCTCGGCGCAATGCCGCAGGTACGCCTGAATCTCCGGCTGGGGAGCAAACATGCGGGTCCAGTTCGGATTCTGCTCAAAAGAGAAGGAATACAGCGCAGATTGAACATCGCAGGCGCAACCCGGGTAGTGGTTATCGTGCCAGGTGCCCCCGACATTGTCGCTCTGCTCCAGAATCACAAAGTCGTCAAAACCGGCCTCTTTCAACTTGATGGCCATGCCCAGGCCGGAAAATCCGGTGCCGATAATGGCGATCTTGGCGGTTTGTTTCATTGCTGCACTCCTGTGTGGCCTGAAGGGCCTTGCCTGTTGTTGTCGGTGTGGTCATCATGACCGGTAGACACATGTATACCGGTCAAAGTAGACACCTGTATACCCACTCGCACAGGAATGGCCCTGAGTGACAGGTTGTTGGCCCAACGCCCAAAGGAAACACGATTCGATGCAACGACTTGCCGGCGGAAAACTGAAACTGGTCCAGGCTGCTCTACGGCTGATTACCCAAAGCCGCAGCCTGACCTCCCTGGGCCTGCGGGAACTGGCCCGGGAGGCGGGGTTAAATCCGAACACCTTTTACCGGCACTTCCGCAATCTGGACGAATTCGGTTTGCAGGTGCTGGGGTATATCGCCGAGGACATGAAAGCCGGCGTGCGGCAGTTGCGGCAGATGGCGGATTCCTCGGAACAGGCCTCCCACGACACCGTCACTTTTGTGTACCACTACTTTCTGGCCAACCCCGCGGCAACCACGGTGGCGGTCAGGGAACTTCATGGCCCGTCGCCCGTGTTACGCCGGGCTCTCGAAGCACAGCTGGACGCCAGCGCCCGGGAAATGGCCGAGGATATTCTGGAACGCGGGCTGGTGCCCGGTGTCGATGAGGTGGTGGTACAGGAGATTTCCAACATGACCATCCGCTACATCCTGTTCCGGGCCATGGACTATATCGAGAAGCCCGGGCAGCGGGAGCGGATTCAGGTGGAAACGGAGCGATTCATCAACCGGCAGTTCCGGGGGGCATTAATCGAGGAACTGGATTCCGGGCAGATTCTGGCGCTGAAACAGGCGCCGGCCGCTGACTGAGGTCATGCCGGCGCCCGGGCGCTTTTATTCGGTGGTGTTGTATACGTAAGAGGATACCGTGCCGTCGTTATTGAAACGGACCACAAGATCCGTGGTTTCATCGTCACCAAAGGCGGACCAGCGATACTTGCCGTAAGTCCAGGTGCGCTTGCCGTCTTCAATACCGGTGCGCCAGGGCTCACCGAACATCTCCTGTATCTCGGCGCGGGTCGTCTCACCGATCGTTATCTGGTCGACATTATGAGTCGCAAAATCCCGGCCTACGCTGGCGCAACCCACCAGGGTGATCAATACCGCAGCCAGCCCAGCCAGTTTAAGATGCCGCATCAAAGCCATATCCAACTCCTTGTCTGGTGAATAACAACAATCTGACTACAGCATAGCGTTTCTGGCGATTGCTGCGATTACGAACCGGACAGATTTCAGACACAAAAAAGCCGCGGGCCCGAGGGCGCGCGGCAGGCACGATCAAAGGGGTAGGATCGATCAGTAGAGTTTTGCCAGAGACTTCCTGGCGAAGGCTTCCACTTCGTTCAGGCGGCCTTCTTTCACTTTCACCAGCCACTCTGGGTCTTGCAGCAGGGCACGGCCAACCGCGATCAGATCGAATTCACCGTTGTTCATGCGCTCAACCAGCTCGTCAATGCCAGACTGCTCCACCGCCTCTTTCTTGCTGGCGAAGGTGCCGCTGATGAAATCTTCCGTCAGGCCCACACTGCCAACCGACATGGTCGGTTTACCGGTGATCTTCTGGGTCCAGCCGGCCAGGTTCAGATTGGAACCTTCGAACTCCGGTTCCCAGAAGCGGCGGGTGGAAGCGTGGAAGATGTCGACACCGGCCTCCGCCAGAGGCTTCAGGAAGCGCTCCAGTTCCTCGGGGCTATTCACCAGTTTTGCTTCGTAGTCCTGCTGCTTCCACTGAGAGAAGCGCAGCATGATCGGGTAATCCGGGCCCACGCGGTGGCGCACTTCCTCGACGATTTCCACCACAAAGCGCAGGCGGTTTTCCAGGCTGCCGCCGTACTCATCGTCGCGCTGGTTGGTGCCTTCCCACAGGAATTGATCCAGCAGATAGCCGTGGGCGCCGTGGATTTCCACACCGTCGAAGCCCAGAGCCTTGGCATCCTGGGCGGCATCACCGAAAGCTTTGATCACGTCCTGGATGTCTTCTCTGGTCATGGCCTTGCCGTTGGGCTTGCCCGGGGCAAACAGGCCTGAAGGGCTGTAACCGGGAACAGAGGGATCCGGCTCGATACCTTCCTTGCGTACCGCGCCCACGTGCCACAGTTGCGGGAAAATGGCGCCGCCGGCTTCGTGCACGGCATCCACCACTTTCTTCCAGCCCGCCAGGGCTTCGTCGCCATAGAAGGCCGGTACGTTCGGGTAACCGTTGGCAGCCGCGTGGTTCACGACAGTGCCTTCGGTAATGATCAGGCCAACACCGGCCTCGGCGCGGCGGCGATAGTAGTCCACCACATCCTGACCGGGTACACCCTTAGGCGAGAAATTGCGGGTCATCGGCGCCATGGCTACGCGGTTGCGCAGCTTGAGGTTGTGAAGTTCAAACGGCTCAAACAAAGGACCAAGATTCATACTCATGTGATGTGCAACCTCATCAATTTGGTTTCGTAAAGCAACCCTATTCAATCCGGTTTCAAAATGCAACCCTATTCGGTACACTCCCCTACATGGCCAGAAAACGTTTTGATGATTCCAACTGCTCCGTCGCCCGTGCCCTTAATGAAGTGGGGGACTGGTGGTCGCTGCTGATTGTGCTGCACGCCATGTACGGCACCCGCCGGTTTGTGGATTTTCAGCAGCAACTGGGGATTGCCAAGAACATTCTGTGTGACCGCCTGGCCAAGCTCGTGGACAACGAAGTCTTGCGCAAAGTGGATGTGGGTGAGCACGGCTCACGATTTGAGTACCGGCTCACCGAGAAAGGCCGGGATCTGTTCCCGGTGGTGGTGGCTCTGCGCCAGTGGGGCGACAAGTGGAACCCGTCTCCGGACGGCCAGCCCCTGGACCTCAGGGACCGCGATAGCGGCCAGCCAATACAGCCGGTCACCGTGCAGAATACCCAGGGTCAGCCCCTGTCCATTCGGGACGTATTTGTGCCCAGCGATGAAGACAAGCCCCTCGACGAAGCCCAGGCCTGACCATCCGCAATAGCCGCATTCCCACCTTTTCTTGAGTTGAATCAAGACTTATTGGCCAGTCGCGCTGCCTTCCGCCATTTCTTGCGCTAAATCAAGATTGCCTGTCCGGATGTCATTACATTTAAGCCATCGATCTTTCATGGATAAGGAGATGGCTATGTCTCGTGGTTTTAAACTCAGTGTTCTGGCTGCGGCCGTAATGGCAGTGGCTCCTGCAGCTCAGGCTTTTGAAGCGGGTGATTTTGTTCTGCGTGCGGGTGCGGTTCATGTCGCGCCGGATGATTCCAGCGATGCCCTGAACGTAACTGGTTTTGTCGGCCCGATCGACGGTGCCAACGTCACTCTGGATGGCACAGAAGTAGGTGTTGATGGTAACTCCCAGCTGGGCATTAGGGCGACCTACATGGTCACCAGCAACCTGGGTATTGGCGTTCTGGGTGCCACCCCGTTCAAGCACAACATTGAAGGTAAAGGCGATCTGTCTGGCTTCGGCAAGCTGGGTGAAACCAAGCACCTGCCGCCAACACTGACACTGCAGTACTTCCCAATGCACAGCAGCTCCAAGTTCCAGCCGTACGCGGGCGTGGGTGTGAACTACACCACTTTCTTCGAAGAAAAAACCAACGACACTCTGGACACGGTTCTGAACTCCGTGGCGGGCAGTCTGTCTGGCGGTGCTCTGGCGGGCGCGGTGTCCAGCTCTGAGCTCGAACTCGACGACAGTGTTGGCGTCGCTGTGGAGCTGGGCATGGACTATATGCTGAGCGAGAACTTCGGTCTGAACGCCGCGATCTGGTGGGCTGACATCAACACCGACGCAACCATTACCGCCTACGCTGGTGATGTGAAAGCAGCTGAAGTAGAAACTGAAGTCGAAATTGACCCCATGGTCTACATGGTAGGTTTCACCTACAAGTTCTGATCCGCACTCCCGGTAGCTCCCACGGTCTGTCGGCTACCGGATGGTGCGTTCTCCTGCGCGGGGCTTCGGCCCCGCCTTTTTTATGTCAGGAGAAACGGTTTTCAGGCGCTCTGGCGTTGAGCCGGGCGACCACTTCTACCCTGCCCCTGGCCACGGCCCTGTCCTTCGCCCTGACCACCACGGCCACGACCGCCGCTACGACCAGTCGGCTTCGGGCCAAAGCTCTTACCATTGCCACCCTGAGGGCGACGATTCCGCGCCTTGCTCGGGTCTGCTTTGGCCTTGGGCTTCAGCGGCAGGTTGTTTTTCGGCTCGAAGCCTTCCACTTCCTTGCGCGGAAGCTGCTTCTTGATCAGCTTCTCGATACCCGCCAGCAGCTTGCCTTCGTCAGCACTGACCAGTGACAGGGCATGGCCACTTTCACCGGCACGGCCGGTACGACCAATGCGGTGCACGTAATCTTCCGGCACGTTCGGCAGTTCAAAGTTCACCACTTGCGGCAGCTGTTTGATATCCAGGCCACGGGCAGCAATGTCGGTGGCGACCAGTACGCGCACTTCACCGGCTTTGAAATCCGCCAGGGCACGGGTACGGGCACCCTGGGACTTATTGCCGTGAATGGCGGCAGCCGTGATACCGTCTTTCTCCAGCTTCTGGGTCAGGCGGTTGGCGCCGTGCTTGGTACGGGTGAAAACCAGTACCTGATCCCAGTCGTTGTCACGCACCAGCTTGCTCAGCAAGGCTGTCTTCTGGCTCTGGTCAACCGGGTAGACGGACTGCTTCACTTTCTCGGCGGTGGTGTTACGGGCCGCCACTTCCACCTGCACCGGGTTATCCAGCAGGCCCTGGGCCAGGGTGCGGATTTCGTTGGAGAAGGTGGCGGAGAACAGCAGGTTCTGGCGCTTGGCCGGCAGCAACGCCAGGATCTTGCGAATGTCGCGGATAAAGCCCATGTCGAGCATGCGGTCGGCTTCGTCCAACACCAGAATTTCCACTTCGTTGAAGGGCACCGCGTTCTGCTGGTACAGGTCCATCAAACGGCCCGGTGTGGCCACCAGTACGTCCAGACCCTTGCGCAGCTTCATCATCTGCGGGTTGATCTTTACACCACCAAAAACCACAGCGGCCTTGGTGGGTACGTATTTGCTGTAAAGGTTCACGCTATCGTGTACCTGGGCGGCCAGCTCACGGGTGGGAGTGAGAATCAGGGCGCGGGGGCCTTTGCCAGTGCGGGGGTTTTCCGCCAGGCGCTGCAACAAAGGCAGGGTAAAACCAGCGGTTTTACCCGTGCCGGTCTGGGCCGCGGCCATTACGTCTTTGCCAGACAGCACCGCGGGAATCGCCTGCTGCTGGATGGGAGACGGGGTTTCATAACCCTGATCGGCGGTGGCACGGACCAGCTGCTCGGACAAACCGAGAGAAGAAAAACTCATATACGATGTACTCTTGATTGATTCTGCCTCCACGAACACCGTCGTCGGCGAATGCGGGCAGATGCCATGAAAGTCATGGAATAAAAGACGACTACGGTCACGCGCCGGGTTCGGGGTGACGTCCTCTGACAGGTCGTATGAAATGGTTCGCAAGGCGGCTTTAAGCCGGAAACTGCGGAATCCCTAGAGGCAGGATGCAGGCACGGTAACAGAGCACCCGGCAAATAGCTATAGGTGGTTTTATTGGCCGGCCTTCATTTTCAGGGTGATAAATGGAACTCTGACAGGGCCCGGCGGTCATTAGCCGCCGTATGCTACTAAAAACTCACCGATTTCCGGAGATTCCATGCTCAGCGTAGGCATCGGCCCCCTCAGCCTGTCCATCGGACACCTGCTTCTCGTTCTGGCCTTCGTGGTTGCCCTGGTGGTTGGCGCCCTGATCGGCCGGAAAGAGAAAACGCCGGTGGCCGGTACCCTGGCCGATATCTTTCTGGTGGCCATGGTCAGTGCCCGCATCGGTTTTGTGGTGCGCTACTTCAGCGAGTATCAGGGCGACTGGCTGGGCATGATCGACATCCGCGACGGCGGGTTCGACCTGGTGACCGGCCTGATTGCTGCGTTGGCCTTCACCGGTTACCTGATGTGGAAACGGGCGGCCATACGCCGGGCGCTGGGCTCAGCGGTCGCGGCTGGCCTCATCATCTGGGGCGGTATGTCTGGCATTATTGCGCTGATCAACCAGCAAACCCAGGGCCTGCCGGAAGTGGCCCTGACCGATCTGAACGAACGCCCGGTAGACCTGGCCAGCCTGGCCGGTGACAAGCCCACGGTGGTCAATCTCTGGGCCACCTGGTGCCCACCATGTATCCGCGAGATGCCGGTGCTGGAAGAAGCCCAGCAACGCTACCCGAACGTGAACTTTGTGTTCGCCAATCAGGGCGAACATCCGGAAACCATCCGCAAGTTCCTGATGGCACAGAACCTGAACCTGAGCCACGTACTGAGCGACAGGCAGAACCGGTTTGGCCGGGTAGTTGGCAGCCACGGCTTGCCCACCACCCTGTTCTACAACGCCGAGGGCCACCTGGTGGATACCCATATGGGCGAACTGTCCCGCGCCAGCCTGGCCCGAAGCCTCGAGCGCTTCGACCCGGCTTACTTCAGGCCAGCCACAGGGTCAGACTGAAGCTCAGAAGACTGGCGGCGCAAAGACCCGACAGCGACAACGCCAGGCTCCAGCGAAACGAGGCATCCCTTGTCCGGTATCCGGTCAGCCGTTCCATAATTAAAGCATTGGCCGCAAAGGGCGTGCCGAAGGCGGTAATACCCCAGCCAGTAACCATGGCGATGGCCAGGCCGAGCTGAGCTGCGCCCGGCCACAGCGAACCCAGAATACCGCCAATGAGGGTAGCAATAATAATCGGGTTCATACCCGCCAGTCCGGCAGAAAAAAACACCCAGGGTACACCGGCCGCCAGCAGCGCCCAGAGCCACACCGGTAATTCCGGCTGACCGCTGATCTGGCCCAGTACCACGCCACTGAGCACCGCCCCGATAAACGCCGAACCACCAACAATGGCCAGCTCATTGCTTACATTGGCCATGCTGGCCAGGGGCGGATTTTCCCGCTTTAACCAACCCAGAATCCGGTACAAGAGCACGGCTGCCAGACAGCTCAAGGCCACCGCATGGGCATAACTCAACCCGAACCGGTGGCTGAGCCAGAGTACCCCCACGCAGATCGCCAGAATCAACCCACCAAACCGCAACCAACTACCCGCGCCGGCACGGTTAACGCTCCGTTCTGTGCTTTGCAACGGTTCCGGTTCTCGCCAGTGCAGCCCCGCCAGCACCATCAGCACGGAAAACGGTACCGCCAGTAACAACAGCGAAAGCAGACTCACCTGCGGCAACAGCGTCAGGGTCAGCACCACCGAAATGGACAGGGGCGAAAACATGGGGGCGACACCAAACCCTCGCAAAACAGCCCGGGTGGCATTGCGGGTAGATTCGGAATCGCCATTGCGACGAATACGCTCGCCCACCAGGCTGCCCACCACCGCCACCGAACCAAAGTTCAGGGGAACAGACACCAGCGAAGTGCCGAACGCGAGGCTGAGGTATCGGGCCAGCGGCTTACCACCAAACAGACTGACGGAAATCTGTTGCAGGTCCTCGGTGCGGGCCAGCACATTCGACAGCAACATCACCGCCAGCATCAGGCCGGCCAGCCGGGTCATGTTGCCGGATGCGGTCTCAATCAGCTCCGGGTCATAGCCCAGGGCAAAAACCAGCATAACCAGCGCCACGACAAACACCACCCGGGGCACGTTGCGCATGTCCTGCCAGCCCAGCAAGACGGTCGCACCCGCGGCGGCAGCCCCCAGATAGGTCATACCCGGCAGGCTCGCCAGAATGGCAGAGAGTAAGGCAACGTAGGCTAACGCGGAGCGAAGTGGCAGCAAGACCGTTTCCCGGAAAGATCAAAGGAACCCGAATAGATCGTCTATGTTAAGGAAGCTACTTTTACCGCGCCATCAGCAATTATGAGGATGGCCATCAAACCAGCCCGTGCTCCCTGGCACTGGCTTCCAGGCGGGCCTGCTCCTGCTTCAACAACTTACTGACGGCCTTCAGCTCACGAATCCGGGCATCCACCAGGGTCCTCTTACGGGCCATCACCGCCGCACCCTGCAGGCAATCAATCCGGTCCGAGCGAACCGCATCCAGCAACTCACGGATTTCGTTCAGCGAAAAACCCAGGCTCTTGAGTTGCCGCACCATCGCAACACGCGCGACGGCCTGCTCCGGGTAGTCCCGATAGTTGTTTCCGCTGCGGCCCACCTCCCGGATCAGACCCTGTTTTTCGTAGTAGCGCAGGGTATCCCGGGTTATCCCGGTGCGCCGTTCCAGTTCCGATATCCTCATGCCAAGCACTCTCCCTGTTGACCTTCGAGCATACTCCATACTTTAGGCTGCGTTCGACTCAATGAACAAGGAACGCACCATGACCATCCTGATCACCGGCGCCACCGGTTTTATTGGTAAATATCTTTGCCTCACCCTTTTGCAGCAGGGGCATGACGTGAAGGCACTGACCCGCTCCAAGTCCAGCCTGACCCAGCTCACCGGCTTTCTCGAACAGCAGGGCGTCGCCATGGAGCGGTTTTCCGCACTGGAAGGCGATCTGGAAAAGCCGGATCTGGGACTGGTCACCTTACCGGACCGCATCGAATGCATCGTGCATCTGGCCGCCCGGTTCGCCTGGAACCTGCCCGAGCACGAGGCCCGTCACACCAACGTTACCGGCAGTCTTCGGGTGGCGGAACTGGCCCGCCACCTGGACTGCCGGCTGGTGTTTATCACAGGGTTCATGCTCGCCAACGAGGCACACCTGTCACGCCAGGGCATTCAACTGAGTCACCCGGAGCAGACCGACTGGAGCCAGGTGTACCGGCAAGCCGGTGGCTATGAGGCCAGCAAACTGGAATCCGCATTCCGCTTGCGGGAATTCGTGGCAAGGCACGGGCTGAATGCGGTCGAAGTACAGCCAGCGACGGTGGCGGGCCACGGATCAACGGGGGACCTGGACCCGGCCCAACCGCTGTACAGCTTGCTCGACAACCTCTACCACGGGCGACTGGCCATGATTCCGGGGTCGCAAGAGCACTGGTTGCCATTGATTCCGGTGGATAGCCTGGCGCAACTAATTGCAGCGGCCTGCACGGCCACTCACGTACCCGATACGCTGTTGGCGCTGGACCAGAACACGCCCAACCTGGCGGGGCTGTTACAGGCTGCGGCGCAACTCCTGGGCAAGCCGGGCCCCCGCAGGCATCTTCCTATCGGCGTGATGAAAGCTCTGCTGGCCATACCTGGCTTGCCCGGGCTGCTGAAGGTGGCCCCGGAGTCCCTGGCGTTTATTCAGACCTGCCGTTTCGACACCTCCCGCACAGAGCAGTTTCTGGCGCAGCAGAACGTGCAATTACCGCCGTTCGCTGAGTACCTGGAAGCAAGCTGCCGACACTACTGCCAACGTCTCGGTGTCGGCGGAGGAGCGGTAACGATCGGGGCCTGAGTCAGGCCCCGAAAAGCGCCGAGCGAAGCGGGCGAAGGAAACCAGATGAACGGCCTTCGCTCGCGCGACTGGGTTGGCCATCAAACTCAAGATAGCCGTCTTCAATGGGATCGAAACGCAGGATCTTCACATCCTGCAGATAGTTCTGGGAGGCTTTCCACGGGCCGTGGGTGCCCTGACGCGGCAACCGGTCTTCTGCCCGCTTGATGTAACCCGCGTCGAGGGAACCGAGAATGGTATCGTCTCCTTTACTGTTCTCGGTATCTCGTGCCACGGCCACCTGATGGCCGTTACGATCCATGTGATTGATCAGCCGGCACAGGTACTCACTGGCAATATCGGCTTTCAGGGTCCAGGAAATGTTGGTGTAGCCAAAGATCATGCCCGCGTTGGGTACGCCTTCCACCATCACATTCTTGTAGATCACCTTGTCCTTGAGCGCCACCTCCTGGCCATCCACCCGGGGCGTGATGCCGCCCAGCATCTGGATGTCCAGGCCGGTAGCCGGAATGATGATGTCGGCTTCCAGCTCTTCACCGGACTTCAGGCGAATGCCGGTTTTGGTGAAGCGTTCGATATGATCGGTCTTGATGGAGGCGGTGCCGGCTTTAATGGCCTCAAACAGGTCGCCATCTTTCACCACGCACAGGCGCTGGTCCCAGGGGTTGTAGTCCGGGCTGAAGTGACGCATGTCGGCCTTGCCTTTGAGCTGCCGTTTGATCACCGACAGAAAGAGCCGGCGCATGGCTTTCGGGCTCTTGCGCGAACGCTCATAGAGCAGCCGGGAAATCGAAATGTTGCGGGCGCGGGTTAACCGGTAGGTCGTCTTTTCCGGCAGCACTTTCTGCAGCGCCAGGGTGACTTTATCGGTTGACGGCAACGGCATCAGATAGGTAGGCGAACGCTGCAGCATGGTAACGTGTGCGGCCTTCTCTGCCATAGTGGGCACCAGGGTAATTGCCGTGGCACCGCTGCCAATCACCACCACCTTCTTGCCCGAGTAATCCAGATTCTCCGGCCAGTGCTGGGGATGGACGATCTGCCCTTTGAAGTCCGCTTCGCCCGGGAAATCCGGTTTGTAGCCCTGGTCATAATTGTAGTAACCGGTGCAGCCCACCAAAAAGCTGGCGGTGTAGGTTTCCTGATCGCCGGTCTGCTCGTTCTCAGCGGTCAGAGTCCAGCATTTGTCGGTGCTGGACCAGTCCGCAGTCTTCACGGCCACGCCGTAACGAATGTGGCGCTCGACATCGTTCTCTTTCGCGGTTTCCGCCACGTAGTTTTTGATCGACGCGCCATCGGCCAGCACCTTGCCGCCGGTCCAGGGCCGGAAGTTATAACCAAAGGTGAACATGTCGGAATCCGAGCGGATACCCGGGTAACGGAACAGATCCCAGGTGCCACCAAGGGACTGGCGGCGCTCCAGTATGGCGAAACGCTTGCCGGGGCATTCCCGTTTCAGGTGACAGGCCATGCCAATGCCGGATACTCCGGCGCCAATGATCAATACATCATAATGCTGTTTAGCCATATCCTGCCCTCTCGGAATCCGATCCGTTTCTTGTAATCACGTGTAGAGAATCACGATAGCGCAGGCCGACAGCTCCGGGAATTGGCCAATCTGCGCTCAGGATATGGCTGTTTGAGTCAGTCGTGGTGACCGATTGGCCCCTCTTTGAACAGGAATTCCCGAAGGTACTTGTCCATGGTCGGGTCCTTCCGCCGAATCCACTCAAGCACCATGGCCGCGTGTTCTTTCTCCTCGTCGCGATTGTGTTCAAGAATCGCTTTGAGTTCCGGATCCTTGCAGGCATCCACCCGCTGGTTGTACCAGTCAACGGCTTCAAACTCTTCCATCAGCGAACTGACGGCCCGGTGCATATCACGGGTGTCGTCTGTCAGTTCACCTACCGGCTCATGATAACTGTCGTTTGCCATGCATCACTCCTGATTGGCGGTTACGAGGTGCCCGTTGGCACCCTTAGACCATAGCCAAAGCCAGCGACGACGACAAACTTACCCGCGCTCTTCTCCCGACCTTGGCGCCTGCAGATCAAGCCCGGGATATTGTTTCTGCAGCCGGTACAGGCGGATGATGGTAATGATGTTGGTAACCAGCACCATACCCTCAGCCAGGGTACCGCCGACGGATCCGATCACCAGGTTATTGAGCATCCAGGCCAGCGCCGCCAGACCCAGAACAATACGCAGGGGAATACCCCGGAGCATGAACATGCCCACAGTGCCGAGAACGGCGGCGGTGAGGGGAAACACATCGGTAGCAGACGTCCAGGTTGCCCAGGCCACCAGCAGATTGACCACCAGCATAGCCGCCATGATCAACCCGTTGCCCTGGTACCGGCGCGCCAGGGCGATGCGCAGGATCACCAGTACCGTCAGGGCCGCCGCCGTCCAGCTCTGAAAGAACGCGAACATCAGGGCGAAGGCCACATTGGCCGAAATCAGCAGGACCAGCAGGCGGTCGTCGTTCTTGTTGGCAAAACCGGCAATACAGAACCCCAGGGCCACCAACCCACACAGCTGCCCCAGCCCCTGGCTGAGCGTAAGCCCGGCAACCAGTTCTGTCATAGCGGTAATCCCCTCTCCCGATGCTGCACCCCAGCCTGCCACACTTACCGGGTTTGAGCCATGCACAAACCTGTGCCAGAGTGCTCCCACATTGATATCAAGGATTCGCGCCCTATGAAAACCGTCTTCTCCCCGTTGCACAGCCGGCGCCATGTGCGCACCGAACTGGATGGCGGCCTGCTGATCGAACCCCATGAAAAACCTTCAAGGGCCGAGACCATCCTGGCCCGGGTGAAAGACCAGGCCCTGGGCGAGATTCTGGAGCCGGAAGAATTCGGGCTGGCGCCGATCCAGCGCGTGCACACACCGGATTACGTGGCCTTTCTGGAGACCTGCTGGCAGGACTGGCTGGCTGCGGGCAAGCCCGGCGAAGCCATTCCCGCGGTGTGGGCAGGCCGGGGCATGCGCCACCGGATTCCCAAGGACATTGATGGCCGCCTGGGCTATTACAGCTTTGCCGCCGAAACCTCGATCTCGGAGGGCACCTGGGAAGCCGCCCGCGCTTCCGCCAACGTGGCCCTGACCGCCCAGAAACTGGTGGCCGATGGTGAGCGCGCTGCCTTTGCCCTGTGCCGACCACCCGGGCACCACGCCCACGCCGACCTGTTCGGCGGCTACTGCTTCTTCAACAACGCAGCTATCGTGGCTCAGGCGTTCCGGGACCAGGGCTACGGCAAGGTTGCTATCCTGGATGTGGATTTCCATCACGGCAATGGCACCCAGGCCATTTTCTATGACCGGGCCGATGTCCTCACTATCAGCCTGCACGGCGACCCGGATCTGGTGTTCCCGCACTTCCTCGGGTTTGAAGACGAGCTGGGGGAAGGCACCGGCGAAGGCTACAATCTGAACATCGTCTATCCACCGGGAACGCCCTACAGCACCTGGAGCCAGGGCCTGGAAACCGCTTGCGAGCGCATTGAAGTGTTCAAGCCCGATGCCCTGGTGGTGGCGCTGGGCGTGGACACCTTCGAGCACGACCCCATCTCGTTCTTCAAGCTGGCCTCGGAAGACTACCTCAGCCTGGGGCAGCGCTTGGCGCAGCTGGGTTTACCCACCGTGTTTACCATGGAAGGCGGCTACGATGTGGACGCCATTGGCGTAAATGCGGTCAATGTCATGCAGGGCTTTGAGGGATAATCCTGAGTAATACTGGCGACCGGAGGGAGCCCCTTCCTCCGGTGCGCTATCTGCCGCCCTGCTGCATCAACGCCGCCGAAAAACTGTCCATTAATCGCTCGGCACTCACAGGCACCTCGCGGAGCTGTGAATTGAACACCCGACTGAAAGCCCGGAAATCGACAGCTTTCCAGTTTTCCGGCGCAAGCATGTGGGCGATGTCGTCCACGTTGTCGGCAGTCGCTGCCTGAAACTGGTAGTGCATCGAGGCCGATTGCCCGCTATCTGCAAAATCGTATCCCCGGTGATAGTCGTGCACCAGCAGCAACGCCAGCCCTCCACCCATGAAATGCCGGCCAAGACTGACATACAGATCGCCCGCGCGAATCGCCGCAAGCGCTTCCGGCTCCCAGTCAATGCCACCCACTACCAAGTCATTGCCAGTGCGTAAGCCCGCGCGCCGGGCAGCATCCATGGCCCCGAACGCCATGCCGTCGCTGGCGCTCCAGATTGCAGCCGTATTCGGATACCGCCGCAACAGCACCGATGTCTTGTCTCTCGCCTCCTGCTCGCTCCAGTCGGCACGAACGGACTGCAACAGTTCAGAGCCTGCACCATCCGTCGCTTCAAGCAGCCCGAGACTGCGATCACGAGCCGCAGAGGAATCCAGGGTGCCAGTCAGTGCAACAACAGGCACCGGCTCATCAGACCTGACCAGGTTGAGCGCCCGTGCGCGCTGGTCGAGCATCCTGGCCAGTATTTGACCACCGGAGACATTATCGACCCCCAGATGGCCAATCCAGTTCTCCAGTTTTTCTCTGGGCGCGGAACCCACCTTCTCTCGCGCGGCCTCTGGCACCGCAGTGTTAAACGAGAACACCTTAACGCTTTGCCGGCGCGCATAATCCAGGATCTGAGCAGTTACCTGCTCCTTCCACATGATGATCAGGTAATCGGGTTTCTCCTCCCGACTGAGAACTTGCTGGACCAGCTTCAGATAACTGAGCCGATGCCGCTCCTCATCGAACAGGACGTCAAACTCAACCTCCAGGTCCGCAGCCACCTGCTCCATGAATCCTGCAACCATGTGCCAGAAACGGGAGGTATCCGGTGACAGGAACACGACATTCGGGAGCGTGTCCGACGCACTCGGGTTTGGGAGCGTATCCGCATCCGCCACCCGACCAACGGTGCCCAGAAACAGGCTGATCATCAGTACAACACGTAAAACCATGCAGCTCCTTAGCCGTCGGCAAATCTTGCCGGTCAGTATAACGAACAATACGGTATCCGCATCGACCTCTGCCCAGATGATCGAACCCGGTGCCTCTGGTCACCCGGATTGGTGGAAAATGTCATTGCCTGTAGCTTGCTAATCGGGAGATCATCAGCCAACCATGCGCAAACTCTGGATGCCCGGAATGGAAAACTACCTGAGAGCCACCCCCTTCTTCGACTACGACCATCCCGCCGTCGAGGCCTGGGTCCAGCAGCACCTGGCCGGCGTATCGGACGAGCCGGTGGCACAGATCAAGGCGCTGTATCTGGCGGTGCGCGACAGCATCCAGTACAACCCCTACGTGTTCAGAACCGAGCCACGCACGCTCTCGGCCAGTTACGCGCTGGAATCGGGCGAAACCTACTGCATTCCCAAAGCCGTGCTGCTGGGTGCCGCAGCCCGCTCCATCGGCATTCCCAGCCGGCTGGGCCTGGCGGATGTACGTAACCATCTTTCCAGCCCGAAGCTGATTGAGTGGCTGCGTTCCGACATTTTCCGCATGCACGGCTTTATCGAGCTGTATCTCAATGGTCGCTGGGTGAAGGCCACACCGGCCTTCAACCGACAGTTATGCGAGCTGATGAAGGTAGAGCCCCTGCCGTTTGATGGGGTGAACGACTCGGTCTTCCAGGAATTTACGGAAGACGGCCAGGCGCATATGGAATACATCAATGATCACGGCGTGTTCGACGATGTGCCCTTCGATTTCATCGTTGACGGCGTTCGCCGGGCCTATGGCCACCTGTTTGAAGCGGATGGCCAGCCCCAAACCATGACGGGCAGCCTGGAACAGGACATCTCGGACCGTTCCTGAAGCCATAAAAAAACCGGCAGCCCACTTCCCGTGGGCGCCGGTTTCAGGGGTCAGCCTGAATTCAGGCTTGTGTGAACAGCTTACTCAGCAGAGTTACGGATCAGGAAGTCGAAGGCGCTCAGGGCAGCCTTGGAACCTTCACCCATAGAGATCACGATCTGCTTGTAGGGCACGGTGGTGGCATCGCCTGCCGCGAACACACCCGGGATCGAAGTCTCGTTACGATCATTTACGATGATCTCGCCGTGCTGGCTCAGTTCGATGTCGCCTTTCAGCCACTCGGTGTTCGGCACCAGGCCGATCTGAACAAACACGCCTTCCAGCTCAACGTGATGCGACTCACCGGTGGTACGGTCGGTGTAGTTCAGGCCGCTGACCTTACCATCGGTACCCACCACTTCCGTGGTCTGGCCAGACGTAATGATCTTCACGTTGTTCAGGCTACGCAGTTTCTTCTGCAGCACTTCATCGGCACGCATCTGCTCGCCAAACTCGATCAGCGTCACGTGGCCGACAATACCTGCCAGGTCGATGGCCGCTTCCACGCCGGAGTTACCACCGCCAATCACCGCTACGCGCTTGCCTTTGAACAGCGGGCCGTCGCAGTGCGGGCAGTAGGCCACGCCCTTGTTGCGATACTCTTCCTCACCCGGCACACCCATCTGGCGCCAGCGGGCGCCGGTGGACAGAATCACCGTGCGAGCTTTCAGAGAGCCGCCGTTGGCCAGGCGTACCTCGTGCAGGCCTCCGGTCTGCTCGGCCGGAATCAGCTTCTCGGCACGCTGCATGTTCATGATGTCGACTTCGTATTCGTTGACGTGCTGCTCCATGGCCGCCACCAGTTTCGGGCCTTCGGTGTAAGGCACGGAAATCAGGTTTTCGATGCCCATGGTGTCGGCCACCTGGCCACCAAAACGCTCAGCCGCGATACCGGTCGCAATGCCCTTTCGTGCGGCATAGATAGCCGCAGCAGAGCCTGCCGGGCCACCACCGATCACCAGAACGTCAAACGCGTCTTTCTGGTTGATCTTACGAGCTTCTTTTTCAGCCGAGTTGGTGTCCAGCCTGGCCGCAATCTCTTCCAGCGTCATCCGGCCCTGGCCCCAGGGCTGGCCATTCAGGTAAACACTGGGTACCGCCATCACTTCACGCTGCTCAACTTCGTCCTGGAACAGGGCACCGTCAATGGAGGTGTGCTTGATGTTCGGGTTCAGCACGCTCATCAGGTTCAGGGCCTGAACCACGTCCGGGCAGTTCTGGCAGGACAGCGAGAAGTAGGTTTCAAACTCGAACTCACCTTCCAGCTCCTGAACCTGCTGGATCACTTCCTGAGACGCCTTGGATGGATGGCCACCCACCTGCAGCAGGGCCAGCACCAGCGAAGTAAATTCGTGGCCCATGGGAATACCGGCAAAGCGAACGCCAATGTCGGTGCCTACACGATTGATGGCGAAGGACGGACGACGCACCTCAGTCGATTCCTCGGTCCGCAGGCTGATCTTCTCGGACATCGGCTCGATTTCTTCCAGCAGCTGCTTGAGCTCCTCGGACTTCTTGCTGTCGTCATAGGCTGCCACCAGCTCAATCGGCTGCTGCAGCTTTTCCATATAGGCCTTCAACTGTCCTTTGATATTGGCATCCAACATGTTTGGTATTCCCCTTTATGTCGTGAAACTAAGTTTCTGAATTCAATAATGAATCGTTATCTGAAGTTATGATTAAGATACGGCCAGACGGTTCGTTGCTCAAATTGATTGACCCAAACCTTCTGATAGGCCATACCTATAAAATTCAGTCGTAACGATTGGTAGATACAAAAAAGGCCCGCAGTGCGGGCCTTTCTGTAAGTTTCACCGAATCGGGGAAACTTAGATCTTGCCAACCAGGTCCAGAGACGGAGCCAGAGTTTCTTCGCCTTCTTTCCACTTGGCCGGGCAAACTTCGCCAGGATGGTTGCGAACGTACTGGGCGGCTTTAACCTTGCGCAGCAGGTCGTCGGCGTCACGGCCGATGCCTTCGGCAGTGATTTCAACAGCCTGGATGATACCGTCCGGATCGATCAGGAAGGTAGCGCGGTCTGCCAGGCCCTGGCCTTCACGCATAACACCGAAGTTGTTGGTGATGGTGCCAGTCTGATCGCCAACCATGTAGTAGTTGATCTTACCGATGGTCTCGGAAGTGTCGTGCCATGCTTTGTGGGTGAAGTGAGTATCAGTAGATACAGAGAACACTTCTACGCCCAGCTTCTGCAGCTCTTCGTACTTGTCAGCCACGTCGCCCAGCTCGGTCGGGCACACGAAGGTGAAGTCGGCCGGGTAGAAGAAGAAGATGGCCCACTTGCCTTTAACGTCGGCTTCAGAAATTTCTACGAACTCGCCCTGCTTGAATGCGGTGGCGTTGAACGGTTTGATTTCGCTGTTAACGATACCCATCTCAGAATAACTCCTGTCGGTTCATTTAACTGATGGTTTGGAAACGATGCACAAGATACGGGTTTGACCATCTGAGTGAAAATTGATTATTTCCAATCTCAGCATAGGCATAGCCTATATACAGCCATCAACTTCGGCTAAACATGGCGGCCAAAAGCCTTCCGGGCCTTCAGCCACCTGCCATTGATATGGGGCCTTAACCTGCAAGTTCAATCTTGCGGAAGTCCAGAATATTTTCTTTTGGTGACGTTTGGATGGCAGCCACCTCTGAACGTTTCCTGAGCAGTATATAACCAAAGCAACCAAAGTAGAGTGCAATGACCAGCGCACCCACCCACTGAATCCGCAGGAAATCCAGCTTGAACAACATGGTCAGCCCGACCATGGCCACCAGGTTGAAGAGCACATAATTCACCCGCCCCAGGCGTTGCGCCGTCAGGTTCAGGTTATCGGTGTAGAGCCGGATCAGGGAATCCAGGGAGTTGATGACCATCAACACCCCCACCGAGATCATGGCGATGTTGGTGAAGGCGGCAATCTTCAGCCCCTCCGCGTGATAGTAATAGAGCACGCTGAACCACACACCAATGGCAACGGACGGCACGACCAGCATGGCAATCAGCAACTGCCAGGTTTTGATCCCACTCACGAAACGCGCGGTGAACTGACCAATCATGATGCTCCAGGCAAACCACCAGAACAGGTAGAACTCGTGGTAGTCGTTGATGGGCAGGACAAAGTGATGGATGTTGGCAAAGTACTCACCGAGCATGCCGGCGGTGCCAAAGAAATCTGCCGGCGAGCCTTTACCCATAACAAATGCCCGGAACCACATACCCGCAATCAGGGTAATGAACAGCACACTGGAACCAACACTCAGAATACGGATGTATTTGACCTTGGAGCTGGAATACACCGCCAGCGCAATGGACAGGAACACGATGAGGTAGAACGCCGGCACCACCGATTCACCATCGCCCAGTTGCGGCAGATACCAGGGCAGATTCACCAGCAGCAGGTAAGCGGTGAACGCGCAGGTGCCGATAATCACCACGTTGTTGACCAGCTTCACCATCGGGATCTCGAAGAACTTCACTCGCGGCTCAATGATGGCGAAGTAGAAGCAGGTCAGGAAATAGAAGCCCCAGATCAGAAAGGCCCAGAACCCGAACTCGATGGCCAGCGGGTTGGCAAAGGCGTATTCCGGGTTTTCAGAGACATTGCCGTAACCACCGAACTCGGTAAGCGGGAACATGATCAGCCCCACGTCCAGACCGGAGGTGAACAGGATGGCAATGAAGGTCAGCGTGCGAACCGGCGTAACGCCGATGCACTGCATGTCCCACCACCGATACAGAATCAGGGCGATGGCGGCGAAGGTAAAGATCAGGCCTGTGGATAACCAGAGTGTCATGCGATCTCCCTCCGGTTGTTCCTTGTCATTGTAGTGCACAGCATGGGTGTTCCTCCTCTACTTTGTAAGCGCTGCTTCTTTCGAATCGGACACAAACCCAGGACTTGCCTATCAGTCGCCCGAAAACGGCGGGATGCCGTCGCGCTGATAGGGAAATCCTGAGGGCTTGCTACCCGGGCACCTTGCGTACCCGGGCCGGGACTGCGGTCGCTAGGCCAGCGACCGTTTCGCTTGTCCCGGACGTTGGCGCGCCTGCCATTGGTCATCCATGAAGACCGGCGCGTCCGAAGGTTGCAGGGGCTCCCTGCCCCGGATAAGGTCGGCTGCCCGCTCGGCCACCATGATGGTGGGCGCGTTCAGGTTGCCATTGGGTATGGTCGGGAAGATGGACGAATCCACCACCCGCAGATTCTGGATACCGCGCACGCGGGTTTCCGGGTCTACCACCGCCAGCGCATCAGTGCCCATCTTGCAGGAACAGGACGGGTGATAAGCGCTCTCCACCGCCTGGCGCACGAAGGCATCGATCTGCTCATCGCTCTGCACATCCACACCGGGCTGGATTTCTGCTCCGCGGTACTCGTCCATGGCCGGCTGGTTGATGATCTCCCGGGTCAGGCGCACGCAGTCGCGGAAGCCTTCGCGGTCGGCCTCGTGTTCCAGGTAGTTGAAACGGATGCGCGGGGCCTGTTTGGGGTCGGCAGACTGCACATGCACAAAACCCCGGCTCTTCGGCTTGTTATGACCAATGTGGAGCTGGAAACCGTCGCCATCAAAGGCTTCGCGGCCGTCGTAGCGCATGGCCGCCGGCAGGAAATGGTATTGCAGGTCCGGCCATTCAACGCCGGCCTTGGAGCGGATAAAACCACAGGACTCGAAATGGTTGGTGGCCCCCAGGCCATCCTTGCGCAGAATCCAGCGCACCCCGATCTTGAGCTTGTTCCACCAGTCCAGTTTGCCATTCAGGGAGACCGGCTTCTGGCAGCGGAACTGGAAGTAGAACTCCAGGTGATCCTGCAGGTTCTCACCCACGCCCGGCAGCTCATGCTTCACCTCAATACCGGCCTGCTCCAGCACTTCGCGCTTGCCAATACCCGAAAGCTGCAACAAATGTGGCGAGCCAATAGAACCGGCCGACAGAATCACTTCCTTGGCGGCTTTGGCCTCATGCACCTGGCCGCCCTGCTCATAGCGCACGCCGGTGGCGGTTTTGCCCTCCAGAAGGACCTTATGCACCAGGGCATGGGTGACCACCGTCAGATTCGGCCGCGCCATGGCCGGGCGAAGGTAGGCGTTGGCGGTGGACCAGCGGCGACCGTTCTTCACGGTCATGTGCATGGCGCCAAAACCTTCCTGGCGGGCACCGTTGTAATCATCGGTCTCCAGATAACCGGCATCGACGCCGGCCCGGATGAACGCTGTATACAGCGGGTTGCGCATGTTATTGCCGTTGTTCACACCCAGGGGGCCGGAATTCCCCCGGTAGGCATCGCCGCCGAAGGCCCAGGTTTCCGCCTTCTTGAAATAGGGCAGCACGTTACGGTAGTTCCAGCCGTCGGCACCTTCAGACTGCCACTCGTCGAAATCCCGGGCATGGCCACGGACATACACCATGCCATTGATGGATGACGAACCACCCAGCACCTTGCCCCGGGGGCAATGCATGCGGCGATTGTCCAGATACGGCTCCGGCTCGGTCTCGAACTGCCAGGCGTACTTTTTGGTGTTCATGGGAATGGATAGCGCGGTGGGCATCTGGATGAAGATGCTCTTGTCACTGCCACCGGTTTCCAGCAGCAGCACCCGGTTTTCACTGTCCTCGGTCAGACGGTTAGCCAGCACACAACCGGCTGAGCCCGCACCCACAATGATGTAGTCGTATTGGTTTTCTTTCATACGCGTTCTCCTCTGTGGCCTGCAGGGTTAAAACGGGGCGTCGATGTCTTCCATGCCCACATACACCGACTTGATCCGGGTGTAGTGCGCAATGGTCTCGCGCCCGTTCTCACGACCGATACCGGAGAGTTTGTAGCCACCCACCGGCATTTCCGCCGGGGAGGCACCGTAGCTGTTGATCCAGCAGATGCCGGCCTGGATCTGGTGAATCACCCGGTGTGCCCGGCGGATATCATTGGTGAACACACCCGCGGCAAGTCCGGTATCGGTATTGTTGGCACGGGCAATCACCTCGTCTTCGTCGCGGAAGGTGAGCACAGACATCACCGGCCCGAAGATCTCTTCCTTCACGATGGTCATGTCGTCGGTGCAGTCGGTGAAAATGGTCGGTTCCACGAAATAGCCGCCCTGAGAATCCTCCGGCTCAAAGGCCCGTCCGCCGTGGCTGAGCGTGGCGCCTTCGGCCAGCCCTTTGCTGATGTAACCCAACACCAGTTCCTGATGCTTTTTGGAGATCAGCGCGCCGAAGTTGGTGTCCGGGTTCATCGGGTCACCGGCCTTGATGTTCTTGCGTGTGCGCTCCAGCAGGCGCTCGATAAAGCGCGGGTAGAGGTCCTCGTGCACAAACACCCGGGTACCGTTGGTGCAGATCTCGCCTTGGGTGTAGAAATTACCCACCATGGCGGCGGAGATGGCGTTCTCCAGGTCCGCGTCGTCGAAAATGATCAGCGGCGACTTGCCACCCAGTTCCATGGTCACGTCTTTCAGCGACGACGCGGCGGCGGCCATCACCTTCTTGCCGGTGCCCACCTCGCCGGTGAACGACACCTTGGCAATCTCCGGGTGATGGGTCAGCCACTGGCCCACTTCGGCAGCGCCCTGCACCACGTTGAACACGCCCGCCGGCACACCGGCTTCGATAAAGATTTCCGCCAGCTTCACTGCGCCCATGGGGGTTTCTTCGGATGGCTTGAAGATCATGGCGTTGCCGCAGGCCAGGGCCGGGGCCGACTTCCAGCAGGCGATCTGGATCGGATAGTTCCAGGCGCCGATACCGGCGCAGATGCCCAGCGGCTCCCGGCGGGTGTAGTAGAAATCGCCACCCAGATCCTGCTGGTTACCTTCGATGGACGGCGCCAGGCCGGCAAAGAACTCAATGGCATCGGCGCCGGTCACCACATCCACAGCTTCCGCTTCCTGCCAAGGTTTACCGGTGTCACGCACTTCCACTGCCGCCAGCTCGTCGTTGCGCTCGCGGAGCAAGGCCACCGCTTTCAGCAGAATACGGCTGCGCTCAATGGCCGGTGTGGCGGCCCACTGGGCAAAACCGGCGCGGGCGCTCTCGATGGCGGCCTGTTGCACAGACTCATCCGCCACTTCCACTTCATAGATCACCTGGCCCGTGGCCGGATTCACCACCGGGAAGGTCTCGCCGGTGCTGTTGGCCAGAAACCGGCCGTGGACAAAATTCTGAACCACAGGAAGAGATGCAGACATAGCGCGTTGGTAACCTCTGTTCGGTGTCTTCAGGCCTTGTGGGCCATGGAATTCAAATTGGCTCAGACGCCAGCCCGGGCCAGTGTCTCGTGGACAAACTGCTTGCACAGCCGCTCGCCGGCTTCAAAGCTCTCGGCCGGGTCCAGGCTCAGGGCGCTGCGCAACCAGAACCCGTCGATCATCGCCGCCGTTTGCCGGGCCGCGGCTGTCGCCTCGGCCTGCGGCAGCACTTGCGCGAAGGAATAACGCAGGTTGCTGTACAGCCGGGCGTTGTTGATCTGCTGCAAACGCTTCAGCCCTGGCTCGTGCATCGAGCGGGCCCAGAAGCTGAGCCAGGTTTTCGCCGCCAGCGCCGAACGCTGGAACTCGGAAAAGTTGGACTCGATGATGCAGTCCAGCCGCTGAGCCGGGGAGCGATCAGTTTTCGCCATGCGCTCCCGCAGCTCCTTGCCTAACTGGTCCAGCAGGTAGCGCAAGGCGGCCTCAATCAGCCCCTGCTTGCCCCCGAAATAGTGGCTGATGATGCCGGACGACATTCCCGCCCGCTTGCTGATGCTCACGATCGTGGTGTTCTGCATCCCCAGTTCAGCGATGGACTCCATGGTGGCGTCGATCAGTTGCTGGCGGCGGGTGTCTTTCATTCCGACTTTCGGCATGGGCTTTCCATCCAATCTTTATTAATTGAACGTTCAATTAAATTAAAGGCTACAGAAACGTGACAGGGATTTCAAATTTGATCAGAAAACCACCACATCACCTCATTACACTGGATGCGTCTTCCACCAAAGGTTGCTGGTAACCGCCGGCCAGTCAGGACACAATCGGGACAACCGCGAACAACAAGGAGCCACTATGAGTACCCTGCCCCAACTCACCGATGCCCTGCTGACTCTGGAAAACCGAGTGGCCACGCTCACCATGAACCGCCACGACCTGCGCAACGCGCTCACCGGCTCCCATCTGATCGACGATATTGTTGCCACCGCCGAGTGGGTGAACAGCTGCGAGGAGGTATCCGTGCTGGTGATCACCGGTGCAGGCTCGGCCTTCAGTGCCGGGGGTAATATTCGCGATATGGCGGAACGGGGCGGGGACTTCGCAGGCGACCCGGCGGAATGCGCCGAGCGCTACCGAAAGGGCATCCAGCGCATCCCCCTGGCACTGGACGCCGTGGAAGTGCCGGTGATTGCGGCGGTGAACGGCCCGGCCATCGGCGCAGGATTTGATCTGGCCAACATGGCGGATCTTCGCCTGGCCGCAGACAACGCGAAGTTTGGCGAAACCTTCCTGAACCTGGGCATCATTCCCGGTGACGGCGGGGCCTGGTTCCTTCAACGCCTGATCGGCTACCAGAAAGCGTTTGAGCTGACGCTTACCGGCCGCGTGATCGACGCCAACGAAGCCAAACAGCTTGGTATCGTGATGGACGTGGTGCCTGCCGATCAGCTAATGGACGCGGCCATGACACTTGCCCGCAGTATCGCCCAGCAGCCCGCCAAGGCCACCCGGCTGACCAAGCGCCTGATGAAAATGGCCCAACGCACGGAACTGCGGGATTTCCTGGATATCTGCGCCTGCTTCCAGGGCATGAGCCACAATGAGCCGGAGCACCTGGAAGCCGTGAACCGCATGCTGGAGGCGCTTAGCCGGAAGAAGTAGTAAAACCGCAAGACGCATCAATTACTTAGCAATATGACACATTTTGCTACATTAAAACCGCACGTGGGCTTCCCTCGCGGCCCAGCATTGCTAGACTGACGGGGTAGACATAACAATAAACAATGTCAGAGTTGGCTAGCGAGGTCGGCTTTTGGTGAACCTGCAACACGCATGTCGCACGGTCCTGGTTACACTGCTCGTTCTGTGCAGCCAAGCCGCCTATGCCAATTCGCCAACCGTTGTCATCAGCGCCGAACAACCCATTGACAGCCAGTTCCAGTACTGGGAAGATCCTGATGCGTCCGCCTCCCTCCAGGACGTGCTGGCACTGCCAGACGCCCGCTGGAGCCGCCAGCCGGATGGCAAAGCCACCCTGGGCATTACCTCCTCCGCATACTGGCTCCGAATCCCTGTCGAAAATGCGGCCGACACCCGGCTCAACCTGGTGGCAGAACTCGGCTACTCCCAGCTGGACGATGTCCGGTTTTATCTGCTGGATGGCCGCACCGTCACACGGACACTGGAAACCGGCGATACCCGGCCCTTTTACCCCAGGGATGTAAACCACCCCAACAACCTGTTGCGCTTTGCGCTGGAGCCTGGTGGGACCGCCACGCTGATGATTCGGGTGGCCACCCAGGGGACCATGGTGCTGCCCCTGACCATCTGGCGCGAACACGAGTTTTTCGAGTCGGTCGCTGATGAACAGAAGCTGCATTTTTTCTACTACGGCTGCCTGTCCGTCATCATTCTGATCAACCTGGCGGTCTTCCTGACGCTCCGGGAAAAACTCTACCTGTTCTATGCGCTCGCCATTTTCGGCTACCTGGCGTTTTTTGCGTCCATCCGCGGGTTTTCATTCCAGCACCTTTATCCCAACGCGCCCGACCTGCATGCCCATGTACTGATGTTGTCCATGCCATTCCTGGCCATGTTTTCCATTCTGTTCTGCATGGAATTCCTGAAGGTGCGACAGCACAGCCCCCGGTTACGGAAGGCGCTCATTGCCATGCTGGTGTTTGAAATCAGCTATTTTGTGTCGGTTCCTTTCATGAGTTACAACACCGGGATCCAGCTCGCTTCGGTGTCTGCGCTGGTGTTCTTTTCCCTGCTGCTGGTCGCCGGCCCGATTGCCTGGGCCGCCGGCGTACGCGCCGGCATATTCTTTACCCTTGCCTGGACCCCATTAACCATTGGCGTGCTCGCCACCTCCGGGCGCGCACTGGGGCTGTTTCCGGAAACGTTCTTTACCGAATACGCCATGCAGATTGGCTCCGGGCTGGAAGCGTTCATTCTCACGCTGGCCCTGGCCGACCGACTGTACCGGGAGCGGGAACAGAAAATCCGGGCCCAGGCCGACAGCCTGCGACAGGAAAAAGCCCACAGCGAAGCCCAGGACCGCCTGAACGACGTCATGAGCCACGACCCGGTTACCGGCCTGCCCAACCGGAACCGGTTTGAATGGATGATCGATGAAGAGCTTCGGGCCCACCCGGAGCGCCGCTACATGGTCGGCGTCGCCCGTATTACCCGCCTGAAAGACATCAACCGCACCCTGGGCCTGGAGCGCAGTGAGCGGCTGTTACGGTCCATCGCCGAGCATATGTCCGCACTGGCCAAACAGCTCCCCATGCTACACACCAGTGTCGACCAACAGGGCCGTGTGGAACGGGTATACCAGCTCTCCGGCGACAGCTTTGGCCTGTTGGTCGACGTGGAACGGGCTGGCGACAATTTCCTGCCCCTGGACCAGGCCCTCAAACAACTGGCCGAGCCGGTACTGCTGGACCACCTGGCCATTGAACCGCACCCACGATTTGGGGCCGCCAGTTATCCCGAGCACGGCCGCAAAGCCAGTGAACTGATCCGCAACGCCCATGTCGGTATGGAAATGGCGCCCCACGGCCCCTTTGAAACCGGCTTTTACTCACGCAGCAACGATATCTACGATGAGCGCCGGCTTACCCTGATGTCGGACCTCAAGGAAGCCCTGACCAACGGCACCACCGAACTCCACTATCAACCCAAAATGGATCTCCGCAGCGGACAGATTATCGGCTTTGAAGCCCTTATCCGCTGGCAGCACCCGGAGCGTGGCTGGGTACCTCCGATTGATTTCATTCCGCTGGCAGAGAAAACCGGGGTGATCACGCAGCTCACTCACTGGGTCATCGACCAGGCCCTGAGCGATCTCCGTACCCTGCAGAAGATACAGCCAGGCCTGGGGATGGCCATCAATGTGTCGGCGCGGGATCTGCTCTCGGCCGGGCTGGAAGAACAGTTCGCCCAGTGTCTGAACCGGTATGGTCTGGACGCTGGCCATATCACCGTAGAACTCACCGAAACGGCCGCCATGGACGACCCTGAGAAAGGGCTGGAGGCACTGGGCAGACTGTCCGCCCTGGGCCTGCGCATCTCCATCGACGATTTCGGAGCCGGCTATTCCTCACTGTCGTACCTGAAGCAAATCCCCGCCTCGGAACTCAAGCTCGACCGTACCCTGGTACACGACATCCAGGCCAGTGACAGCGCCCGGGTGATTGTCGAGACCGCCATCACCATGGGCCACACCCTGGGCTATCAGGTAGTGGCCGAAGGCGTGGAGAGCGGCCAGGACGCCGCCCGCCTGAAAGCCATGGGCGCGGACCTGTTGCAAGGCTTCTGCCTGTGCCGCCCGCAATCGCTGACAGACACCGTCGACTGGCTGGAAAAACAACGGCAGCCTGAAGAAAGTCGCAACGCGAGCTGGTCGGATTAACCAGCCGCATCCCGCTTGCCCAGCCGGACATTCGTACGGGTATAGCCGCGCACGAAATTGGACTGCACGTATTCCGGCTTATCCTGAACTGGTCCGGATCTTCGATGAAATGAGCACCAGCCAGGCCAGCACCAGAATACCGCCCCAGACCACCAGCCCCTTCAGCAAAACCGTGATCATCATCCGCCGTCCTTCAGCACTATAGCCTACGTCAAGTCGCCTTCGGCAAACCGGAGAACTCCGGCACATCGCCCAGCGCGTGATCCCAGGCTGCCCGGCTCGACGTGAAAAGATGCGCGGTAGGCACCCGGGAGAGCTCCGAGTCCAGACACCCGGCGGGCACTACCAGAAAACCTGGAATATGGGTGTTGGGCACAGCCGAACCACAGGTTCGGCAAAAGCACTTCTGGTGCCGGGTGCCCGGGAGCGTATAGGAGGCCACCGCCTCCTCACCCGCCAGCCAGACCAGCCGGGCCGACTGGGAGAACAGGTTTGCCGCATGGGCAGACCCGGTGTCCTTCTGGCAATACCGGCAATGACACAGGTAAAAGCTGTCGAAGTCTCCGTGCACCTCGAACTTCACGGCGCCACACAGGCAAGAGCCAACATAATCCGTCATCGCATTCCCTCCCTTCAGTATTCGAGGTAACAACCGGTGTTCGCGTGCATGCAAAGCTTCGGCAAAGGCACCACCAACTGGCTGCATGGCGCAGGCTTAACCGCTACAATGGGCCTCAGTGGAGCGCAGGCGCCGCTGCCATTTTTTACAGGAAAGCCCATGGCTATTCAGCTTGATTTTCGCACCCTGAGCCTGACATTAATGCTGTTCAGCCTGGTGTTCGGTCTTGGTATGTTTGCTTATTCCAGAGAACATACCAAGTTCTCCGGAATCCGAACCATGGGCGCAGGATATTTTCTGATCGGCGGCGGCTGTGTGCTGCTTGGCCTGCGCCATTTTATTTACGATTTTGCTTCCATAGTGCTTGCCAATACCGCAATCATTATAGGAGTAGTGTTGATATACAGAGGGCTGTTTCGTTTTCGCGGTATCTCTCTGCGCCATGAACGCTGGCTGAGCACCGCACTGGTGCTGGTGCTGGCGGCTTTAATGTACGTTTATACCTTTCATATTCCAGATGTGAACCTGCGCATTCAGGCCTTCTCTATTGTTTTTGCAGCTGCCTGCCTGATTGGTGCCACCGGATTTTTACGACATCGCGAAAGCCATAACCGTATGGCCGGCAAAATGCTCATCGCCATGTTTTTGCTGGTGAGCGCATTCTTTATTTTCCGGTTTTTTCGGTCGTTTTACGAAGTACCGCCTGAAGATTTCATGAACGCCGGGTGGCTTAGTGCATTGGCGATTGTTGCGGGAGAGTTTTTGGTTATTTTATCGTCCTTCTGCACGATATGGATGGCTTCCGGTGAATTGCAGGATGAACTCTCCGAAATCGCCAGAATTGATCCTTTAACGGGGCTCTACAACAGGCGGGCATTCGACGAATGTTGTGACATTGAGTTCAGCCGAGCGCAGCGTTCAGGTGCACCTTTCGCCATTATCATGTGCGACCTGGATCACTTTAAGAGAGTGAATGATCAGTACGGCCATCATGTAGGCGATGAGGTATTGAGGCGCTTTGCCAATACGCTCAAAGAGCACATACGAAAGCATGACGTGGTGGCGCGTTTCGGGGGCGAAGAATTTGTTCTGTTGTTGCCTGGTAAAGACACCGAGCAGGGGTTAGAGGTGGCGGAGAAACTCAGAGCCAAAACGGCAGACACTCAGATCACGATTGGTGATGATGTCTGTTTAACGCTCTCGGCCAGTTTCGGAGTGGCTCACTACGATTCCAGTGACCGCGAGTGGAGTGCCGTGCTGCACCGTGCGGACAACGCGCTGTACGCCGCCAAAAAACAGGGACGTAACCGCGTTGTCGATCTGGCAACGGAAGGCCAGAACGTTCAATCGGGGCCGATGCTGAGTGCGCAGCCATAGGCCCGAAGAGTAAGGGCCGCTGCGGCCTGCCTTGTTGATTTTAGTTCCTGGCTGCGCTGTAGCTCAGACTGACAACCCGCCAAGCAGCACCATCCCACTCCCAGGTCTCGGAGAACGCGACTACCGGCCCTTGGGATTGACCAGAAGTTGTGTACCCCTGACCAGTGACTATGGCGCCGCCATCAGAGTCCTGGATGGTTAACTCCGTATCGTGTTTTTGTCCGCCTTGGGGAAACCAGTTTCCATTGCGCTTGGCTGAGGAGATCGCGTCGATCTGGGATTTCTTGGACTGGACACCTCGCTCGGTAGTGACGGTGAAACCGTCTGCCTGGACCCGAGCAAGGTGCTCAACGTCACCCGAGAAAAACGCTGAGTACCAGTTTTCTCGTACTTTTATCAAAGCTTCCTGGTTCATGGACTGATCCCTGTCTTTAGAACTGAAGGCGAAGCCTCAATGCCACAGGCGTCGCGATGTCTAGCCCTGAAAAGGCTATATCCTACTGAATTGAATCAATAATTTTATTTCTCACAAGCTCAACCGAATCCCTGTTGTAGCCGGCAACCGCAACCATGAGCTTGCTTTGATTAGGCGATATTTCTATACATTTAACCACAACACGGTTCGACTTTACGTTCCCGTATATTCCATATTCATTCTCAACCTGATTCTCCAGACCCAGGACTTGCAGGGCATACGAGCTTTGTATCTCACAAGCCTCTTTGGATTTGTTCAGATCTTTAAACCATGACCAAAGCTCAGGTGGTTTTCCTTCAGCGAGAGCTGATCCTGATAGTAGAAATAAAAGAATTAGAACTGCCTTATTGATCATGCGAGTTTCCCTACCATTTAAATTATCCGGCGTAACCGGTTGGCGTTGGAGCATCAGCGGAATAGCCTTCCGCGTGGACGCTACAGTCTGGCGCTTATTCATGAAGCCATGGCGCATAACTCAGGCCAACCAACACACCCTCGGGGCTCATAAACCGTGCCACTGTCTGCCCCCAGGGTTCAGTGCGGGTTTCATGAACGAATTCCTGTCCCCATTCCTTCATCTCTTGCACTGCCGCCTCTACAGCCGCTGCATCCGCCAACTCAAATTCAATGGTAGCCGTAGGCTCAGGAATATGGTCGGGCCATTCCTCCTGGCCAAAACAGGAGTTAGCTGCCATAGAAAGGGGCCATATTCCGAAATGATTCGCTCCGGGGAATTTATCCATGAAACGGTAGTCGTCCATCTTCTCCAGCGGCAGGCCCAGCGCATCCTCATACAGAGACGCACTTGCCGCAGGGTCTTTGGTTATGGACGCAAAACCTGAAATGCACTTGATTTCCATACAATACCTCCGTGGTTCATCGAGCACCTTCGTGTCAGGGGCTACCCTATTTATAGAAGGTGTCTACTGAAGTGGGGCCTTGCCAGTTCCATCTTGCGCACATAACGCTCCGCTAATGTTCGCCGCCTGCAGCGTCACCATTGAGCGGCTTGTATGATTGAATGCCCACTGCTTAGCCCGTGTGGGGCGCCTGGAAGAGCTCAAAAAAATCGCCGGCAGAAAACACCGTCATCACCCCGAGAAAACCGAACACTACGAAGATAGCAGCAGCATACACACGCCACGCATACTGCCCGATCCCATCATTGTGATTACCAGCAGCGACCCAAAGCCGAACCGCACTATAAGGAAACCAAAAATATAGAACTGCAACTATTGGGATCATCGTGAACGCTGGCAAAACCCAAATTGCGACCTCTGGCGGCACGACACTGGCGTAACGGACCAACAACTTTGGTATGACAAAAACCGCCAACACCAGCCAAATGAACAGATACACCGAATACAGCAAGTGCTCGATAAAAAATATATGAACAGGCTTCCTTGTCACATTCATAGAAAATCACTCATAACACCAATATTCAGCGGCCCGACAGGGGCGTCCGGTGGAGGCAGCAGGCCGGAACGAACTTGATTGACTGGTTAAATTAAGTTGCGGCTGACGACACGGATAATCCCTGCACCAATGAGCGCGACGATGGCAACAATGTCTGCGATAACAACCTTACGGACAGACTCATTGTACCCGCCGACAGACCACGCAATAGCGATGAAGGACACAACGCTGACCAGGCCTGCGATGATTGCCAGTGTTTGCAGCGATGGCTGGAACGCTGCATACACCAAAAACAGGCCGGTGACAACTTTCTCCATGTTTGCGACTCCTCCCTGAATTTAATCGGGATAGGGAGGCACCTCACGATGCCCCTCCTCCCACATCACCGGGCATACGGATCACGTACCACGGCGATTCAGTGACTTGATTCAACCCGTTACCGCACTGCCAGTTCCGGCAGCCCATAGCTCCGGAACAACCGGGCCGGTAGGGCTTCCCGCAGGGCCGGCGAGTGACTCAACCGCCACGGGCCGTGGGCCGATTTGGCGGTGTTCCAGGCCAATCTGACCGGGACACCCCGCTTTCTCAGCTCACGATACCCCCTTCGGCCCCATTGCTTCCACACGTAACTTCTCATTCTCCGCCTTATCCACTTGTCCAGGTCCCGCAGCGGGCTCAGCACTTCGGCTGCGTCGAAGTACGCTTTCCAACCAAGCAGGGTCTCTTTCAGATCTGCGATCACCTGGGCCAGTGAGTGGCCCCGTGTTCGGCGGCTCAGTATCCGGATCTGGGATTTCAACTTAGTGATGGCTTTGGCAGCCACCTTCAATCGCTGTCCTTTCCGGCTGAGGGTGAAGCCCAGGAAGCTTCGCTTCCAGGGCCGGTCTACCGCGCTCTTTCGTGTATTCACTGTGAGCCTCAGCGAGTCCTCGATAAAGCGCGTCAGACTCACCATCACCCGCTCTCCTGCACGGCGACTGCCCACGTAGATCTGGCAGTCATCCGCGTAGCGGGCGAAGCGCAGGTTGCGCCGCTCCAGCTCCCAATCCAGTTCATCCAGCACCACATTCGCCAACACCGGAGACAGTGGTCCGCCTTGCGGCACGCCCTCGGGTGTCGGGGCTTTGCGATTGTCGATCTGAACGCCTGCCTTCAGATACCAGTTGATCAGCCTGAACAGCGGCCTGTCCGGCGTATGCCGTTTCAAACGTGCCATCAGGCGATCATGGTTTACCCGATCGAAGAAAGCTTCCAGGTCCAGATCCACTACCCAGTTGCGGCCTTCCCGAGCACAATGCTGTACGTATCGGACTGCCTGATGGGCAGAACGCCCCGGGCGAAAACCGTAGCTGTGTGGATGGAAGCGGGGTTCCCAGTCCTGCTGGATCACCTGAGCGATTGCTTGCTGGATAAAGCGGTCCAGCACCGTCGGGATGCCCAGAGGGCGGAAACCGCCGTTGGCTTTGGGGATGGTGACCCGCCGGACCGGTTTGGGTCGGTAGGTCTGCTGGAGCAGTTGCTGCCGGATCTCGGGCCAGTGTTGGCGCAGATAATCCGGCAACTCATCCACGGTCATGCCGTCGATGCCCGGCGCTCCCTTGTTACGTCGAACCTGTTTCAGGGCGCGATTGAGGTTGTCCCTGCTCAACACACGCGCCATCCACGGTGAGGGTTGAACGGAGTGCGAGTCTTCCCGGTTTCCGGCAACGGGTTCATCCCCTGGAGACTCCAGGGGCAGCGCTAGCTGCTTTGCGGATGCCATCCCGTTTCCCTGCACGGACTCTCGACTCCTGTCTCTGTTCGGGCCTTCGGTTCACGGGCGAACCTACTATGCCCT